>NZ_JBFAHJ010000042.1:0-94938 GCF_040654115.1 Nonomuraea sp. NPDC050786
CAGCCCCCCTCCTGTGGGCGGGGGGCCTTCGTGGCCCCGCGCCGGTGGCGTTTGCGGTCATAAGGGCCGCCCTCGCACTGGCGTCGCGCAATCCGTAGAATCTTGTTCGGTTTCGAGCGAGGAGGCACTGTGGACGCGTTTGCTCTCACCGGTAAGAACGCTCTGGTCACGGGGGCGTCGAAGGGGATCGGGCGGGCCATCGCGCTCGCGTACGCCGAGGCGGGGGCCGACGTGGCGCTCGTGTCCCGGTCGGCCGAGGCCCTGGCGGAAGTGGCCAAGGAGGTCGAGGCGCGCGGCAGGCGCGCGGTCGTCATCCCCGCCGACCTCACCGACCGCGACGCCGCCACCGGGGCCGTGGCGGCGGCGATCGACGGGCTCGGGCACCTCGACATCGTGGTCAACAACGCGGGCGGCTCCAACTTCCTGGTCGAGTTCAAGGACCTGCGGCTGTCGGGATGGGACAAGCTCATGCGCCTCAACCTCGACTCGGCCATGATCGTCTGCCACACGGTCGCCCCCCACCTGCTGGCGCGGGGCGAGGGCACGGTCATCAACGTGGCCTCCGTGGCGGCGCTCGGCGCGCCCTTCCTGGCGCCCTACGCCGCCGCCAAGGCCGGGCTGGTGGCGTTGACGAAGACGCTGGCCGTGGAGTGGGCCCAGACAGGGGTCCGGGTCAACGCCCTGTGCCCTGGGTGGACGGCCACCGACCTCAACCGCAACCTCTGGGAGGACGAGAGCGCCGGGGCCGCCACGGTCGCCGGTGTGCCCATGCGGCGCTGGGGGACGGTGGAGGAGATGGCTCAGCCGGCCGTCTTCCTGGCCAGTCCGGCTTCGGCGTACATGACGGGTCAGGTGCTGTTCGTGGACGGCGGCGCCACCGCCATATAGGTCTTTATGACTGTTTTTACGGAAGCGGTCAGCGTTATGGGTGATATCGGCATGCGACATTGAGTGCTTGGCGCCCTGAACCGGGTTACCGTGTGGTCCGTGCAGCTCTACACGAGATCGTCCGGGACCGGGCTCCCGGTTGTGCTGCTTCACGCGTTCCCGCTGTCGTCGGCCATGTGGCTGGCCCAGCGGGAAGGGCTGGCCAAGGCGTGCCGGGTCATCACACCAGACCTGCGCGGCTTCGGCGGGTCACGGCTGGGCGACGATGAGCCCTCCGTCGACCTGATGGCCGACGACGTCGCCAGGCTGCTCGACGACGAGGGCATCGACAGGGCGGTGGTCGGCGGGCTGTCCATGGGCGGCTACGTGACCATGGCGTTCTGCCGCCGCCACGCCGACCGGGTGCTCGGTGTGATCCTGGCCGACACCAAGGCCGGCGCCGACCCGCCCGCGGCGCGGGACAACAGGGAACGCATCGCCCAGGCCGTGCTCGCCGACGGCAGCGACGTGCTGGTCAGCGAGGTGCTTCCCGGGCTCATCGGGCCGACGACCAAGGAGCGGCGGGCCATGGTGTTCGGGCGGGTCAAGGGGCTGGTGCAGTCCGCGCCGCCGGGCGCCGTCGCCTGGGCGCAGCGGGCCATGGCCGCCCGGCCTGACTCCTTCGACACGCTGAGCACGCTGAAGGTGCCGCTGCTCGCCGTCGTGGGGGAGGAGGACGAGCTGGCGCCGCCCGCCGAGGCCGAGGCGATGGTGCGGGCCGTGCCCGACGGGCGGCTGGAGATCATCCCGAAGGCCGGCCATCTGAGCGCCGTCGAGCAGCCCGAGGCGTTCAACGCGGCGGTGACCGAGTTCCTCGACACCGACCTCGGCGGCTCCCGCCCCTGACCACCCACCCGGCGAGCGTGCTCCTCCAGGGACCTCAGCCGGAGTGTGGCGGCTCGTTCGGGTACGGCGGGTGCGGGACGACGCCCCTTTTCCCGAGGGGCCTCAGACGCGATCCTGGCGCGGCACCACGACCTCGCGGATGATCAGCGAGATCGCCGCGGCCACCGGGATGGCCAGCAGCGCGCCGACGATGCCCAGCAGCGCGCCGCCGAACAGCGCGGCGATCACCGTCACGGCCGGCGTCACGTCCACCGAGCGCTTCATCACCCTCGGGTAGATGAAGTAGTTCTCGACCTGCTGGTAGACCAGGAAGAAGATCGCACAGGCGATGCCGGCGGGCACCGACTGCAGGAACGCGACGCCGGTCACGAGCACCGCGCCGAGCGTGGCGCCCACCAGCGGGATCAGGTCCGTCAGCGCCACGACGAGGGCGAGCGCGAGCGCGTACTGGACGCCTGCGACGGACAGGAAGATCCAGGCCAGGACGCCCGCGATGACCGAGATCAGCACGTTGCCCGCGACGTACCCGCCGATGCCGGTGAGGATCTCCTCGCTGATCGCCCGCGTCCGCTCCCTGCGGGAGGCCGGCACGAGCTTGAGCAGGTAACCCTTGATCGTGTTCAGGGAGCCGAGGAAGTAGAGCATGAGCACCAGCAGCGTCACCGTGGTGTACACGCCGTTCAGCACCACGAGCCCCGCGCCCATGATCCCGGTGGCGAGCGAGGGCCCCAGCGTGGTCGTCACGAACGTCTTGAGCTGCGCCAGTATCTGGTAGTCCGCGTCGAGCTGGTGCAACGTGGGGTTCTTGCCGAGCTCGGCGACGTAGCCGGGCACCGCCGCGACGAACTCCGACAGCTGCTGGCTCACCGGCGGCACCACGGCCAGGCCGAACAGCGCGAACGCCACGATGACCCCGGCGAACACGATCGAGATCGCGCCCCGCCTGGCCAGGCCGCGCCGCTGCAGGGACTCGACGGCCGGGTTCAGGCCGACGGCGAGGAACATCGCGACCACGACCAGGATGATCGTGCTCAGCGACTGGACGACCATCTGGGCGATCGCGATCGCCGTCAGCACCCCGAGCCCGCCGACCAGCCCGAACAGGAAGGGACCCCGGGCGAGCGGCTTCCCGGGCAGTCCGTACGGCTGCGCGGCGTCGTCGCCCTCCTGAGCCCGGCTCTCCGCGGCCTTCGGACGCTCCGCGGCGGCGGTGGATCCGGCGGTGGGTCCGGCGGTGGATCCGGCGGTGGATCCGGCGGTGGGTCCGGCAGTGGACTCGGGCTCGGTGGTGGGCTCGGTGTCCGCGGACAAGGTGACTCCCAGGGAAGGCCGACGGCAAACCTCGTACAAGCTGATGCAAAGAGAGAGCCTAGCGACCATCAGGTCGCCAGGCTCTCTCTTACCTGCTGTTCAGTCCCCGTGTGCAGCCCCGTGGTCAGACCCGGCCGCTACTCCTGCCACCATTCGGCGTCGTCCTCGGACTTGGTCTCCACCTTGGGGGCGGGCGCCGGGGCCTCGACGACGGAGGGCGCGGCGAGCGCGGGCTTCGGCGGGGCGGCCGTGACCGCGGGCTCCGGCTCCATGCCCGGCAGGGCGGCGCCACCGAGCAGCTGGCGCAGCTGGGCCAGGTGGCTGGTGATGCTGTCGCGCTGGCGGGTGAGCTCGTCGACCTGGCGCTGCATCGCCGTGCGGGTGCGCTCGGCCTCGGTCTTGGCCTCGGTGACGATCGTCTCGGCGCTCGACTTGGCCTCGGTCACGATGGTCTCGGCGCTCTTGCGCGCGTTCGCGACGAGCTGCTTGGCGTGCAGGTCGGCCTCGCGGCGGGTCTGCTCAGCCTGCTGGGTGGCCTTGGTGGCCCGCGACTCGGCGGTGGCGGCCCGCTGCTCGGCCTCGGCGACCAGCTTCTGCGTGGCGGCCTGCGCCGTGGCGTGGCGCTCGGCCTCCTGGCGCTCGGCCTCCTCGCGGCGGGAGGCGAGCTGGATCTCGAACTCGGCCTCGTCCTGCGCCCGCTTGGCCTCGGACTCCTCCAGCACCCGCTGGGCCTGCGCGCGCATCTCGTCGGCCTGCCGCTTGGCGGTGGTGAGCACCTCGTCGCGCTCGCGCTTGGTCGAGGCGCGCAGCTGGGCGACCTCGCGCTCGGTGGTGGTGCGGAGCTTGGCGATCTCGCGCTCGGCGTCGGCCCGCTTCTCCGCCACCTCGTGGTCGGCCGTGGCCCGCAGCTTGGCGACCTCGCGCTCGGTGGTGTTGGTCAGCTCGTCGGCCTCGCGGCGCGCGGTGGAGCGGATCTCATCGGCGTCCCGCTCGGCGGCGGAGCGCATCTCGTCGCTCTCGCGAGTGGCCTGGGCGCGCTTCTCGGCGGCCTCCGCCTCGGCGGCGGCGCGCAGGTCGGCGGCCTCGACCTTGGCGGCGGCCTTGATCTCGTTGGCCTCGGACCTGGCGGCCTGCACGAGCTCGGTGGCCTGCTCCTCGGCCAGGCGGAGCAGCTGCTCGATGCGGGCGCCGAGGCCGGAGTAGGTCGGGCGCTCCTGCTCCTGCAGCTGGCGCTGGGAGTCGGACAGATCGCGCTGCAGGCTCGTGACCTGCTCGCGGGCCTGGCGAAGCTCTCCGTCGAGCTGCTTCAGGTGATCGTGGACCTGATGCCGGTCGTAACCACGGAGCACCACGTCGAACTCGCGTGCTGGGGCGTCTTCGAAGAAGTTGTTGAGCTGGGCGTCGATGTCGGACTGCATGGAGGCTCGATCCTGGGTTGTCGAGACGGCTACACGGGCCGGACGGGGGGTTCGGGGCATCCGATCCAGGAGCCTGTGCCTCGCGGCAGGCTCCATGTCCGGTGGAAGGTCAAGCGTACTCCGCTGGTGCCGCCTGCGAAGCCCCGTCCAACTTTCTGCGTGACTAGTTACATATGCGCTTTTTGTCCCATTTCTAGTGCTCGGCCGCCTGGACCAACTCTGTCAGCATTCCCCCCACGTCCTTGGGGTGCAGGAACGCGATCTGCGAGCCCATCGACCCGTGCCGGGGACGCTCGTCCAGCAGCCTCACACCCTTCTCGTTGATCTTAGCCATGGCGTCGTGTACATCGGCCACGCCGAATGCCACGTGGTGGACGCCCTCCCCCCGCTTGGCGAGGAATTTCCCCACGGGGGAGTCGTCCGAGAGAGGCTCCAGAAGCTGGATGTAGGAGCCCCCGCCTTCGCCGTCGGCGATGTGCAGCATGGCCTCTTTGACGCCTTGCTCCTCGTTCACCTCCCGTGCCACGACGGTCAGCTCGAACGTCTCCGAGAAGAACGCGATCTTCTCTTCGAGGTTCCTGCACGCGATCCCGATGTGGTCGATCCGCATGAACATGTGTGGTTCACCTCCATAGCCGGCGTCCGCCTACTCGTGGGTATGGTGTCAAAGAACCCGACGTGAGCGTAGGAGGCCGTTGTCATGTCCAGTTCCGTCATCGTGGCCGGAGCTCGCACCCCCATCGGCAAACTCCTGGGATCCCTGTCCGGGCTGCCGGCGGTGGAGCTCGGGGGCATCGCCATCAAGGCGGCGCTGGAGCGCGCCGGAGTGGCGCCGGAAGCGGTCGAGTACGTCATCATGGGCCAGGTCCTCCAGGCCGGCGCGGGGCAGATCCCCTCGCGCCAGGCCGCCGTCAAGGCGGGCATCCCGATGACCGTCCCCTCCATCACCGTCAACAAGGTCTGCCTGTCGGGCCTCGACGCCATCGCGCTGGCCGACCAGCTCATCCGCGCGGGCGAGTTCGACATCGTGGTGGCCGGCGGCATGGAGTCGATGACCAACGCCCCCCACCTCCTGCCCGGCCTGCGCAAGGGCGTCAAGTACGGCGGCTCGGACGTCGTGGACTCGATGGCTCACGACGGCCTGTTCTGCGCGTTCGACCAGTGCGCGATGGGCGAGTCGACGGAGCGTCACAACGCCCGGCTCGGCATCGGCCGCGAGGAGCAGGACGCCCTGTCGGCCCGTTCCCACCAGCTGGCCGCCGCCGCCATCAAGAACGGCGTCTTCGAGGACGAGATCGTCCCCGTGGAGATCCCGCAGCGCCGCGGCGAGCCGCTGATCGTCCGCGAGGACGAGGGCGTACGCGGCGACACGACCCCGGAGACCCTCGCCAGGCTCCGCCCGGCCTTCGCGGCGGACGGCACCATCACGGCGGGCTCGGCCTCGCAGATCTCGGACGGGGCGTGCGCCGTGGTGGTCATGTCGAAGTCCAAGGCGGAAGAGCTGGGCCTGGAGTGGCTGGCCGAGATCGGCAGGCACGGCAACGTGGCGGGCCCCGACGCCTCCCTGCAGTCCCAGCCGGCCAACGCCATCAAGCAGGCGATGGCCAAGCAGGGCGTGACGGCCGGCGACCTGGACCTGGTGGAGATCAACGAGGCTTTCGCCAGCGTCGTCCTGCAGTCCGTCAAGGAGCTGGGCGTCCCCCTCGACAAGGTGAACGTCAACGGGGGCGGCATAGCCCTGGGCCACCCGATCGGGGCGTCGGGCGCGCGGATCGTGCTGACGCTGGCGTACGAGCTGAGGCGGAGGGGCGGCGGTCTCGGCGCTGCGGGCCTGTGTGGCGGCGGTGGCCAGGGCGACGCCCTGCTCATCACCGTCCCCAAGCGGTAGCGATAGGAGCCGGTAGGGCGGTCGGGTCATCCGGCCGCCCTTTCTGCGGCCGTGTGATGTAAAGAATTCTAGACATCAAGTCGGAGTTGTTTTACATTCGAGGCATGGCACCCGAAGAGAAACGCGCGTGGATCATGGCGGTGGTCTCGGCCTGCGCGTACGGCACCTACATCGCGATCATCCTGGGCAGGGCCCGGGGCGTCCCCCTCGCCGAGGCGCCGTACGCGGCCACGCTGCTGTGGAGCGTCGGGAGCGCGATTGTGGCGACGATCGTGCTGAACATCGCGGTCTCGATGGCCTCCCCCAAGGACATCGGCAAGAAGGACCAGCGCGACAGAGAGATCCATCGGTACGGCGAGTACACCGGACAGTGGTGCCTCGTGCTGGGCGGCGTCGCGGCGCTGGGGATGGCGATGGCCGAGGTGGACCACTTCTGGATCGCGAACGTGATCTATCTGGCCTTCGTCCTGTCGAGCGTCCTGGGATCCGTGCTGAAGATCGTCGCCTACCGCCGGGGCCTGCCGTCATGGTGAAGCCCACCAAGGTCACCAACTCGATCCGGGCCCTGCGGTTCGCCCACGGTGAGATGACGCAGGCGGAGCTGGCGGAGAGAGTCGGGGTGACGCGCCAGACCGTCATCGCCATCGAGCAGGGCCGCTACTCGCCGTCGCTCGAGATGGCGTTCCAGATCGCGCGGGTGTTCGGGGTCCCGCTCGATGACGTGTTCCAGTATCCGGACGGAGAAGCGTCATGAAAGCCATCGTTCACGACACGTACGGGCCCGCCGACGTCCTGAAATATGTGGACACCGCGCCCCCGGTCCCCGGCCCGCGCGACGTCCTGTTACGCGTGCACGCGGCGGGCCTCGACATGGGCGTCTGGCATCTCATGGAGGGCGTGCCGTACGTGATGCGCCCGGCCATCGGGCTCCGCGCCCCCAAGACCAAGGGGCTCGGCACGGACGTCGCGGGCACGGTCGAATCGGTGGGGGCGGACGTGACCCGGTTCCGGCCGGGCGACCGCGTCTTCGGCACGTGTGGCGGCGGCGCTTTCGCCGAGTACGCGTGCGCCCGCGAGGACCGGCTCATGCCGCTCCCAGAAAACCTCACCTTCGAGCAGGCGGCGGCCATCCCGACCTCGGCCATCACCGCCCTCCAGGCACTGCGCGACAAGGGGCGGGTGCGGGCGGGGCAGCAGGTGCTGGTCGTCGGGGCCGGCGGGGGAGTGGGGACGTACGCGGTGCAGCTGGCCAGGGCGTTCGGCGCGGAGGTCACCGGGGTGTGCAGCGCGGCGAAGGCGGACCTCGTACGGTCGATCGGCGCCGCCGAGGTCGTCGACTACACGCGCGAGGACTTCGCCGACGGGACGCGCCGTTACGACCTCATCGTCGACACGGCGGGAAACCGCCCGCTGTACCGTCTCCGTCGCGCCCTGACCCCTCGGGGGACGCTGGTCATCGTCGGCGGCGAAGGCGGCGGGCGATGGCTGTCGGGGCTGGACCGCCAGCTTCGTACCGCCCTGCTGGCGCCGTTCGCCCGCCGGCGGCTCCGCGTGGTCTTCGCCTTCCCCCGGGAGTCGGACTTGCGGCAGTTGGCGGAGCTGGCCGGCTCCGGCACGTTCACGCCCGTCATCGACAGGACGTTCCCGCTGGGCGAGGCCCCTGACGCCATCCGTCTCCTGCTGCGCGGCCAGGTGCGCGGCAAGGCCGTCATCACCGTGCCGGCCGGTTAGTCTCGCCGCATGGCGAAGGTCCTGGCTACGGGGATGTCGGGCACGGGCAAGTCGACCACGCTCAGGGTCCTGGCCGCGCGCGGCCACAGGACCGTCGACACCGACACCGACGAATGGAGCCACTGGGTGACGGCGCCCGACGGGTCGCCGGACTGGGTGTGGCGCGAGGACGCGATGACCGCCCTGCTCGACGGACACCGCGAGGCAGTCCTTCGCGACCTGGCCCTCGTGGAGCCGCTGTTGCGGGCCACGGCGACGTATGAGATCGACGCCTCCGCGCCCCTCGACAGCGTCGTGCGGCAGCTGGAGGCCCTTGGACAGCGCGATGCCCCGGTCCCACCAGGAAGGGACCGGGGCATCGCGACGCTCGCGTCATGAACCCGTGACGCCGCCCCCCTTACGGGGGCTGTTCAGCCCGGCCGCGAGGGAGGGTGCGGCCGGGCTGCTTGTGGGCGGTCATGAGGAGAGGAACTTGGCGAGGATCGAGCGGTGGCGACGCTCGGACCGCGCGCCCCTGCTGGCCTCTCTCGCGCGCCGCTCCTCGGCGGCCGCCCGCCGGAGTTCGGAGGCGTGGTACTGCATGACGGAGTATTCGAGTTCGGCGTTCATCCGAGTCCCCTTGTGTTTCGTGCTTCTTCTTCCCTGCACTCTTAAGACTCCTCCTAAGGCCCTCCCCGCCACATCGGGCGGATGCCTTATCTAGGGGCGTAAGAGCAGATAGGGAGGTACTTAGGAGGGTGCACAAGGGGCACTAAGGCACCCGTAGGGAGCTAGGGCTCGTCCGTGTACTTCACCGTGACCTTGGTGAAGCCGAGCGACTTCAGCAGGCCCGTCATCATCGCCTTGGTGTTGGCGTCCGCGCGGGCCCGCAGGTCGCTCGCCACCGCCGCCTCGGTGATCTTCTTCTCCGCCAGCAGGTACAGCTCCCGCTGATCACTCGGCGATCCGGACAGGAAGTCCTGCACCCGGTCGAACAGGCCGCGCTGCTGCGCGTACACGTACGACCGGCTGTTGTCCAGGTTCGGCTTCTCCAGTTGCGCCCGGGGCAGGCGCACGGTCGCCTGGGTGCGGTCCTCGGAGACCGTCACCGCGTCGGTGGCCAGGCCGGAGAAGTCCACGTACGCGTCCACCCCGCCCGCCCCGACGAACAGCGTGCGGGTGCCCTTGACCGCGTCGGGCAGGAAGTTGGCGTCCTTCTCCAGGTCCACGACGACCTGGAAGTTCCCGGTCGCGGCCTCGAAACGGCTCAGGTCCTTGATCGACTGCAGGAGCACCGGCTGGCTGCGGTCGACGGTCCGCTCGCCGAGCGGGTTGAGCCAGGTCCAGGCCAGGCGGCCGCCCACGACGAGCAGAACCGCCAGGACGAGGAGCCCCGCCACATATCGCCACCTGCGGCGCCGCTCGGAGGTGACCCCGGGCGGCGACGTACGGGAAGTCGTCATGCGAGCATGACTACCCGTCTGGCGATCACCATTCCCAGCCGTCAGGTGACATCTTCCAATCCGGCCGTCAGTCGGTAGGGGATCCCAAGCCGGCCATGGACGTGCTGGGGGCCGAGTTCGGCGTGCCCTCGGTCTCCGGGTACACCGGATACACGTGGCTCGACTCCGGCGACGGGCGGGCCGACGACGGCGCCAGCTGCGCCCGCGCCGGGCCTCCGCCGAAGTGCGTGCTCGACAGCCCGCAGTTCTGGAAGTCGCTGTAGAACATCCGCAGCCACTCCCTCCGCTGGTGCTCGCTCAGCCACGAGAACCAGGAGGCCGCGTACTGGTGCTCGGGCAGCGGGCCCCCGGGCAGCGGCTCGCCGCGCAGCCACGCCATCACGATCTCCCGGTAGCCGTCCGCCACCGTGCCCGGGCAGCGGGCGGCCAGGGACTCGATGTACTCGTACGCGGCCTCCTCGGCGAACCCCGCGGAGAGGTCGGGCACGTGGATGGGCGCCAGCCCGTTCGACGGCTTCAGCTCCTCCTCCAGCGGCCGCTGCTCCACCCGCGTGAACGCCGCGGGCGTCCCCGCCAGCCGCGAGGCGATCTGCGTGAACGTCGCGCCCAGCTCCGTCAGCCCCGCCCGCATCCCCGGATGGACACACACCGTGATCGGCCAGTCCTGGCAGCTGTACGCGATGTCCACGGCCGCGGCCGGCTTCGGCTCGGCCAGCATCCGGGCCACGCCCGTCCCGGCCGCCAGCACGGACAGCAGCGCGCACGCCAGCACCAGCGCCTGCCTGGTCACCAGCGCCGCCCAGCCGAGCAGCAGCGCCGCCGTGAGGCCGAGCAGCCAGATGGTCTGGTCGAAGAACGGCGCCCCGCTCAACCCCTGGAACAGGTCGTACGGCTCCCCGGTGCCGGGCGCCAGCTTGTCGGCCCAGCCGCGCTCCTCGGCCAGCCACGAGAACAATCCGTAACAGGCGAGCCCGGCCAGGGGCGGCGTGTACGCCCTGGGCAGCACCCACCCCGCCACCCACCCGATCACCGAGTACAGGGCCAGCCCCGCCATGCCCATCCCGAGACCGGACAGGCTCAGGCGTCCCGCCTGGTCGGTGAGGACCGTCTTGACCGCCAGCACCAGCACCGTCGCCCCGAACGACCCCATCACGACCACCACGATCGCCAGCGGCGCCTTCAGCGCCCGCCACGTCGTGAGCGACCGCCCGCGCAACGCCCTGCGCTTGCGCAGCGCCACCCAGGCCGCGAAGGCCGCGGCCACGGGCCCGGTCATCCGCAGCGAGCCGATGACCGCGGCCACGATGTTCTCCCACGCGTCCACGCCGGGTATCAGGACGTTCCACGCCGCCACCAGGCCGAGAGCCATGAGCACGGCCACCGTGACGGCCGCGCTGTGTTTCAGCTCCTCTCGTGAAACGCCCGCGTGCTCACGCACCCTTTTCCCCGTTGACGTTCATCAAGCACCCCCCGTGCCCCTCGGCAAGACGGAAATCGGTCAGTCCGGCCCGTCCCCACAGGCCGATGGACTTGGCTTCCGCGTCACCATGCGTACGAGAACCATAACTGAGCGTGATGATTGACGTCCGTATTCTTGGTCAAGCGGGGATGCCTGTCGCTCCAGGTCACCGGACGAACCGGGATGACCGGCGCGCTAGCGTATGCGCTGTGTCGCAGCCCAAGCCGCTCAACCTGCCGTTCGACCCCATCGACCGCGCCGCGGAGAGCTGGCGTGCCCACTTCGGGCCCTCCGCCGCCATGGCCGCGGTGACCTCGATCATGCGAGCGCACCAGATCCTGCTGTCGCAGCTCGACGCGCTCCTCAAGCCGTACGACCTGACGTTCGCCCGGTACGAGGCCCTCGTCCTGCTGACCTTCAGCAAGACCGGCGCGCTCCCGCTGTCGAAGATCGGCGAACGGCTGATGGTCCATCCCACGAGCGTCACGAACACGGTGGACAGGCTGGAGAAGTCCGGTCTGGTCATCCGGCTGCCCAACCCGCGCGACGGGCGCGGTGTGCTCGCCGAGATCACCAAGGCCGGCAGGGACGTCGTGGAGCGGGCCACCCGCGACCTGATGGAGGCCGAGTTCGGCCTGACGATGTACGCCGAGGACGAACTCCACCAGATGTTCGCCCACCTGCGCACCCTCAGGGTGGCGGCGGGCGACTTCCAGGAGGGCGGCGGGTGACTCGTCGCCTCGACGATGCGGCAAGATGAAGAGCATGGCGGACTTCTCTAGGCCCGGGTCACTCTACGGAGCGATTGACCTGGGCGCGCGCAAGCAGGCCCTTGAGGCGCAGGCCCGGCGGGAGGCGGCGGGTCCCCAGGCGGCCTCGTCGGCCTCGGTCGTCGACGTGACCGAGGAGACGTTCACGACCGACGTCATCGACCGGTCGATGACCGTGCCCGTGGTCCTCGACCTGTGGTCGCCGAGGGCGCCGGGCAGCGCCCAGCTCAGCCCGGTGCTGGAGAAGGTGGTCGGCGAGCTCGCCGGCAGGGCCGTGCTGGCCAAGGTCAACGTCGACATCAGCCCGCAGATCGCCCAGGCGCTGCGCGTGCAGGCCGTGCCGACCGTGCTGGCGATCTTCCAGGGGCAGGCCGTCACCGGCTTCCAGCAGGTGCTGCCCGAGCAGGAGGTGCGCCGCTGGCTCGACGAGCTGATGGGCGCGGTCGAGCAGTTCTACCAGGCCAACCCCGGTGCCCGGCCCCAGACGGCGCCCGGCGGGCCGGAGGAGCCCGCGGGGCCGCCGGTCGACCCCGACATCGTGGCCGCCGAGCAGGCCATCGAGAAGGGCGACCTCGACGCGGCGGCGGCGGCCTACGAGCGCCTGCTGGCCCGCGCACCCGGCGACGAGGACGCCAAGATGGGCCTCGCCGGCGTCAGGCTGATCAAGCGCACCGAGGGCGTCGACCCCGCGGACGTCCAGCGGCGTCTGCAGGCCCCGGACGACATCGACGCGCACCTGCTCGCCGCCGATCTGGAGATGCTGTCCGGCTCGGTCGACGAGGCGTTCGCCCGCATCATCGCCGTGGTCAAGCGCACCTCGGGCGACGAGCGCGACAAGGCCAGGCGGCACCTGCTCGGCTTGTTCGACGCGTTGCCGGCCGACGATCCGTCTTTGGCGAAAGCGCGTAGAGCTTTGGCGAGCGCACTGTTCTAACCTGGGTGTATGCGGGTCGTCACCATATCCGCGACATACGGCACGGCCGGCAGCCAGATCGGCCCGGCCGTCGCGGAGCGTCTCGGTGTGCCCTTCGTCGACCGCGCCATCCCCAGCGCCGTGGCCCAGGAGCTGGGCTGCACGCTGGAGGAGGCGCTGGCCCACGACGACCGGGCTGAACGCGGCCTGGGCAGGCTGCTCTCGGGTGCGATGCGGCTGCCCACGGTCACCTTCGGCGGCGTGGACATGTACGTGCCGGGCGCGATGCCGCTCGCGCCCGAGGAGTTCGTCCGCCGTACCGAACGCATGCTCAAGGACATGGCCGGCGACCAGGGCGGGGTCTTCCTCGGCCGGGCGGGGGCCGTGGTGCTGGCCGACCATCCGGGCGCGCTGCACGTCCGGCTGGACGCGCCGGTCAAGCGCAGGATCCGGCAGACGGCCACGCTCGGAGGGATGAGCGAGCGCGACGCCCGCAGGATCATCGAGGACAACGACCGCGCCAGGGTGTCGTACGTGCGCCACTTCTACCGCGTGGATCCGACTGACCCCTGCCGATATCACCTGGTGATCGACAGCACCACGATCCCGGTTCCGACATGCGTCGATCTGATCGTCACGGCGGCCGAGGCACTCGACTGACCTGGGGAGCCCTATCATGGGGGACATTCTTGGTCAGTCCCGAAGGAGCGATTGACGTGGCGACCGTCCCGAGTGTGTCGTACTCCATCACCGTGCGTCTCGAGGTTCCGGCCGGCGGCAAGGCCGTCAGCCAGCTCACCCACGCCGTAGAGTCGGCAGGAGGTGTCGTCACCGCCCTCGACGTCAGCAACGCGGGCCATGAGAAGCTCCGCATCGACGTGACCTGCGCCGCCAGGGACACCGACCACGCCCAGACCATCGTCGACCAGCTCGAGGCCGTCGAGGGCGTCGTCATCCACAAGGTGTCCGACCGCACGTTCCTCATGCACCTCGGCGGCAAGATCGAGATGAAGTCGAAGGTGCCGCTGCGCAACCGCGACGAGCTCTCCATGGCGTACACGCCGGGCGTGGCGCGCGTGTCGATGGCCATCGCGCGCAACAAGGAGGACGCCAGGCGCCTGACCATCAAGCGCAACACGGTCGCCGTCGTCACCGACGGCTCGGCCGTGCTGGGGCTGGGCAATATCGGCCCCGAGGCCGCGCTGCCGGTGATGGAGGGCAAGGCGGCGCTGTTCAAGCGGTTCGCGGGCATCGACGCCTGGCCGATCTGCCTCGACACGCAGGACGTCGACGAGATCGTCCGCACGGTGCAGGTGATCGCGCCCGGGTTCGGCGGGATCAACCTCGAGGACATCGGCGCGCCGCGCTGCTTCGAGGTGGAGCGGCGGCTGCGCGAGCTGCTCGACATCCCCGTCTTCCACGACGACCAGCACGGCACGGCGATCTGCGTGCTCGCCGCCCTCACCAACGCCCTGCGGGTGGTCAACAAGAGCATCGAGAACGTCAAGATCACCATGGCGGGCGCGGGCGCGGCCGGCAACGCGGTGCTGCGGCTGCTGCTGGCGGCCGGCGCGCGCAACGTGGTCGTGTGCGACTACCTGGGGGCGGTGCACCGCGGGCGCGACGACCTCGACGAGTCGCTGCGCTGGATCGCCGACCACACCAACGCCGAAGGCTACTCGGGCGACCTGCGGGGGGCGGTCAAGGACGCCGACGTGTTCGTGGGCGTCTCCGCGCCGGGCATCCTGACCGGTGACGACATCGCCACGATGGCCAAGGACGCGGTGGTGTTCGCGCTGGCCAACCCGGAGCCCGAGGTGTCGCCCGACGACGCCCGCGAGCACGCGGCCGTGGTGGCCACGGGGCGCTCCGACTACCCCAACCAGATCAACAACGTGCTGGCCTTCCCCGGCGTCTTCCGCGGGCTGCTGGACGCGCAGGCGGACGGGGTGACGCAGGAGATGCTGCTGGCCGCCGCCGGCGCCCTCGCCGCCGTCGTGACGCCGGAGGAGCTGGGTCCCAACTACATCATCCCCAGCGTGTTCCACCCCGACGTGGCGGCCGCGGTCGCCGCCGCCGTGCGCGAATCCGCCGGCGGACGCGCGCGCGGCTTCACCGAGGCATAAAGATCATTGTCCTGTACGGCGGGGCCCGCTCGGCGTCCCGCCGCACGCCCTTCGGCAGCACCGGCGCCAGAAACGCCGCCTCATGAAAGGCGGCTACGAGTGCTTGGAAGAGGCGTCTGTTCGGTGGCGCACGGAGGCCGGTACGCCGTCGCGCCGTCCGAGGCGGCGGCCGGACCCCGTCCCGTGGGCGCGGGTGTCACGAGAGCTGGGCTGTGATGGCGGGCATGAGCTGGTAGCTCTCCTGGAAGACCAGGTTGTGGGCGTCGCCGGCGGCGATCACGCGCAACGTGTCGAGCTGCGCTTCCGCGTCCGCCGTGTCGAAGACGTTCATCGGCCAGTCACCGACCGTGTTGCCCCGCAGGTGCGGGTGGTGGAAGTCGCATCCGTAATGGGCCACGACGGCGATCGGCTGGACGTGGCTGGCGCGCTGCTCCGGCCACGTCAGCGACCACATCGCGTTGAGCCCGCCCTCGCGGGAGCGGGTGACCCCGCTCGACACCACGTCACCGGTGCCGAGCAGCAGGTCGGCGTTGACCTCGTCGAGGGCTCTGCGCGCCACCGGGTCCAGCAGTTCGGTGGCCGTGGCGAACAGGCGCTCCTTGTCCTCCCGCGAGACGGCCTGGCCGTGGATGCCGTCGCGAAGATCGCAGAAGTGACGGATCAGGGCTTGGTTCATGGGAGTGCACATGCCACCCCCCTTCCCAGCCGCCGCACGGCCAGACCACCTCTGGGAGCGGTCAGGCGGCCACGGGGGTGGAGCGCCGGTCGTCGATCAGCTGTTCGTAGATCTTCTCGTACCCGCGGGCCATGCTGACCGCGTCGAAATGGCGGATCACGTGGGCGCGGCACTCGGCGGGGGGCAGGTTCCCGGCCGCCTCGATCGCGGCGGGCAGCTCCCCGGGGTCCGCGCACACGAAGCCGGTGACCCCCGGCTGGACCACCTCGGGCACCGCCCCGCCGCGCAGGGCGACCACCGGCGTGCCGCAGGCCATGGACTCGATCATGACCATGCCGAACGGCTCCTCCCACTGGATCGGGAAGAGCAGGCAGCGGGCGTTGACCAGGAGCTTGCGCTTGGCGGCGGCGTCGGCCTCGCCGACGTAGACGGCGTCGTCGCCGAGACGTGGCCGGATGTGGGTGTCGAAGTACGCGTGCTCGGACGGCTCGGTGAGCTTGCCGGCCAGCAGGATGCGGCGGCCCGCGGCCCGGGCGGCGTCGATGGCCAGGTGAGCCCCCTTGTCGGGGCTGAACCTGCCGAGGAAGAGGGTGTAGTCCTCCTTGCGCTCCTTGAACGGGAAAGCGGTCACGTCGATCGCGTTGTGCACGGTCCCGACCCAGTTGAGGTCCGGCGCCTGCAGGCGCTGCGAGGTGGAGATCGACACCAGCGCCACCGCGTCGCCGAGCTGCCGGTAGTAGTCGGCGAGCTCGCCCTGCGCCGCCCCGTGCACGGTGACCACGGTCGGCACCGGGCGGCCGGCCGCGGTGAGCGGTCCGGCGAGCGAGTGGTCGTGGACCACGTCCACGTCCAGCTTCTCCACCATCCGGGCCACGTGGGCGGCGTGGACCACCTCGGGCAGCGACTCGCCGACCCGGCCGGAGGGCGGCTCGGCATAGGTGGCCAGGAAGCGTGCCGGCGTGCCCGGTCGCCCCGCGCCGATCAGGGTGACCTGGTGCCCGAGTTTGAGCAGTGCCCGTACCAGGTCGTTGAGCACGGCCTCGATGCCGCCGTACGCGCGTGGGGGCACCTCGAACCAGGGCGGTGCCACCATCGCGATGTGCAGCCGGGACCGTACGGACATCAACAATCACCTCCGTTGTGACGGGACCCATGGACACGGCCCCGCCGCCTGCACATGCGGGGCCGTGGGAAGTCGGCGGAGGCCCGGCTACTCCTCGAGGCGGGCCTTCGCCTGGGCGAGCTCCTCGCGCAGCTCGGTGACCTCGCGCTCAAGCTCGAGGATGCGGCGGATCGCGATGAGGGTCATGCCCTCGTCGGCCATGCGCGTGACGCGCTGGACGGTCATGATGTCGCGGCGCGAGTAACGCCGCTGGCCTCCCTCGGAGCGGCTCGGGGTGACGACGTCGTGCTGGTCCAGGCGGCGCAGGAAGGCCTGTTGCACGTGGAGCATCTCGGCGGCCTGCCCCATGGAGTAGAGAGGGGCGTGCTCGTCGTCGAAGGGGAGATCGGACATCATGGGTTCCATGCTCTCGGGGGCGGGCGCCCACCCGCCCCCGTGGACGAGGTCAGGCCGGGATGGCCCGGGTTTCGCCGCGTCGGACTTCGACCTTGCGCGGTCTCGCGCGTTCGAGGATCGGAATGCGTACGGTGAGCACGCCGTTGGCGTAGCCCGCCTCGATCCGGTCGCTGTCGAGGTGCTCCGACAGATAGACGCGCCTGCTGAAGGCGCCCATCGGACGCTCGCGGACGAACACCCGGTCGTCCTCGCCGATCTCCTCCTCGCGGTGCGCGCTGACGGTGAGCACGCCGCGATCGACGGTCACCTCGATGGAGCCCGGATCGACGCCCGGGAGATCGAAGCGCAGGACGACGTCGTCGTCGTGACGCAGGCCGTCCATCGGCATCGAGGGGCCGTTGAGAACGCGCGGCGTCAGCCGGCCGAACTGGCGCTCGAACTCCTGGATGAACGGGTCTAGGGAAGTCAGCAGCATCGGTACCTCCTCGCTTGCTCGAGAGCCGGGGGGACCTCCAATTCGAGTCGCAGGTTAGCTCCTGCTTCTTCAGCATGCAACTGTGCTTGCGAGAAAGCTGGATATCGATGTTGCACAAACTTCCTCATGGAGTTATAACTTCTCTGGACTCAGACGGAGAGAGTTGCCGCCCGAGACGGAAGGCCCCGCGCCCTGCTCGGGCTCCGCCCGGGGGGAGACATGTCTGTGCTCGATTTCCTCGGCCGTGACATGGCAGTGGACCTTGGCACGGCCAACACGCTCGTGTACGTGCGCAACCGCGGCATCGTCCTCGACGAGCCCTCCGTGGTGGCGCTGAACACCAGAACCGAGAAGATCGTCGCGGTCGGCCACGAGGCCAAGCAGATGATCGGCCGCACGCCCGGCCACATCGTGGCCATCCGCCCGCTGGCCGACGGCGTCATCACCGAGCTCGACGTGGCCGAGCAGATGCTGCGCTACTTCATCCAGAAGGTGCACCGGCGCCGCTACTTCGCCCAGCCCCGCCTGGTGGTGGCCGTGCCCAGCGGCACGACGGGGGTCGAGCAGCGCGCGGTCAAGGAGGCCGGCTACCAGGCCGGGGCGCGCAAGGTCTACATCATCGAAGAGCCCATGGCCGCCGCCATCGGGGCGGGGCTGCCCGTGCACGAGGCGGTCGGCAGCATGGTCGTCGACATCGGCGGCGGTACGACCGAGGTGGCCGTCATCTCGCTCGGCGGCATCGTCACCGCCCGCTCGCTGCGGGTCGGCGGCGACGAGCTCGACGAGGCGATCATCGCGTACGTCAAGAAGGAGCACTCGCTGCTCCTCGGCGAGCGCACGGCCGAGGAGATCAAGATCGCGCTGGGCTTCGCCTGGCCGCAGAAGGAGGAGCCGAAGGCCGAGATCAGGGGGCGCGACCTGATCAGCGGCCTGCCGCGAACCGTCACGATCTCCGCGGACGAGGTGCGCGAGGCGATCGAGGAGCCGGTGCACGCGATCATCGACGCCGTGCAGACCGCGCTCGACCTGTGCCCGCCGGAGCTGGCCGGCGACCTGGTGAAGAACGGCATCACGCTGACCGGCGGCGGCGCCCTGCTCCGCGGGCTGGACCGGCGGCTGGGCGAGGCGACCGGCATGCCCGTCACGACCGTCGAGAACCCGCTGCACTCGGTGGTGCTGGGCTCGGGGCGCTGCGTCGAGGAGTTCGACCGGCTGCACGGCGTGCTGGTCCCGGAGCCGAGGCGCTGACCATGCGATTCCTCCATCGTCGCGCGCGCGTGCTCGTCCTGCTGGTGGCCGCCGCGGCCGTGCTCATCACCCTCGACTTGCGCGGCCGCGCCTCCGTCCTGCGCTCCGCGGGCGCCGCCGTAACCGGTCCGGCCGAGCAGGCGCTCGCTTCCGCCGCCCGTCCCCTGTCCGCGCTGGCGGGCGCGGGAGAGGCCCGGCGGCGCGCCGAGGAGCTGGAACGGCGGAACGTACGGCTGGCCGCCGAGCTCTGGGCCGAACGCGCGGCCAGGACCCGCGACGCGCAACGGGCCGACCTTCTGGCCACGTACCGCGCCAAGGAGGCTCACGGTGCCGACGACCCGCGCGTTGCCCGAAATGCCGACGGTGCTACGGACGGTCACCGTGTCGGTGACGCACACGGTGCCAAGGACGCTCACCGTGTCGGTGACGTACACGGTGCCCGGGACGTGCGGCGCGTCGCCGACGGGCCGCGCGACGCGTCCCAGGCCCGGCGGGCACGTCTGAGCCTGGTGACCGCGCAGGTCATTGCGGCGCGCGACGACACCGTCGCCATCGACGCCGGCACGCGGGCCGGGGTCCGTCCCGGCCTGGCCGTGGTCACCTCCGACGGCCTGGCGGGCCGGGTGATCGAGGCGGGGCCGAGCGTAGCCACCGTGCTGCTGCCCACCGCACCCTCCGCCGCCGTCGGTGTCCGGGCCACGGGCTCCGACGAGACCGGCGGTGCGGCCGGCCGCGAGGCTGGCGGTGTGGCGGGCCGCGAGGCTGGCGGTGTGGCGGGTCGCAAGGCGGGCCGCGAGACCGGCGGTGAGGCGGGCCGCGAGGCCGGTGGCGCGGCGGGTCGCGAGGCCGGTGGCGCGGCGGGTCGCGAGGTGGGCCGGGCCAGCGGCGGTGCGATTGGCACGGTCACTGGTCGGCGCGGGGACGGGCTGCTCGCCCTGCGCCTGTTCGACGCCGACGCCCCGCTCCGCCCCGGCCAGCGGGTGGAGACGCTGGGGTCGAGCGGCCGGACGCCGTACCCGCCCGGCGTGCCCGTCGGGACCGTCGAGCGCGTCGACCCCGCCCGCGACCAGCTGACCCGCACCGCCCTGGTCCGCCCCGCCGTCACGTTCGGCACCCTCGACGTCGTAGGCGTGATCATCGATGCGGGCTAGGTTCGCGGCGGCCGCCGTGCTGGCCCCGCTGCTCCAGGTGGCCATGCTGGAGCGGCTTCCGGCTGGCCCCGATCTGGTCATGCTCGTGGCCGTGACGGCGGGGCCGGCCATGGGGCCGGTGGCCGGGGCGGTGACCGGGTTCGCCACGGGGCTCGTGGCGGACCTGGTCCCGCCCGCGCTCCCGCCCGCGGGCCGTACGGCGCTGCTGCTCTGCGTGCTCGGCTACGCCTGCGGGCTGCTGCCGCGCAAGATTCCCGTGGCGGCCGGGATCCTCGCCGGGGGCGCGGCCGGCACCCTGGCCGCCACGGGCGCCGGTCTGCTGATCGACGGCTGGCCGGATAGCCCGGCGCTCGCTGCCCTGCTGATCGACGGCTGGCCGGATCGTCCGGCGCTCGCCGCCCTGCCGCTCAACCTGATCGCCGTGCCCCTGGTGTGGCTCCTGCTCGCCGGGCGCGGCCGGTCACTGTTCAGAAGGCACTCCGATGCGACGCTTCCTCCTGGTCCGGTTGCTGGTGTCCGCGCTGTTCGTCGCCCTGCTCGGCCGACTGTGGCAGGTGCAGATCCTGGACGGCGAGCGCTACACGGAAGCCGCCGTCGCCGACCACGTACGCCACATCGCCATCCCGGCCGTGCGCGGGCGCATCCTCGATGACCGGGGGCGCCCGCTGGCCCGCAACCGCGCCGCCATGGCCGTGTCCGTGGACCGCGTCGCCCTGAGCCGGCAGCCCGACCACGGGCGGGCCACGCTGCGCCGGCTCGCCGCCCTGCTCGACCGCCCTTACCGCGAGCTGGCCGGGCGGATCCGGCTGTGCGGGCCGAAGGTGGGCAAACCGTGCTGGGCAGGGTCGCCGTACCAGCCCATCCCGGTGGCGGAGGGCGTGGCCGAGCGGGACGCCATGCGGATCGTCGAACGGCCGGAGGAGTTCCCCGGCGTGACCGCCGAGCCGCGGCCGGTACGCGACCACCCGCGCGGCAACCTGGCCGCGCAGGTGCTGGGCTACCTGGCGCCTGATGAGACCTCAGGGGGCGGGCTCGTGGGCAAGGACGGCCTGGAGGCCGCGTACGAGGCCGACCTGCGTGGCCGGCCCGGCAGCCAGGACGTGGTGGTGGACAGCGCCGGGCAGGTGCTGCGAACCCAGCGCGAGCAGCCCGCGACGCCGGGCGCCACGCTGGTCACCAGCATCGACGCCCGCGTGCAGGCCGTCGTCGAGAAGGCACTGGAACGCGCGGTGCGCAGAGCGCGCAAGGCCGACTCCGGCGCCGCCGTCGTGCTGGACGCCCGCACCGGACGCGTCACGGCCATGGCCTCCTACCCCGGTTACGACCCCGACGTCTGGACCGGCGGCATCGAGCCGGCCGACTACCGGCGGCTGATCAGCGCCGAGCGGGGCAGCCCCCTGGTGTCCAGGGCCGTGCAGGGGCAGTGGCCACCGGCCTCCACCTGGAAGGTGGTCTCGACGGCCGCCGCCGCGGCCTCCGGCTACGACCTGGAAGGCCGCTACGACTGCCCCGGCTCGTACCGGATCGGCGGCCGGGCCTTCCGCAACTTCGAGGGCGCCGACCTCGGCGCCATGGACCTGCGCCGGGCGCTGGTCGTGTCCTGCGACACGATCTTCTACCGGTTCGCGCGCGAGATGTGGCCCCGCGAGCCGATGCAGCGCATGGCCAGGGACTTCGGCTTCGGGGTGAGGACCGGGGTGGACCTCCCGGGCGAGGCGGCGGGCCGGGTGCCCGACAGCGCGTGGAAGCGGCGGCAGTGGGCGCAGACCAAGGACCGGATCTGCAAGGACGCCCGCGAGGGCTATCCCGGGACGGCGAAGAGGGACCCCGCGCGGGCCGCCTACCTCAAGGCGATCGCCGCCGAGAACTGCGCCCACGGCTACCTGTGGAGCCCCGGCGACGCCGCCAACTTCTCCATCGGGCAGGGCGACGTGCTGGTCACGCCGCTGCAACTGGCCCGCGCGTACGCGGCACTGGCCAACGGCGGCACCCTGTTCAGCCCGCGCGTCGGCAAGGAGGTGCGCGGCCCGGACGGCACGCTGATCCGCACGATCACCCCGCCGGTCGCCGGCCGCCTTCCCGTCCCCGCCAGGACGCTCTCCTACATCCGGAGTGCCCTGGCGGAAGTCCCGAAGTCGGGAACGGCCGCGGCCGCCTTCTCCGGGTTCCCTCTCGGCAAGCTGCCGGTGGCGGGCAAGACGGGCACGGCGGAGGCGTACGGCGCCGAGGACACGTCCTGGTTCGCGTCGTTCGCCCCCGCCGACGACCCCAGGTACGTGGTGGTCGCCGTGATCTCCCAGGGCGGCTCGGGCGGCGACGCGGCGGCGCCCGCCGTACGGGAGATCTGGGCAGGCATGTACGGCCTGGAGGGCAGGAAGGCGGCGCTGCCGGAAAGGAGCAGGTCGTGACCGTCCTGCGCAGGATGGACTGGCGGCTGGTCGTTCCGGCGGTCGTGCTCTGCCTGGCCGGCGTCGTGCTGGTCTGGTCGGCCACCCGGCCGCGCATGGTGGCGGCGGGGGAGGACCCCCAGACGTACCTCAAGCGGCAGATCGCCAACGTGCTGGTCGGCCTGGTGGTGATGACGGCGGTCGCGCTGGCCGGCCAGGGCACGCTGCGTGCCTGGACGCTGCCCGCGTACGTCGGCACGCTGCTGTGCCTGGCAGCCGTGCTGACCCCGCTGGGCAGGACCGCCAACGGCGCCCAGTCGTGGCTGTCCGTGGGCGGGCTCGAGCTGCAGCCGTCGGAGCCGGCGAAGGTGACGCTGGTGCTCGTCCTGGCCGCCCTGCTCGGGGACCGCCCGGACGGCGAGCGACGGCCGCGCGGAGCGCAGGTGCTGATGGCGCTGGCGGCGGCCGCGGCGCCGCTGGGCCTGATCATGCTCCAGCCGGACCTGGGGACGGCGATGGTCATGGTGGCGACGGTGGGTGGCATGCTCCTGGTCGCCGGCGTCCACCGGCGCCGGCTCGCCCTGCTGGCCGGGGCCGCCGTGGCCGCGGCGGCGGGGGCCTGGTTCCTCGGGCTGCTCCGCCCGCACCAGGTGCAGCGGCTGCTCACGTTCGCCGACCCGATGGCCGACCCGCAGGGCGCGGGCTACAACGCGGCGCAGGCGCTGGTGACGGTCGGCTCGGGCGGGCTGTTCGGCCGGGGGCTCTTCCGCGGCGACCAGACCGGCGGGCGGTTCGTCCCCGAACAGCACACGGACTTCGTCTTCACCGTGGCCGGGGAGGAGCTGGGCTTCGCGGGGGCGGCGCTGCTGCTGGTCCTGCTCTGGGCGGTGGTCCTGAGGGCCCTGCGCGTCGCGGCCCGCAGCTGCCCCGCGCCGTACGGGACGCTGGCCGCCGCGGGCATCGCCTGCTGGCTGTCGGTGCAGACGTTCATCAACGTCGGCATGGTCGTCGGGCTCGCGCCGATCGTGGGCGTGCCGCTGCCCTTCGTGTCCTACGGCGGGTCGTCGATCGTGGCCTGCCTGGCGGCGGTCGGCGTTCTCGTGGCGGTGCAGGATCAGCCGAGCAGCTCCTCGATCCTGCCCCGTACGTCGGGTGTGTCGAGGCCGCGGACCGTGAGCGTCGTGCGGCGGCGTACGACGTCGTCCACCGTGGCCGCCCACTCGCGGTCGCGCGCGTAGACAGCCTGGGCCCAGATGTCGGGGCCGTCCGGGTGGATGCGCTCGCCGAGCGCGGGGTCCTCGCGGATGAGCCGGGCCAGGTCGAACGCGATCGAGCCGTAATGCGTGGCCAGGTGCCGGGCCACCAGCGGGTCCATGCGCGCGCCCGGGTCGCGGTCGGTCCAAAGCCGCATGGCCACCGCGTCGGGGCTGGCCACGCCCGGGAGCGGTACGGCGGGCAGGATGTCGGCCAGGTCGTCGCCCAGCGGCTGCCCCGGCAGGTGGGCGAGCGTGTCGAGGACGTGCCTGCCGATGTGGCGGTAGGTGGTCCACTTGCCGCCCGCCACCGAGAGCATGCCGCCCGCGCCCCTGGTCAGCACCGTCTCCCGTTTGGCCGCCGTCACCTGTCCGGGCCCGCCGGGCAGCACCCGCAGCCCGGCGAAGGCGTAGGTGATGTCCTCGCGCCTGAGCTGGGAGTCGCGTACCGCGTGGCCGGCCTCGTCGAGGATCTGGGCGATGTCGGCCTCGGTGACGCCCACCGCGCCGGGGTCGCCCTCGTACGCCTCGTCCGTGGTGCCGAGCAGCAGGTGGTCCTCCCACGGGATGGCGAACGACACCCGGTACTTGTCGATCGGCGTGGTGAGCGCGGCCTTCCACGGCTCGTGGCGGCGCAGGACCAGGTGGGCGCCCTTGGAGAGCCGGATGCTCGGCGCGGCGCCCGGGTCCTCCATGCGCCGCAGGTGGTCGACCCACGGCCCGGTGGCGTTCAGCACGAGCCGGGCGGAGACGCCGAACTCGGTGCCGTCGAGCCGGTCGCGGAGCTCGGCCCCGGTGACCGTGCCCGTGCCGCCGGTCTTGCGCAGCCCGACGACCTCGGCGTGGTTGAGCACGACGGCGCCCGCGTCCACGGCGGCCCGGACGGTCATGACCGCGACGCGGCTGTCGTTCATCTGGTGGTCGCCGTAGACGGCGGCGGCCCGCAGGCCCTCGGTACGCAGCGCCGGCACCTTGGAGAGAGCCTGGTGCGGGGTGATCACCTTGCCCATGCCGTCGCCGAACACCGACAGCGCGGAGTACAGGAACACCCCCGCGCCCAGCTTGGCCGCCCCGTGCGGCCCGCCCTTGTAGATCGGCACCAGGAACGTCAGCGGCTTGACCAGGTGCGGGGCGATGTCGGCGGCCAGGGCACGGCGCTCGCGGTGGTTCTCGGCGACCAGCCTGACGTTGCCGGTCTGCAGGTAGCGCAGGCCGCCGTGGACGAGCTTGGACGAGGCGCTGGAGGTGGCGCCGGCGAAGTCGCCCGCGTCGACCATGGCCACCCGCAGCCCGGCCTGCGCCGCCATCCAGGTCACCGAGGTGCCGAGGATGCCACCGCCGATCACGAGCAGGTCGTAGGCGGCGCGGGAGAGCTCCTCGCGGATCTCCGCCCGGTCGGCGCCGGTCGTGGTCCTCATGTACAGACTCCCTACTGCTCGACCCAGTCGAGGGTGCGGGCCACGGCCTTCTTCCAGTTGCGGTATTCGCGCTCGCGCGCGGCCTCGTCGATGGCCGGGCGCCATTCTGCGGCCTTGTGCCAGTTGGCGCGCAGGCTCTCGATGTCGGGCCAGTAGCCGGTCGCCAGCCCGGCGGCGTAGGCGGCGCCCAGCGCGGTCGTCTCGGCCACCATGGGGCGGATCACCGGCACCGCGAGCACGTCGGCGAGCGTCTGCATGAGCAGGTTGTCGGCGGTCATGCCGCCGTCGGCGCGCAGCGTGGTCAGGTCGAGCCCCGAGTCGGCGTTCATCGCGTCGACCACCTCGCGGGTCTGCCACGCCGTGGCCTCCAGCACGGCCCGCGCGATGTGCCCCTTGTTGACGAACCCGGTCAGCCCCGCGATCACCCCGCGCGCGTCCGAGCGCCAGTGCGGCGCGAACAGCCCCGAGAAGGCCGGTACGAAGTAGCAGCCGCCGTTGTCGTCGACCGTCCTGGCCAGCGTCTCGATCTCGGCCGCGCTGGAGATCAGGCCCAGGTTGTCGCGCAGCCACTGCACCAGCGAGCCGGTGACCGCGATCGCCCCCTCCAGGGCATAGGTGGCGGGGCCGTCGCCGATCTGGTAGCCGACGGTGGTCAGCAGGCCGTGCTTGGAGACGACAGGCTGCTGGCCGGTGTTCATCAGCAGGAAGCTGCCGGAGCCGTAGGTGCTCTTGGTCTCGCCGGGCGCGAAGCACGTCTGCCCGAACAGCGCCGCCTGCTGGTCGCCGAGCGCAGAGGCGACCGGCACGCCGGCCGCGGTGCGCCCGTAGACCTCGGCGGACGGGCGGATCTCCGGCAGCATCGCGCGGGGCACGCCGAGCGCGGCGAGCAGCTCGTCGTCCCAGGCCAGCGTGTGGATGTTCATCAGCATCGTCCGGCTGGCGTTGGTCACGTCGGTGATGTGGCGGCCGGTGAGGTTCCACAGCAGCCAGCTGTCCATCGTCCCGAACAGCACCTCGCCGCGCTCGGCCCGCTCCCGCAGCCCGGGGTCCGCGTCCAGCAGCCAGCGGATCTTCGGCCCGGAGAAGTACGTCGCCAGCGGCAGCCCCGCCTTCTCCTTGAACAGCCCCTCGTGCTCGGTCAGCGCCCGGGTCAGCTGGTCGGTGCGGGTGTCCTGCCAGACGATCGCGGGGCAGACGGGCCGGCCGGTGGCCCGTTCCCACAGCACGGTGGTCTCGCGCTGGTTGGTGATGCCCAGCGCGGCGATCTGCCCGTCCTCGATGCCGGCGCCGCCGACGGCATCGGCCAGCACGCCCTGCACGGCCTGCCAGATCTCGGCCGCGTCGTGCTCCACCCAGCCGGGCTTGGGGAAGATCTGGCGGTGCTCGCGCTGGGCGACGGAGATGATGTGGCCGGCCTGGTCGAAGACGATGCAGCGGCTGGACGTGGTGCCCTGGTCGATGGCTGCGACGTAGTGAGGTCGAGGCACGAGGTTCCTCGCTTGTTCTGGTTCGGCAATGCCGAACGAATGCTATTTCGTGGCCTTACGGATGTTCAAGTGAGCGGGTGATCGCGCGGGCGGCGTCCCGTACGTACGAGACGAACTCCATGTGCAGGACGCCGTCGGCGGCCAGCCGCTCGACGGCGCCGCGGATGCCGATGGCGCCCACCACCAGGCCACGCGGGTCCTTGATGGGCGCGGCGATGGCCACCTCGCCCTCGGTCAGCTCCTCCGTCTCGGCCGCCCAGCCGCGCGTCCTGACCAGGTCGAGCTCCTGCTCCAGCGCCGCGGGGTCGACGATGGTGTGCTTCGTGTACGGCTGGAGCGGCGGACCGGGCGCCTCGCCGTAGGGGTCGTGGGCGAGCAGGACCTTGCCGAGCGCGCTGGCGTGCGTCGGCAGGTAGGTGCCCACCTGGAGCGTCTGCATGCTGTCGTCCGGCCGGAACACGTGGTGGATCACCAGTACGTGGCCCTCGTGGAGGGTGCCGATCCAGGCGCTCTCCCTGCTCCGCCCCGCCAGGGCGTCGGCCCAGTTGATGGCGCGGGTGCGCAGCTCGTTGACGTCGAGGTAGCTGCTGCCCAGATGGAGCAGCGTGGCGCCGAGGCGGTACTTCCCGCTGGCCTGGTCCTGCTCGACGAAGCCGACGTGGACCAGCGTGCGCAGGATGCCGTGCAGCGTGCCCTTGGGCAGGCCGAGCGCCCTGGCCAGCTCGGCCACACCGAGCCGGCGCGGCCCTGAGGCGAGCAGGCGGAGGATCGCGGCCGCCCGCTCGACCGACTGAATCGTCTCTCCCACACTCCGCACCCTAGCGCAGTCACGTTCGGCATAGCCGAACGCCTCCGAGGGTGGAACCGATCACCGCGCATCCGCGTCCAGGAGGAGGGGAAAACGCGATGTCGGTCCTTAATGGAATTGAAGTTCCGTTAAAATGGAACGTTGCGACAAGGAGAATTGATGGACCAACCTTCCCGTTCGGCGGGAACCGTGCGGCCAGGGGGCCGTACGGCGAGGGTCCGCGCGGCCGTCATGGAGGCCACGCAGGACGAGCTGGTCGAGCACGGCTTCCACGGTTTGACCATGGACCAGGTCGCGGCCAGGGCCGGCGTCGGCAAGACCACCGTCTACCGGCGCTGGGGGAGCAGGGCGGGCCTGGTCACCGACCTCATGACCGAGCTGGCGAACCAGTCCACCCCCCATGCCGACACGGGTGACGTCGAAGAGGACCTGAGGGCCAACGCCCTGTCCGTCCTGGGGGCGATCACCGACGGGCGCCTCGGGGCCACGTTCCAGGCGGTGATCGCCGCCGCCACCTGCGACGAGCAGGCCGCCGGCGCGCTGCGCGTCTTCTATCTGCGCCGGATCGAGGAGTGGGCCGGCGTCGTGGACCTGGCCGTCAAGCGGGGCGAGCTGCCCGAGGGCACGGATGGCGGCGAGGTGATCCGGGCGATCTCGGCGCCGCTCTACTACCGGCTGGTGATCACGAGAGAGCCGGTGACCCGGGCGGACGCCGAGCGGTCGGTGGCACGCACGCTGGCCGCCGCCAGGGCCGGGGCGTTCGTCATGCCGGAGACGGCGCCTTAGGGGGTCGAGCGCGGCCAGATGGAGCCGTACCACCACAGGATGCCGCCCATCACGATCAGGCCCCCCGCCGTGGCGAGTTTGGCCATGAGGTCGGCGGGCGGGCCGGTGAAGGGCAGGTTGCCGCGGTGGTGACCCCAGGGGCAGTCGTTCGTCACGCGGGTGGAGTCGATGAGGTCGTTCTGGCGGTCGCCGTCCACCGAGTACGCCTCGATCTCGGCCGCGCTGCCCTTGCGCACCCGGACCTGCCTCGAAACCGTCTTGCGGGCCGCGATCGAGCCGGTCGCCACGCTCTCCCCGTCGGCCGTGACCTCGAAACGCACGGGGGCGGAGGTCACGTTCCGCAGTGTGATCTCCGCGCGCCCCGTGCGGCAGGCCACGTCGTCCACGGTCAGCGTGAACGGGTCGTCGCCGCGGTCCGGCCACGGCCACGCCTGCGCCTCGTGGGGGAGGAGCAGCGCACCGCACACGGCGAGAGCGGCCAGGACGACACGTGAACTTGTGCGCATTGAACTCCCCTCAGCATGATCTTTGCTACGTAAGGTGCCCAAGTGCGCACGAAAAGTAACATGAGCGCACTGGGGGAGCGCAGACCGCCCCGGACCCTTCATGATGGAGGTATGGCGGAAGCGATCTACGTCGGCGGTTTGTTGGTGGCGACGCCGCTTCTCGACGACCCCAATTTCCGGCGTAGTGTCGTGCTGATCCTCGAACACGACCAGGACGGCGGGACCTTGGGCGTGGTGCTCAACCGGCCGAGCGACATCTCGGTGACGCAGGTGCTCCCCGTGTGGGACCCGCTGGTGACGGGGCCGTCCGTGCTCTTCGAGGGCGGGCCCGTGCAGACGGACAGCGCGCTCGCGCTGGCGGCGGTGCCCAGCGGTCAGGAGCCGCTCGGCTGGCGCAGGCTGCACGCGGGCACTCCGGCCGTCTCACGGCTGGGCACGGTCGATCTGGACGCGCCGCCTGAGATCCTGCAGGGGGAGATCGCGCAGATGCGCATCTTCGCGGGGTACGCGGGCTGGTCCTCCGGCCAGCTGGAGAGCGAGATCGCCGAAGGCGCCTGGTACGTCGTCGACTCCGAGGCCGGCGACACCTTCCACGCCGACCCCAGGGCGCTCTGGCGGCACGTGCTGCGACGCCAGCCCGGCGAGCTGGCCTTCGTGGCGACGTGCCCGGACGACCCGACGATGAACTGACCGGGGGCCGTCGCCCCTCAGCGGTCCCAGCCGGGCCGCAGCGAGCGCTCGGCCAGCTCGATGGTCTCCGCCATCCGCCGCGAGATCTCCGGCACGGTGGCGTCGCGGCGCGGGCACTCGAAGCCGACGCGCATGGCACACGAGGCGAAGGCCACGATCAGGTGCGAGAGCTGGTCCTCGTCGGGGTCCACGCCCCGGCGGGCGGCGACCGCCTCGACCAGGTGGCGCTCGGTCTCCGCGCCCCTGGCCACCGAGAGCCCGACCAGGCGCGGCTGGCCGTCCAGGAGCCGCCGCAGCTTGAGGAACCGCTCCGTCTCCTCGGGCGTTGAGCTCTCGACGTCGTGCAGCACCGCGCGGAGCGCGTGCATGAGCGAGGTGAACGCCGGCTCGTCCTCGGGGCGGGAGTCCAGGGTCTCGAGCATGATCTCCTCGCCGTGGTCATGGAACCACAGCACAAGGTGATCTTTGCTGGTGAAGTAGCGGAAGAAGGTGCGGGGGGAGATGTCGACGGCCCCCGCGATCTGCTCCACCGTGGTCGACTCGTATCCTTGTTCGAGGAAGAGATCGAGCGCGGCGTCGAGGATCGCCAGGCGCGTCTTCTCCTTCTTGCGTTCCCGAAGACCCACAGTGGCCACTCCCTCGAAACCTTTCTGTCACAGTGTGCCATAAGTCATAGAGTGACGATCTAAAATCGATTGTGATAAGTCATCCTCTGACATAGATTACCTGTCGACTACGCGTTCTTTGCCCCGGTGGGGGCTTACTTAGGGGGACTTCATGGCTCACGCGAAGGCGGTAGACGCGCCGCCGTCGCCCGGCCCGGCGCAACCGGGGACAGGTGGCAACCCGTGGCTCGTGCTGCTGGCGGTCAGCCTGGGCGTCATCATGGTCATGCTCGACGGCACCGTCGTGGGCATCGCCAACCCGTCCATCCAGGCTGACCTCAAGGCCTCGCTGTCCGATCTGCAGTGGGTGACCAGCGGTTATCTGCTGGCGCTGGCGGTGTTCCTGATCACCGCCGGCAAGCTGGGCGACCTGTTCGGGCACAAGCGCGTCTTTCTGATCGGCGTGGCCGGCTTCGCCCTCTCTTCGGTGGGCATCGGACTCAGCGCCCAGCTCGCCGACATCATTCCCGGCCTCAGCCCGGTCGGCGCGCTGATCGCCCTGCGGGTGCTGCAGGGCCTGTTCGGCGCGCTGCTTCAGCCGGCCGCCCTGGCGCTGCTGCGTGGAGCGTTCCCCGGCGAGAAGCTCAACCAGGCGATGGGGGCTTGGGGCGCGATCATCGGCCTGTCCAGTGCCGCCGGCCCGATCGTGGGCGGCCTGCTGGTCGAGAACGCGAGCTGGGAGACGGTCTTCTTCATCAACGCCCCCGTCGGCCTCGCCGCTGTCGTCCTGGGCACCATCCTGATCAAGGACAGCCGCGCGCAGACGTTCGCGAGGATCGACTGGCTCGGCGTGGTGCTGCTGTCCGGCGCGATGTTCTCGCTAGTCTGGACGATCATCAAGGCTCCCGAGTGGGGCTGGGGCGACAGCACGACGCTGACCTTCGGGGCCGCGTTCGTGGTGCTGGTCGGCGCGTTCATCTTCTGGCAGAGCAGGGCGAGCCAGCCGCTGGTGCCGCTGTCGCTGTTCAAGAACCTCTCGATCTCCATCGGCACCGTGCTGATGATGATGGTCGCGTTCGCCATGTTCGGCGCGATGTTCTTCCTGGGCTTCTTCTTCCAGGGCGTGCACGGCCTGTCCCCGCTTGAGGCGGGCCTGCGCATGCTGCCGATGAGCGCCGGCATGATCGTCGCCTCGCCGCTGGCCGGCATGGCGATCGGCAAGCTGGGGCCGAAGATCACGATGGCGACGGGCCTGCTGATCACCGCCCTCGCGATGTTCCTCATGTCCCGGCTCGGCATCGACGCGTCGTTCATCGAGAGCGCCATCCCGTTCGTGCTGCTGGCCTTCGGCATGTCGCCGGTGTTCGTGGGCGCCACGGAGATCATCGTGGGCAACGCCCCGGTGCATCTCACCGGCGTCGCGGGCGGCGTGCAGCAGTCGGCCATGCAGGTCGGCGGCGCGCTCGGCACCGCGATCCTGGGCGCCGTGATGGCCGGCGAGATCTCCGACAAGTTGCCCGGCTACCTCGGCCCGGCCGCCAAGATGTTCCAGCCCGACCAGCTTGCCGGGCTGGAGAAGGCGGCCTCCTTCGGCAAGGTGCCGCCCGGCCTGCCGCAGCAGATCGGCGACGCCGTGCACAACTCCTTCATGGACGGCATGCACGTGGCCTTCCTGGTGAGCACCTGCATCGCGGTGCTGACCGCCGCGCTGACGGTGTTCGTCAAGGCCGGCAGGAAGACCGAGGGCGCGCCCGTCCACGTGGGCTGACCTCCGGCTGCACGTACGGCCCTCGCCACGCGGCGGGGGCCGTACCGCTGTGTGGGGGACCAAGGGGCGGGCGGGCATAAAATCAGTGGGTGAGCACCACGAAGATCCTCCCAGAGCAGGAGACCACGCCGCGGACGTCGCACGGCGACGGCGATCACGAGCGGTTCGCCCACTACGCGGACAAGCACAAGATCACCGAGAGCATGGTGACGGGCACGCCCATCCGCGCCCTGTGCGGCAAGGTCTGGGTGCCCAGCCGCGACCCCAAGAAATATCCGGTCTGCCCGGAGTGCAAGGAGATCTACGAGGGCCTGCCCGCGGGTGGCGGCGACGGCGACGACAAGCAGTGAGTGTTGCTGAGCGGTAATCCCACCACGTCGAGTTACGGTCGGTAACCAGACCAGCTCGCGTTCGTAGTGGGGGATCGCATGGCCCGGCGCGTGGCCGCCGTCTCGTTGGCATGCCTGCTCGCGGCCGGGCACACGCCGCCGCTCCGGCCCGAGGCCGCGCACGCGGCAGGCTGCGCCGCCCATGCCCAGCGGGGTCCCTGGCCACGTTCGCCCAGGCCGGAAGACGTGGCCAAGGTCGCCTCCGAGCTGGCCAGGAGGCTGGGCGGCGTCACACCGCCGTCCCGCATCACCGTGCCCACCTGGGTGCACATCATCACCGCCGGCCCGCGCCGGGTCTCCGACCAGGACGTCGCGGCCCAGATCAAGGCGCTCAACTCCGCGTACGCCGGCGGCTACGGCGGCGTTGACACCGGCGTGCGCTTCAAGCTCGAGGGCGTCACGGTCCACGAGAACGCCCTGTGGTTCACCGACCCCATCGGCAACGAGCGGCCGATGAAGGCGAAGCTGCACCGCGGCGACGCCGCCACGCTCAACCTCTACATCGCCCAGCTCAACGCGCAGATGCTGGGCTTCGCCAGCTACCCCTTCTGGTACGCCGGGTCCCCCGGCCTCGACGGCGTCGTGATCGACTGGCGCAGCCTGCCCGGCGGCCCGATGGCCGAGTACAACCGCGGGTTCACCGGAGTGCACGAGGTCGGGCACTGGCTCGGCCTCTTCCACCCGTTCGAGAACGGCTGCGCGGCGCCCGGCGACGGCATCGACGACACCCCGATGGAGGCCGGGCCGACCGAGGGCTGCCCGCCGGAGAAGGACACCTGCGCGAACCCGGGCGCCGACCCCACCCGCAACTTCATGGACTACGCCTACGACCGGTGCATGTCGGAGTTCACGCGGGCGCAGGCCGAGCGCATGCACGAGATGTGGGTGGTGTACCGGCACGTGACATCGGCGTAGGTGTCCGGCAAATTACGATGTGTAGGTGACAGGACCGAAGGCACTCGACACTCCGCACATGCCCACGCGCATCCTCGCGCCCGAATTCCGCACCGCGACGGTCGGCATCGTTCTGACGATCACGCTGGTCGCCTTCGAGGGCATGTCGGTCGCCGTCATCATGCCGACGGTGGCGAAGGAGCTGAACGCCCTCAACCTCTACGGGATCAGCATCTCCGCCTTCCTCATCGCCAGCCTCTTCGCGAACGTGGTGGCGGGGCTCTGGTCGGACCGGCGCGGCTACGCGCTGCCGTTCCTGGCCGGGGTGGTGCTCTTCGTGGCGGGCATGGCGCTGGCCGGAGCGGCGCAGTCGGCGGGGCTGTTCCTCGTGGCGCGGGCCGTGCAGGGCCTCGGGGCGGGGGCCTCCATCGTGGCGCTGCTCGTGATGATCGCGCGGGTCTATCCGTCGGGGCTGCGGCCCAAGGTGTTCGCGGCGGTCTCCGCGGCCTGGGTGGTGCCCGCCATGGTGGGGCCGGCCGTGGCCGGGTTCGTGGCCGGGCACTGGGGCTGGCGCTACGTCTTCTTCGGGATCATCCCGCTGGTCGTGCCCGCCCTGGCGATGCTCGTGCCGGCGCTGCGCATGCCGTCCTCGTCGGAGGCCGCGCCCTCGCAGGGACCGCGGTCGAAGCCGCTGGCGATGACGCTGGCCGCCACCGCCACGGCGGGCGGAGCCGGGGTGCTGCTGCACGGGGTGGACCGGCTGCACGTGGACGCCGTGCCGGCGGCCGTCGAGACGGTGGCGGGGCTCGCGTTCCTCGTCTACGGGCTGTACCGGCTGCTGCCGCCGAGGGCGCTGCGTTTCGGGCGCGGGCTGGCGACGACCGTGCTGATGCGCGGGTTCTTCTCGGCCGCCTTCTTCGGCGTGAACTCCTTCATCCCGCTGGCGCTGGAAGAGGTGAAGGGCTTCGACCCGAGCTACGCGGGGATCGCGCTGACGACCGGGGCGATCGGCTGGTCGACGGGGTCGTACCTGCAGAGCAGGCAGGAGGGGGAGGCGTACAAGAGGATCCGGCTGGGGGCGGGGTGCGTCACCGTCGCGATCCTGATCTGTGTGCTCTGCGTCCTTCCTGGGGTGACCGGGTGGATCGCGGTGCCCGCGTGGATCGTCGCCGGGTTCGGGATGGGGTTCGGCATGACCACGGTCAGCGTCACGGCGTTGAAGCAGTCGCCCGTGAACGAACAGGGGGCCAACTCGGCCGCCCTGTCGGTCACGGACATGCTCGGCTCCGCGCTGTCGGTCGGGATCGGCGGCGCGCTGGTCAACCTGATCGGGCACGCCCCGTCCCAGATCTCCACCGGGTTCGTGGTGATCTCGTGCCTCATGGCCGCCATCGCGCTGAGCGCCACCGCGCTCGCGGGACGCACCCGCTGAATTCCACCCCTCCTGTCACAGCCGCCACGGTTCTCCTGCCGCTCGTCCCGAGGAGTGATAGGACAGCGGGACAGGGAGGTGCCATGGAGGATGATCGCCGTGTCTGGCCGCCTCAGCCGGGCCCGAGGCACCGCCGTACTCCTCCGCGGTACACGTGGGGCCCGCCTCACGAGGAGGAGCCGCGGCGCGGGCGCACAGGCCCCCTGGAGGCCGTGCCGGACCCCGAGCCCGCCCGTGAGGCCGAGCCGGTACGCCGGCAGCCGGAGCCCGTCCGTGACACCGAGCCGATACGCCGCCACCCGCATCCGCTCGACCTGCGGCCGGTACGCGGCGAGCCCTACCCGCGCCGGAAACCCGAGCCGGACGAGCCCTCCCCGTGCCGGAACCCCGAACCGGACGAGACCTGGAACCCGCGCCGGAACCCCGAACCGGACAAGACCTGGAACCCGCGACGGAACCCCGAACCGGACGAGCCCTCCCCGCTGGACCCCGAACCGGACGAGCCCTGGAACCCGCGCATCCGCAGGACCGTGAAGCGCGATGAGGACCCCTGGGAGGCGCTTCCGCCGTCCGCCCGGCTGCGCGGCACCCCGGCGGCCCCGGGGCCGCGCATGCGGGCGCCAAGGCCCGCCTGGCGGCGGTGGGCGGGCGTGGCGGCGGCGGTGCTGGCCGGGGTGGCCCTGGTGGCGGGCGCGAGCGGGGTCGTGCTGCGGATCACCGCGCCACCGGCGGAGAGCGCCCGGCTGAGCGACTCGCTGGCCGGGGTGACCGTGACGTTGCCGCAGGGGTGGAGTCAGGGGGCGGTGGCGCCGGTGACGGGGTTCACGTCGGTGATCAGGGACGGTGGCGGCGGGCTCGTCATGGCCAGGCCCGTCCCCGGGCCCGTGGAGAACGCCGAGAAGGCGACGACGGAGGCCGCCGAGCTCTACTCCAGGCTGCTGCTCAAGGGCGACCGGGTGACGGTCGTCGAGAACAAGGAGCTCCCGGGCGGGCGCACGCGGGCGCTGCGGGCGGAATATCAGGATGTGGTCAACCGGCCGGCGTTCATGAGAGTGACACTGCTCACTCGCAGCGGCGACGGAGTCCTGCTCGTCGGGCTGCTCCAACCCGAGGACACCGCTCGCAGACAGGCGCTGGACTCGGTCATGGCGAAGATCAGATAAGCGGCATAGCACGTGGAGATGACCTTGGCCAGAATCCTCGGCTCTCGGCACGTCTTGTCGGTGGGCCCGATTACCCTTGGGTCACTGTGAGAAAGCGAAGCACACGAACCCCAGAGGTGATGCGGTGAGCACCTTCGCCGCGTCCCACCTTTCGCCTTCCTATCCAGACCGAGCCGCATGGGGCACCGCGCCCAAACTGCGTGCCTGGCAGCAGGAGGCGTTCGACCTCTACTTCAGGCGCGAGCCGCGTGACTTCCTCACCGTGGCGACGCCGGGCGCGGGCAAGACGACCTACGCCCTGCGGATCGCCAGCGAGCTGCTCGCCAACGGGGTGATCAAGGCGATCACCATCGTCACGCCCACCGAGCACCTCAAGCGCCAGTGGGCCGACGCCGCCGGGCGGGTCGGCATCGCCATCGACCCCGAGTTCAAGAACAGCCAGGGCGCGACCTCGCGCGACTACACGGGCGTCGCGGTGACGTACGCGCAGGTCGCCATGCACCCCGCGCTGCACAGGGCACGCACGGAGGCGCGCAAGACGCTGGTGATCTTCGACGAGATCCACCACGCGGGCGACGCCAAGTCGTGGGGCGACGGCGTGCGCGAGGCGTTCGAGCCCGCCACCCGCCGCCTCCAGCTCACCGGCACCCCGTTCAGGTCGGACGACAACCCGATCCCCTTCGTCGCCTACGAGGAGGACGTCGAGGGCCTCAAGCGCAGCGTCGCCGACTACTCCTACGGCTACGGTCCCGCGCTCGACGACGGCGTCGTGCGCCCGGTCATCTTCCTGGCCTACTCCGGCGAGATGAAGTGGCGCACCCGGGCGGGCGACGAGATCGCCGCGACGCTCGGCACGCCGCTCACCAAGGACCAGCTCTCGCAGGCGTGGCGGGCCGCGCTCGACCCCAAGGGCGACTGGATCCGCCAGGTCATGCAGGCCGCCGACCGCCGTCTCACGGAGGTGCGCAGGGGCGTGCCCGACGCGGGCGGCCTGGTCATCGCCACCGACCACGAGACCGCCCGGGCCTATGCCCGGCACCTGCGCAACATCACCGGCGAGGGCGCCACGGTCGTGCTCTCCGACGACCCCGGGGCGTCGAAGAAGATCAAGGAGTTCGCGGCCTCGCAGGCCCGCTGGCTGGTGGCCGTACGCATGGTGTCGGAGGGCGTCGACATCCCGCGCCTGTGCGTGGGCGTCTACGCCACCTCCACCTCCACCCCGCTCTTCTTCGCCCAGGCCGTGGGCCGCTTCGTGCGCGCGCGCAAGCGCGGCGAGACCGCCTCCGTCTTCCTCCCCTCGGTGCCCACCCTCATGGGGCTGGCCAACGAGATGGAGGTGGAGCGCGACCACGTGCTCAACAAGCGGCCCCCGGAGGACGGCCTCGACGACAGCCTTCTCGAGCAGGCCAACCGCCAGAAGGACAATCCCGACGTCCTGGGCGACGAGCTCCCGTTCGAGACGATGGAGACGTCGGCCACGTTCGACCGGGTGCTGTTCGACGGCGGCGAGTTCGGCACCGGCGCGGAGATCGGCTCGGCCGAGGAGGAGGACTTCCTCGGGCTGCCGGGGCTGCTGGAGCCCGACCAGGTGGCGACGCTGCTGCGCAAGCGCCAGTCCGACCAGCAGGCGGCCAAGCGCAAGCAGGCGGCGGAGCAGCCGAGCGAGACCCTGGCGCCGCACGAGCAGATCGCCGAGCTGAGGCGCGAGCTCAACGGCCTGGTCGGCGCCTGGAACCACCGCACGGGGCAGCCGCACGGCGTCATCCACTCGGAGCTCCGGCGTTCCTGCGGCGGCCCGCCGATCGCGCAGGCGACGGCGGAGCAGATCCAGGAGCGGATCGACACGATCCGCCGCTGGGCCACTCAGCGCCGCTGAGCCTGCTCTTCGTCGACACCTCGAGAAATCGCCCCTCCCCGCGGCGGGGAGGGGGAACACCCGCCTGAGCCCGGCCGATCGGTCTCTGTTACGCTCCGTGACTCTGTGCATTTCGCCACAGAACCATGCCCTCCTGTTAGAAACTCGACCGATACGGCAACAACCACCTTTGGCTCGTCTCGGGATACGCAGAAGGACTTTGCCCATGTCATCTGAGGCCATCAGAAAGCCGACGTTAAGCGTCACTTCCGGCCTCACCCGAAACGCGGTCATCGTCCGGCTCGAGGGCGAGCTCGACGTCTATGCGCTGCCGGTGCTGCGCGAGCACCTGGAGACCGTCTGGGACCTGCCCCCGAGACCCTTCCTGATCTTCGACCTGGGCGAGCTGCGGTTCTGCGACTCGATGGGGATGAACGAGCTCGTCGGCGTCCTGCAGCGGTGCGAGGCCAGGGGGACCAGGCTCCTGCTCGGAGGGGTCCAGGGAGTCATGGCCAGGGTGCTGTCGATCACCGGGCTGCGACGGGCGTTCGAGGTCTTCGCCCGGCTCGACGACGCGCTGCGGCTGGCGGTGGCCAAGACCTGAGTCAGGCGGCCTGCGGCGAGTGCTCCGGGATGCGCCGCCCCGTGCGCCCGTCGGTCAGGACCTCATGCGATTTGGCGTGTATCGGAACGCTGAGCGCCGCTCTACCGCCGTCCACGCGGACGGGCAGCGTGAACACGCGCTGGTGGCGAACCGCGAGCACGGAGACGCGCCGGCCGATGCTCGGCCCCTCGTACAGCCAGACCAGTATCTTCCGGCCCTGGGTGCGTACGACGGCCTCGGCCGCCGGGCACTCGTGCGGGGCCGCCGTCCAGGTCAGCACGATCTCGCGCCCCACCTTCGCGGACTGGGGCACCGGCACCCGCCCGTCGCAGGACGGCTCGACGTGCGCCGCGACGGCGTGGGCCGGCGGCATGGCCGGATGGATGTCGCCCATGGCGATCGTGCCTCCCTCCAGCAGCACCAGCGCCACGACGGCGCCCACCCGCTCGCCGGTGCGGCCCCTCACGAGCAGCCACAGGCACAGGGGACCGAGCACGAGCCAGGCCACGCCCAGGGAGACGGCCAACATGAAAGGACCTCACACGAAAAGAAGTATGTGACTCTCCGTATTACTACGGCTCCGGAGAGGGTTCGCACTCATGAATATCACATGACCTCTGCGTTGCCTATCATGTACGCATCGTGATCAGTGGCGGATTCACCCGACGACAGGCGCTCCCTTGAGAGTGGCGCCCGCCTTCTTCATCTCCGCCACCGCCGCCTCCGTCGTCGCGGCTGCCACGCCCGCCGTCAGGTCCAGCAGCACCCGCACCGCCAGCCCGTTCTTCACCGCGTCCAGCGCCGTGGCGCGCACGCAGTGGTCCGTGGCGATCCCCACCACGTCGACCTCGTGCACCCCGCGCTGCCTCAGCCACTCGGCCAGCGGCACGCCGTCGCCGGAGGCGCCCTCGAAACCGCTGTACGCGGCCGCGTACGCGCCCTTGCTGAACACCTCCTCCACGCCCGACACGTCGAACGCCGGGTGGAAGTCGGCCCCGGGGGTGCCGGCCACGCAGTGCGAGGGCCACGTCGCGACATAGTCGGGCGCGCCGGAGAAGTGGTCGCCGGGGGAGACGTGGTAGTCGCGGGTCGCCACCACGTGGTCGTAGCCGTGCTCGGCCACGTGACGGGTGATCGCCGCCGCCACCTCGGCCCCTCCGGCCACGGGCAGGCTGCCGCCCTCGCAGAAGTCGTTCTGCACATCCACGATGATCAACGCGGTACCCATATGTAGCACCATATGTCAGGCGAACTCCGTGGGGACCGCCGCATAGCCCCTGCCGAGATGGAGGGCCTCCAGCGGGAGGCTGGCGACGGCCTGGGCGTGGCGCTCGCGCGCCGCCGACAGGGGCTCCCTGCCCACGACCTCGCCGTCGCGCACCAGCTCGTGCAGCAGCGGGATGCCGCCCTCGGGGGCAGGGCCGCCGGTGGTGACCAGCTCGGTCTCCACGTTGCCCGACTCGTCCAGCAGCCGGTACGCCTGCTTGCGGCCCCCGCGCGACGGCTTGCCCACCGAGCGCTTGGCCACGGCCTCCAGCCTGCCCGCGGCCGTCTCACGCGCCACCAGCTTGTACACCAGGGCCGCCGTGGGGACGCCGGAGCCGGTGACCAGGGAGGTGCCGACGCCGTAGCCGTCCACGGGGGCGGCGGCGAGCGCGGCGATGGCGTACTCGTCCAGGTCGGAGGTGACCAGGATGCGGGTGTTGAAGGCCCCGAGCGCGTCGAGCTGCTCGCGGACCTCCTGCGCGGCGGCGGCCAGGTCGCCCGAGTCGATGCGGACCGCGCCCAGCTCAGGCCCGGCCAGCTCGACGGCCGTGCGTACGGCCTCGGCCACGTCGTACGTGTCCACCAGCAGCGTCGTCGAGCGGCCGAGCGAGGCGATCTGGGCCTTGAACGCGTCCTTCTCCGTGTCGTGCAGCAACGTGAACGCGTGCGCCGCCGTGCCGGCCGTGGGGACGCCGTACACGTGCCCGGCCATCAGGTTGGAGGTCGAGGCGAACCCGGCGATGTACGCGGCCCGTGCGGCGGCCACGGCGGCGCCCTCGTGGGTACGGCGCGAGCCCATCTCGATGATCGGCCGCTTGCCCGCCGCGTTGGTCATGCGCGAGGCGGCGGAGGCGATGGCGCAGTCATGGTTGAGGATCGACAGCGCCAGCGTCTCCAGCAGCACGGCCTCCGCGAAGGTGCCCTCCACGATCATGATGGGAGAGGCGGGGAAGTAGAGGTCGCCCTCGCGGTAGCCGTGGATGTTCCCGGAAAACCGGTAATCGGCGAGAAACGCCAGAGTCGAGTCGTCGACGACGTGGTTCTCCCGCAGATAGGTAAGTTCTTCCTCACCGAAACGGAAGCGTTCCAGTTCGTCCAGGACACGTCCCGTCCCGGCGACAACCCCGTAGCGCCTGCCCCCGGGTAGATGTCTGGCGAAAACCTCGAAAACGGCGCGTCTGTGTGCGGCCCCACTCTGCAGGGCCGCCTGTAGCATCGTCAGCTCATAGTGATCTGTCAGCAACGCAGTGCTCATGGCCATCCTCACGACTCGAAGACTACGGCCCAGATAGGGCAGACTCGGGGATGTGGGTAGCACCGCTCCAATCGCCGTCGAGCGTCCGTCATCGGACGTCCGACCCGATCTGCCATGGGTGACCATCGTCTGGAACGACCCCGTCAACCTCATGTCCTACGTGACCTATGTCTTCCAAACGGTCTTCGGCTATACGAAGGAGAAGGCCGAGAAGCTCATGCTGGATGTTCACCACAAGGGCAAGGCCGTCGTGTCCAGCGGCACGCGGGAAGAGATGGAACGCGATGTGCAGATTCTCCACTCCTACGGCCTGTGGGCGACGCTCCAGCCGGATTCGGTCAAGTGAGGCGGCGGCACGGGTGACATCGGGATTCTCGCCGGGCAAGGGCGGCGGCGTCATCGCGGAGTTCGAGGCCGCCGAGGTCTCGCTCCTGCGCTCGCTCGTCTCGATGATGCTGGGCATTGTGGAGCCGGGGCAGACCAGCGACGACCCGCTGGAGCGCGCGCTGGGCATCGGAGGGGGCGAGGCGCCGTCCGACCCGGTGCTGGCCAGGCTCTTCCCGTCGGCGTACGAGGACGAGCAGGAGTCGGCGGAGTTCCGCCGCTACACCGAGGCCACGCTGCGCGACGGCAAGCGGGCCGACGCCCAGACCGTCTTCGACACCGCCAAGTCCGGCCGGGCCGAGCTCACGCCCGAGCAGGCCCAGGCGTGGCTGCGCTCGCTCAACGACGTACGCCTCACGCTCGGCACCAAGCTCGACGTGACCGAGGAGGTCCACGACGAGATCGCCATGATGTCGGAGGACGATCCGCGTTACCCGGCCTACGTCACCTACGACTGGCTGACCTACCTCCAGGACAGCCTCGTCCGGGCGCTCTGGTAATTTCCGGGCATGCTGTCGATCGCGCAGGAACTGGTAGACAAGATCGTCGCCCATGCCCGTGCCGACCACCCCGACGAGGCGTGTGGCGTCATCGCGGGCAAGAACGGCGTTCCCGAGCGGTTCATCCCGATGGAGAACGCCGAACGCTCGCCCACCTTCTACCGCTTCGACTCCATGGAGCAGCTGCGCGTCTGGCGGGAGATGGACGACCGCGACGAGGAGCCCGTCGTGATCTACCACTCCCACACCGCCACCGAGGCGTACCCGTCGCGCACCGACGTGTCGTACGCCTCCGAGCCGGACGCCCACTACGTGCTGGTCTCCACGCGGGACGAGGACAAGGTCGAGTTCCGCTCGTACCGGATCCTCGACGGAGTGATCACGGAGGAAGAGGTAAGGTTTCTCCCATGATGGCCAGGCCGGTGCAGAGCTTCCTCTTCGCGCACACTCCGGCTGTCGTCGTTTACGACTGTCGCTGAGAGAGCTGCCGCCTCACTGCCGCTACGGTCCTGGCCGGGCAGGAGAGTAGGGCGGCGGCAGCAGCAGTCTGAGCAGGTTTCTTCCTGGAATCCCCCTGCCCGGAATCCCCCTTCAGCCGTCGGCGTTGCTGCCGATGGGACGACCTGACCTGAGGAGACTGAGCGCGATGGCCATCGAAGTTCGCATCCCGACCATCCTGCGTAATTACACCGGCGGCGCCAAGGCCGTCGACGCCGAGGGCGCCACCCTCGAAGAGCTGATCAGCAATCTTGAGTCGCGTCACCCCGGCATCAAGGAGCGCCTGGTCGACGCGGGCAATCTGCGCCGCTTCGTCAACGTCTACCTGAACGACGAGGACGTGCGCTTCCTGGGCGGCCTGGGCACGCCGCTGTCCGACGGCGACACGGTCACCGTGCTGCCTGCCGTCGCAGGCGGGTGACATGCGGTTCGAATCGCTGATCGACTCGGTCGGCCGCACGCCGCTCGTCGGCCTGCCACGGCTGTCGCCCTCCGCGGAGGTGCGGATCTGGGCCAAGCTCGAGGACCGCAACCCGACCGGCTCGATCAAGGACAGGCCCGCCCTCTGGATGATCGAGGAGGCCGAGAAGGACGGCAGGCTCACCCCGGGCTGCACGATCCTCGAGCCCACCAGCGGCAACACCGGCATCTCGCTCGCGATGTCGGCCAAGCTCAAGGGCTACAAGCTGATCTGCGTGATGCCGGAGAACACCTCGGAGGAGCGCCGCCAGCTGCTGCGCATGTGGGGCGCGGAGATCATCTCCTCGCCGGCCGCGGGCGGCTCCAACGAGGCCGTACGCGTGGCCAAGGAGCTTTCGGCCCAGAATCCCTCCTGGGTGATGCTCTACCAGTACGGCAACCCGGCCAACTGGCGCTCCCACTACGAGACCACCGGCCCCGAGATCCTCGAGGACCTGCCCACCGTCACCCACTTCGTGGCCGGGCTCGGCACGACGGGGACGCTGATGGGGGTCGGCCGGTTCCTGCGCGAGCGGGTGCCGGGCGTGCAGATCGTCGCGGCCGAGCCGCGCTACGGCGAGCTGGTGTACGGGCTGCGCAACGTGGACGAGGGCTTCATCCCCGAGCTCTACGCCGAGTCCGTGCTCACCACCCGCTTCTCCGTCGGATCGGCCGACGCGCTGCGGCGCACGCGTGAGCTGCTCGCCTCCGAGGGCATCTTCGCCGGGGTCTCGACCGGCGCGGCGCTGCACGCGGCCCTGGGGGTGGCGGGCAAGGCGGTCAAGGCGGGCGAACGCGCCGACATCGTGTTCGTGGTGGCCGACGGCGGCTGGAAATACCTGTCCACGGGCGCCTACGAGGGCACCTTGGACGAGGCGGAAGAGCGCCTCGAAGGCCAGCTCTGGGCGTGAGAAGCAAGCGGGCCGCCGGTCCATGACCGGCGGCCCGCTTTCCGGCCTCAGTTGAACAGGACCCGCGCCGAGAACGTCGCCTCGGTGTCGGTCCGGGTGCCGCTGATGCCGATGGCCCGCAGCACCTGCGCGTTGGCCTTGTCGTCGCCCTCCATGGACTTGAGGTAGAGGTTCTCGACCTTGTCCAGGTCCACGAAGACCGCGTAGTTGGCGTCGTCGGCGTTGGCGACGGCCGTCTGGAACGTCTCCGAGTCGCCGAGCGTGCCCTCCGCGGCCAGCTGCTTGGCGTACTCGTCCGTCGTCGCCACCGCGAGGACGCCGTCGCCGGCGACCTTGGCGATCTGCGGCGCGCCCTGGCCCTGGGCGCTCAGCGCCTTCTGGACCTTGTCCAGGACGGCCTGCGCCTTGGCCGGGTCGGTGACGACGCGCACGCCGCCCTTGATCTGGTCGCCGCCCAGGCCCTGGCTGTCCACGGCGAGCGTGAAGTTCTGGCCGACGACCGTGGCGAGATCGCCGGGCAGCTGCAGGCCGAGCTGGCTCTGCGCCTGGTCGATGAACTGCTTGATCTCCGCGCCGCCGGCCGCCGCGGCCTGCTTCTGGAGGTTGGCCCACTGCTTGGTGAGGATCTGGTCGAGGCCGGAGATCGACACGGCGCCCGCCGTGGTGGCCGGCAGCGTGCCCAGCTCGGCCTTGGGCAGGTCACCCTCGGCGTTCAGGCCCTTCGCGCCGCGCATGACGCCGGCGAGCTCGACGTACGCGCTGTCGAAGCGGAGCGCGCCGGCGAACCTGGCCTCCTTGAACTGCTCGACGGCGGCGGCCTGCTCGGCCGGGATCTCCTTCTTGGCCAGCTGCATGAGCCCGCCCATGTTGGCCCAGAACGACAGCACGCCCTGCTCGCCGATCGCGCCCATGTCGTCGTTGAACTCGCTGTTGTCGGCCAGGCTGGTGTCGGACTGCGCGAACTTGTCGGCCAGCTGCTGGGTCGGGCTGAGCAGCGCGTAGTCCTCCCGGAAGGCGATGCCGTACTTCTCGCCCTTCATGATCTTGGCGATGCCGGCCTTGGCCTGCGCCTCGTCCTTGACCTGGATGGCCACCGCGTAGTCGGGCTCCTCCTTGCCCGAGGGCACGGCGGCGAAGCCGGCCCTGCTGCCCAGCCACGGGTCGACGTCCTTGGCGAAGTCGATCTTGGAGTCGGAGCCCTCGTTGAACATGTCGAAGATCGCCTTGCGCGGGTCCTCACCCGTGAAGGTGTCCTTGGTCATCGTGAACTTCCTGGCCACCTGGAACAGCGCCAGCTTCTGGTTCGCCGCCGGGTCCATGTCGAGCCGGAGGTAGGCGATCGAGTTGGCGGGCAGCACCTCGTTCGGCTGCGTGCCGCCGCCGCCGATGGCTCCCGTGGCCCACACCGCGCCGCCGCCGAGCAGGATCACCGCGAGCGCCGCCGCGGCGGCGATGATCCACGTCTTGCGGCTCTTCTTGGCCGGCTCTGCGGGGCCGAAGCCCTCAGGCCCCTGCTGCTGCCAGCCGCCCTGGGCGTACTGGTCCTGCTGCCAACCCTGCTGCTCCTGCTGCCATCCCTGGCCCTGCTGCCACCCTTGCTGCTGCTGCTCCTGCTGCCAGCCCTGCTGCGGTTGCTGCTGCCAGCCGCTCTGTGCCTGCGGCTGGCCCTGCTGCCAATGCTGCTGGCCCTGCTGGCCCTGCTGGCCGTGCTGGCCGTAGGGGTCGCCATACGAGGGCTGCTGCCCGTAGCCGGGCTGAGGGCTGTACGGCTGCTGCTGGCCGTAGGACGCCTGCTGCTGGCCGTACGGCTGCTGATAGGGCTGCTGCGGCGGGTACGGCTGGCCCGATGCCGGGGGGTTCTCCGACTGCTGCCCCTGGTTCCAGTTGTACGCCGTCGTCCGGTCAGGATCCTGGCCGTAGGGGGGATTATTCGCAGACATCACTCAACTCACAATGTGGACTTTGGACCCAAAAGAAGTTAGCTGATGTTGCTTGACGGGCGCTTGAAATGTACTGAAGTGAGATTCAGACCCGGGTGAGCTCCTTTCTCAGCGCGCTGATGTGGACCTCGCCGCCGCCGTACTCCGCGATGGCCGACCACGGCACGAACGTGCAGCCCGCGTAGGCCAGGCGGGACAGGATCCGGGAGAGCCATTCCGGGCGGTCCTCGCGCTCCCGGGTGAGGCCCAGCAGCAGCGGCGCGCGCATGCTCGAGACGACGAGCCCGTAGACGGTGTGGCTCTGCTGCAGCTCCCCCTTGTGCTTGACCACGCGGATGTCCACCACGTGGCCGACCCACACCCCATTGGAGTCCCAAACGGACTGACCGATGAGTTCGGTGACACTCGACATGATCGAACTTTCGCAGCCGTATCACGTTTTCGCAGGTAGGCGCGCTGATAGCGGGATGCACTAGAGTATGCCTCCAGAATAGTGTTCTGGATTTGAGGCGGGCGTGGATGACCAAGTTCGACGAGGCGACGCAGGCGATCAAGGTCGATGAGGGCGTCTACGATGTGTGCCTGGATCCCGGTTACGCGATCGGCGGCCCGCTCAACGGCGGCTACCTGATGGCCGTGATGCTCCGGGCCGCCGTGGACGCCTCGCCGTTCGAGCATCCGGTGAGCACGACCGCGCAGTTCCTGAAGGCGCCGATCGCCGGGCCCGCGCAGGTCAGGATCGAGCCGCTCAAAGCGGGCAGGACGGCCGCCTTCGCCAGGGCCACGCTCGTGCAGGACGGTGTGGCGCACATCGAGGGCCTGATCACGACGGCCACGCTGAACGGGGCGCAGCCGGTCTACGAGGCGCCCGCGGACGACATGCCGGAGCGCGCGGAGTGCGTCAGGCTCCCCGACCCCAGGCCCGAGTCCGGCATGACGCTAAACGCCCAGATGGAGCTGCTCTTCGACCCGCCCACCATCGGCTGGCTGAAGGGGAAGCCGACCGGCAGGCCGGAGTCGCGGGCGTACTTCAGGATGGCCGAGCCCCAGGAGCCCGACCCGTACGTGCTGGCGCTGGCCGTGGACGCGCTGCCCCCCGTGGTGTTCTCCGCTGGTGCACGCGGCTGGGCGCCGACCGTGGAGCTCACGTGGCACCTGCGCGCGCTGCCCGCGCCCGGCTGGCTCACGCTGCTCGGCGGCGGCCGGCTGATCGCGGACGGCTGGTTCGACGAGGAGGTCGAGGTACGCGACTCCGCAGGTCGCCTCGTCGCCCAGTCGCGCCAGCTGGCCCGGGTCGGAAGAGGCTGATCACCAGGGAATGTGACGAACGTGACACCGCTTCAAGGCCACTTCTCAGAGGTGTGAGCATTCTTACGCAGAGTTGATCACGCAGGTCGCCTACCCTCTAGAGCGTGCCGGACGCGAGTATTGGGATCTTCGACAGCGGGGTGGGCGGCCTGACGGTCGCCCGCGCGATCATCGACCAGTTGCCCTGCGAGTCCATTACGTACGTGGCCGACACGGCCCGCCAGCCGTACGGGCCGAAACGCATCGCGGAGGTCCGCGCCTACGCCTTGGAGGTGATGGACCACCTCGTCGAGCACGGCGTCAAGATGCTCGTGATCGCCTGCAACAGCGCCAGCGCGGCCGTGCTGCGCGACGCGCGCGAGCGCTACGACGTGCCGGTCGTCGAGGTGATCCAGCCCGCCACCAGGCGCGCGGTCCGAGCCACCCGCACCGGCAGGGTCGGCGTGATCGCCACCAGAGCCACCATCGACTCCATGGCCTACCACGACGCCTTCACCGCGGCGCCCGACGTGCGCCTCACCGGCGTGGCCGCCCCGCGCCTGGTGGAGTACGTCGAACGAGGGGAGACGATGAGCGACGAGCTCATCGAGGTCGTGCGCGAATACCTGGAGCCCATCAGGGCCGCGGGATGCGACACTCTCATCCTGGGCTGCACCCATTACCCGCTGCTCACCGGCGCGATCTCCTACGTCGTGGGTGACGGGATGACGCTGGTCTCCAGCGCCGAGGAGACGGCCAAGGACGTCTTCCGGATCCTGCACGACCGCGATCTGGCGGCGGGAGGCGAGGCCACCCCCCGGCACCGCTTCCTCGCCACCGGCGACTCCCTGCTCTTCGCCCGGCTCGGGCGGCGTTTCCTGGGGCCGGAGATCGACGCGGTCGAAGTCGCACCAGTGGGGGGTACTACCTCTAACGGCCACTCGGCCGCCGGGAAGGAGCCCACATGAAGGTGACCATCATCGGGTGCTCGGGCAGCTTTCCCGGCCCCGACAGCCCCGCATCCTGCTACCTCGTCGAGGCGGACGGGTTCAGGATGCTGCTCGACTTCGGCGGCGGGTCGCTCGGTGCGCTCCAACGCCACATCGGCCTGTACGACGTGGACGCGATCTGCCTGTCCCACCTGCACGCCGACCACTGTCTCGACATGTGCGGATACCACGTGGCCCGCACGTACGGGCCCGCGGCGCCATACCCCCTGGTGCCCGTCTACGCGCCCGCCGACGCGCCGCGCCGGCTCTCGGCCGCGTACGGGATGCCGGACGAGCCGGGCATGGAGACCGCCTTCGAGTTCGTGCCGCTGGCGCCCGGCTCGTTCGAGATCGGGCCGTTCACGCTGACCGCGGGGTTGGTCAATCACCCGGTCGAGGCGTACGGCTTCCGCGTGTCCGACGGCAGCAGGTCCGTGGCCTACTCCGGCGACACCGGGGAGTCCGCCGAGCTGGTGAAGCTGGCCGCGGGCGCCGACCTGATGCTGTGCGAGGCGTCGTTCGTCGAGGGCCCCGACCTTCCTCCGGGCCTGCACCTGACCGGCCGTCAGGCCGCCGAGCACGCCGACAGGGCCGGCGTCGGCCGGCTCGTGCTCACCCACCTGGTCCCGTGGAACGACCAGAGGACGGTGCTGGAGCAGGCGACGGGAGGGGGCTTCGCGGGCCCGATCGAGCTGGCGCGCAGCGGCGCGGTCTACGACCTGGCCTGAACCTCGCCGAAGTCACGCATGCGGGGGAGCGGCGAGAACAGCAGCGGAAGGAACGCCAGCAGCCTGCCCGTCATGAAGATCCACAGCGCGTCCCGGACGCCGATCTGCTGGGCGACGAGCCCGCCGAGCAGCGCGCCCAGCGGCATGATCCCCCAGACCATGAACCTCACCGACGCGTTGACCCGGCCGAGCAGGTGCTCGGGGGTCACGGTCTGCCGGTAGGTGATCTGACCCACGTTCATCAATGTCGCGCTCCAAGAGAGCGCCATAGAGGTGATGGCGAAGCACACCACCCGCCAGTCGGCCTGCGTCAGCGGCAGCAGCAGGCCGAAGGGCGAGCCCACGCTGACGGCCAGCCACGTCGTCCTGGCGATGCCGTACCGCCTGGTCAGCCAGCCCGCGCTCAGGCCGCCGATCAGGCCGCCGACGCCGCCCGACATGAGCAGCACGCCGACGACGCCGGGCGCGAGCCCGACCTCGTCGGCGAGGAATAAGACCGACAGGCCGAGCACGGCGCTGACGCACAGGTTGACGGCCGCCGTGGAGGCCACGAACATGCGCATCAGCTGGTCATGCCACACGTACGCGAGACCTTCGCGGATGCCGTGGAGCAACGAGGTGCGCTCGGTGACGGCGGGGGGCTTGTCGGGCACCTTGATCGAGCCGAGGAAGAGCACCGAGCCGAGCGAGCCGAGTGCCGTGGCGACCATCGTGGCCGGTGCACCGAGGAGCTGCACCAGCGCGCCCCCGATGCCGGGCCCCGCCAGGAACGCTCCGGAGCGGACGACCTCCAGCTTCGAGTTGCCGTCGCTGAGCTGCCCGGTGCCGACCAGGTCCGGCAGGTACGTCTGGTCGGCCACGTCGTTGAAGACCTGGCTCGCGCCCGCCAGCAGGGCGACCACGAACATCATGCCGATCGACAGCAGCCCGAGCTGGGCCGCCAGCGGTATGCTGCCGAGCAGCAGGAACCTGGCCAGGTCGGTGACCATCATCACGCGGCGCTTGCGCATCCTGTCGACCCACACCCCCGCAGGCAGGCCGATCAGCAGGAACGCCGTCGTCTGCAGCGCCGACAGCGCGCCGACCGCCGCTGGCCCGGCGTGCAGCGTGAGCACGGCCACCAGGGGGAGTGCCACACGTGAGATATTCGCCCCGAGTTCGTCCGCGACATGCGAACTGAGGAACCGGAGGAAGTCAGGGTTTCGCAACACCCCCGTTGTCATTCGGTAAGGATCCATGTGGCCGACACATTTGGTCAAGAGTGTCGTGGCTCGGAGATAGGGTGATCTGCATGTCCAGACAGGATGGCCGCAACCCTGACCAGCTACGCACCATTACCATCACCAGGCATTGGCTCGCTCACGCCGAAGGTTCGGTGCTGGTCGAATTCGGCAACACCCGGGTGTTGTGCGCCGCCTCCGTCCAGGACAGCGTGCCCCGGTGGCGCAGAGGCAGCGGCCAGGGCTGGGTTACGGCCGAGTACGCCATGTTGCCCCGGGCGACCAATACCCGCAACGATCGCGAATCGGTCCGCGGCAAAATCGGCGGCAGGACCCATGAGATTTCCCGGCTGATCGGGCGTTCGCTGCGGGCCTGCGTCGATTACAAGGCGCTGGGCGAAAACTCCATCCTCCTCGACTGCGACGTGCTGCAGGCCGACGGCGGCACCAGGACCGCCGCGATCACCGGCGCCTACGTGGCGCTCGCCGACGCGGTCGCGTGGATGCGCGAGCGCCGCATGTGCCCGGGCGACCCGCTGATCGGCTCGGTCGCGGCCGTCTCCGTCGGGGTGGTCGGCTCGGTGCCGATGCTCGACCTCTGCTACACCGAGGACGTGGCCGCGGAGACCGACATGAACGTCGTGATGACCGGAGAGGGCAGCTTCGTCGAGGTGCAGGGCACCGCCGAGGGCGCCCCGTTCGACCGCGGCGCGCTCGACCAGCTCCTCGACCTGGCCGTGGCCGGCTGCGAGGAGCTCACGCTGATCCAGCAGGAGGCCCTGGGCTCATGAAGATCGTGCTGGCCACCCGCAACGCGGGCAAGATCGCGGAGCTGCGCCGCATCCTGGCCGGCTTCGACATCGTGGGGCTCGAGGAGTTCCCCTCGATCGGCGAGGTCGCCGAGACCGGGCTCACCTTCGAGGAGAACGCGCTGCTCAAGGCGCACGCCGTCGCCCGGGGCTCGGGGCTGCCCGCCGTCGCGGACGACTCGGGGCTCTGCGTCGACGTGCTGGGCGGCATGCCTGGCGTCTTCTCCGCCCGCTGGTCGGGGCGGCACGGCGACGACCAGGCCAACCTCGACCTGCTGCTCGCGCAGGTCTCCGACGTGCCCGCCGACAAGCTGACCGCCCACTTCGCCTGCGCCGCCGTGCTGGCGCTCCCGTCGGGGGAGACCCGCGTGGTGGAGGGCGTGCTGCCGGGCCGCCTCGTCACCTCGCCCCGGGGCTCCAACGGGTTCGGGTACGACCCGATCTTCGTGCCCGACGGCGACGAGCGCACCACGGCCGAGATGTCGCCGGGGGAGAAGGACGCGATCAGCCACCGGGGGCGGGCCTTCCGTGCGCTGTCGCCGCTGGTGCGAGAGCTGCTCAGCTCGTAGTCACCGCTCTTGTAGTCACCGCTCTCGTAATCACCGTGTAAGAACCGCGTGCGGCCGGAGGGCGTAGCGTCGGATTGTGCAGCGTAATTCGGTGGCGCCCGCCTGGGCCGGGGCCCTCGTGGGGCTGGTGTCCGGTGGTGTGGCCCTTGGAGTGGCCCAGTTCGTGGCCGCGTTCGTCGGGCCGGAGACGTTCCCCGTCGTGGCCGTCGGGGATGTGGCGGTCGATCTGTCGCCTGCTCCTCTGAAGGAGTTCGCGATCAGGGCGTTCGGCGAGAACGACAAGACGGTCCTGGTCGGCGGCGTCCTGGTGGTGCTCGCCGCGGTGGCGGCGCTCATCGGAACGCTGGCCCTGCGCCGGCTCGCCTACGGCCTGGCGGGGCTGGCCGCGTTCGGCGCGATCGGCGTCGTCGCGGTGCTCACCCGGCCTGGCGCCGGGGTCATGGACGTGCTGCCGACGCTGCTGGGGGTGGCGGCGGGCGCGTGGACGCTTTCCCGGCTGGTACGGCGGGCCACGACCGGCACCGGCGCATCCGACGCGGGGTACGGCGTTGTCGCTCCGGCATCCCCCTCCACCAGCGGTGCCGCTGCGCGGGGTGGCGACGCGCTGGGTGGCGATGCGCGGGGTGGCGTCGCGCCTGGTCACGCGGCGCAGGATGGTGCTGCGACTGGTGCCCCGCCTGGTGACGCGGCGCCAGGTGGTTCCGGCGTTGGGGGCGGTGCGGCGGTGGAGTGGCCCGCCGTGATGCGGGCGGGCGATGACCTGCGGGCCTTCGACAGGCGGCGGCTGCTGACCGGTGCCGCCGGTGGCGTGGTGGTCGCCGGGGTGGCAGCCGTGCTGGGGCGGCAGCTCGGCGGGCGGCAGGTCGTGGACGCCGCGCGGGTGGGCGTGGCGCTGCCCAAGCCGGTGACGCCCGCCAAGCCCGTTCCGGCGGGCGCCGACCTCCACGTCAACGGCCTGTCATCGTTCATCACGAAAAATCAGGACTTCTACCGGGTGGACACCGCGCTCATCGTTCCCCAGGTGGACCCCCGCGACTGGAAGCTGCGCATCCACGGCATGGTCGACCGCCCGGTGGAGCTCACGTACGCGGACCTGCTCGCCATGCCGCTCACCGAGGCGGACGTCACGCTCACCTGCGTCTCCAACGAGGTCGGCGGCGAGTACGTCGGGAACGCCCGCTGGCTCGGCGTCCGCATGGCCGAGGTGCTGCGCAAGGCCGGGCTCCAGTCCGGCGCCGACATGCTCCTGTCCACTTCGGCCGACGGCTTCACCTGCGGCACCCCGGTCGACGTGGTCATGGACGGCCGCGACGCGCTGTTCGCCGTCGCGATGAACGGCGAGGCCCTGCCCGTGGAGCACGGCTTCCCCGTACGTCAGGTGGTGCCCGGCCTGTACGGGTACGTGTCGGCCACCAAATGGGTCGTGGACATCAAGGTGACCAGGTTCGACCGTGACCAGGCGTACTGGACGCCGCGCGGCTGGGCGGCCCAGGGGCCCATCAAGACCCAGTCGCGGATCGACGTCCCCAAGCCGGGTGCCTCCGTGCAGCCGGGGCGCACCACGATCGCCGGAGTGGCCTGGGCGCAGCACACCGGGGTGGACGCCGTGGAGGTGCGGGTCGACGGTGCGGAGTGGCGGCAGGCGCGCCTGGCCGAGGTGCCCGGCCCCGACACCTGGCGGCAGTGGTCGATCGACTGGGACGCCGCTCCCGGGCGGCACACGATCCAGGTACGGGCGACCGACGCCGCCGGGCGTACCCAGACCGAGCAGGAGGCCCCGCCCGCGCCCGACGGCGCGACCGGCTGGCACACCATCACGGTGCAGGTGGCCTAGAGGCCCCACTTGTCCCTGTTTCCGCAGGTACGGCCGGTGGTTTCTGCGGAGAATCTCGCCGACTTCCCCTCCGCGTCACGGCGACGCCTCTACGATCGGTCGTCGAGCATGACAGGAGGCAGGCCGTGTTCCGCGAGCGCAAGCCGAGTGTCCGAGACGGGCAGTACAACCCCCTGGTGGCGGAGGGGGTGCGGTGGCTCGACTACGAGCGCGCCGCCGAGGCCGGTGCCGTCACCGAGCGGGACGGCGCCGCCCCGGAGGGCCCCGCCCCCTCGGTGTCCGTCGCCTCCCCACCTGCCGACTCCCTGTCCGACGGTTCTGTGTCCGACGGTTCTGTGCACGACGGCGAGGGTGACTGGTTCGACGGGCCGCGCAGACCTCCCAGGCTCGCCGACTCCAGGCCGTACGGGGTGCCCGGCGGGCTCGCGCAGCCGGACCCGCAGGTGGAGCGGGACCTCGCCGAGGCGCTGCGACCCGGCGACCGCTTTCCCGACCCGCGCGGCACCTGGGTGCGGCTGATCAACGGCGGCGGGCCCGCCGACGACCCGTTCAGGGCCTCCAACGCCGCCGACTGCGCGCTGGCGGTGCTGTCCACCTGGCACGGCGAGCCCGCCGCGGCCGCCCCGAGATGTCCCGAGTACGACCGGATCGGCCGGCCCTTGCTGACCGGCGAGCAGGGCAGCCTCCACCGGATCGAGCGATGGGTGGGGCACCGCTTCCAGTACGCGGGACAGGGCCGGCACGGCTACCCGATGATCGCGCGGCGGCTGCTCGACGCCGGCCACGGGGCGAGCGCCGTCATCGTGGTGCGCTGGCCCGGCGGCGGCTCCCACGCCTGGAACGCGGTCAACGCCGATGGCGAGGTGATCTGGATCGACGCTCAGAGGGGGCACATGTCCGTCGAACCCCCGTACACGACGGTGACCGGGGTGTTCTGCGTGATGCTCGACCGGCAGGGGCGGCCGCGATGAACCTGGACCAGGCCCGGGCGATAGCCGAGGAGTACTTCAACGGGGTGCGGGCGCACGACGAGGCGGTGCCGGTGGGGGTGTACGGGTTCCATGACGGTTATGTCGCCTGGGTGCGTGATCTGGACCCCGACGATCCGGCGAGGCTGCCGGAGACGATCGGGGGCGGGTGCATTGTGATCGACCGGGTCACGGGCGAGGTGGTGGCCCGGCCGCTCCTCGACCCGGAGACGGTCGCCGACCTCTGGCCCGGCCCCACGCCCCGCTGACGCCGTGTAGGGGAGGGCCGGGCGCCGCCCCCAGGAGACGCCCGACCGACCGCGCGCTCCCTCTTTCCCCCATTTTTCGCCTTTATTCGGTTACGTAGCCATTTGTCCGGATCAGCCGGTGGCGAGGGAGCCGACGATCGAAGCACGGGCCGCGCGGCGGGCCGGAAGCACAGCGGCCAGCATCCCGGCCACTCCTGACAGCACCACAAAGAGCCCGATCTGCCCGACAGGCACGGTGAAGAGGGCGCCGTCCAGCATCGCCCGGATCGCGGCCCATCCGAAGACGCCTCCGAGCACGGCGCCCACCAGGGCCCCGATCAGCCCGAGCACCAGCGCCTCGATCGACAGCATCCGCCGCAGCTGCGCCCTCGTCAGCCCCAGGGCCCGCAGCAGCGCCGACTCGCGGGTCCGTTCGTGGACCGACAGGGAGAGCGTGTTCGCGATGCCGAGCAGCGAGATCAGGATCGCCAGCCCCAGCAGCCCAGTGATGATCATGAGTAGCATGTCCAGCGTCTCGTCGAACTGGCCGCGTACCTCCGTCGAACTCGTCACCCGCACGGTCGGATAGGCCGCGACGGCGGCGTCCACCACCTTGCGGGCCCGCTCGGGCGGCACGCCGTCCCTGATGTTGATCAGGACGCGGGAGTCCGGCACGGCCCCGAAGTAGGTGTCGAACGCGGCCTCCGCGACCGTGACCGGCGGCAGCGACGACTGGTCCCCGTCGAGCAGCGCGACCACCTTCAGCGAGACGGTCCCGGCCTCGGGCGTCTTGAGCGATATCGACTCGCCGAGCCGCATGCCGAGGTCGTCGTCCACCGCCGCCTGCCCGGCGCCGAAGCCGTTCATGGAGCCCGCGGCGACGTACGGGGTGATCGGGCCGTTGAACGTGCCGACCTCGAGCCGCCTGCCCGCGACCATCGCCTTTGTCTTGCGGATCTGCGCCACGGACGCCAGCTCGGGCCGGCCGCGCAGCTGCGACGCCACGGACCTGGGGACGACCGGTTCGCCTTCCTGACTCGCCAGCAGGTAGTCGATCGGGAACTGGTCGTCGAGCTTGGCCGTCATCGTCAGCCTGGTGGACGCGGTGACCACGGAGATCAGCGTCATGAGCGTCACGCCGATGGTCAGCGCGATCGTGGTGGTCGCGGCCCGCCTCGGGTTGCGGCCGGAATTCTGCACCGCCAGCCGCCCCGGCACCCCGAACAGCCTGCCCGGGATCCAGCCGACCAGCGCGCTCAGCGGCCTGACCAGCACCGGACCCAGGATCAGCACCCCCAGGAACGTCAGCGCGCCCCCGGCCATCACGACGAAGAGCGAGACCTGCTGGCCCGGCTGGAGCACGAACACGCCCGCCGACGTCGTGCCGAGGCCCGCCACCAGGAAGAGCGCGGCGAAGAGCGCGCGCCGCCGGCCCGACCGGAACGTCTGCTCCTCGACCTGGGAGCGCAGCGCGGCGATCGGCGCGACCCCGGTGGCCGACCTGGCGGGGAGCAGCGCCGCGCCCACCGTGACGAGCACGCCGACGGCCAGGCCGACCGCGATCGTGACGGGCGTGAGCGTGACGGCCGCGTCCGTGGGCATCGGGGCGTCGAGCGCGCTCAGGACGGTCAGCGTGAGCGAGGCCAGGCCGTACCCGCTGACCAGGCCGAGCGCGGAGGCGAGCGCGCCGACCACGGCGGACTCCAGCAGGATCGAGCCGAACACCTGCCCGCGCGTGGCGCCGATGCACCGCAGCAGCGCCATCTCCCTGGTGCGCTGGGCGACGAGGATGTTGAAGGTGTTGTAGATGACCAGCGCGGCCACCATCATCGCCACCGCACCGAACATCAGCAGGCCCAGCGTGAACATGCGGGTCTCCACGCCGGCCGCTCTGGCCAGGTCGTCGGCCAGTTCGGCGCCGGTCCTGACCACGTACGCGCCGCCGACGGCCGCCGCGACGGCCTGCTTCAGGCCGGGAGCCGTGCCGGCGACGTCGATCTCGCGGTAGCCCTTCGCGCCGGTCATCCGCTGCGCGGTGGCAGCGGTGAAGCCGACCGCCCCGGTGTAGGAGAGCTCCTGGTCCACGCCCGGGTCGAGCAGGCCGACGAGCTTGAACCGGTGCTGTCGCTGCCTGTCGTCGAGCACGGTGATCGTGTCGCCGAGCTGGAAGCCCTGCGCCTTGGCGGTGTTCTTGTCGAGCACGGCGGCCTGGTCGTCGGTCCCTGGACCGGTGCCCGAGACGATGTCGGTGCGGTCGAGCGGGCCGCGGACGATGGACAGGGCGGTGGTCGGGGCGTTCCCGGCGGTCTTGCCGTCCTTGCCGAGCACGGGCGTGGCGGCGCGGATCAGGCCCTGCGCCTCCGTCACGCCGTCCAGCGCGCGTATCCGCTCCAGGACCCGTTCGGGCAGTACGGCGTCGGGGCCCTTGGGCAGCACCGCCACGTCCACCTTGGCCGCGTCGGCCGTGACGCGCTGCGCGAACCCGGCCTGCACGGTGTCGTTCAGCACGAACGTGCCCGCGATGAACCCCACACCGAGAGTGATCGCCAGCGAGGTGAGCAGCAGCCGGAGCTTGTGCGCGCGCAGCCCGGCCAGTGCCGTCTTCAGCACCTCACCCCTCCAGCTTCACGAGCGTGTCCAGCACCGACTGCGGCGTCGGCGCGGTGATCTCGGTGACCAGCTCGCCGTCGCGCAGGAAGACCACGCGGTCGGCGTACGAGGCGGCCACCGGATCGTGCGTGACCATGACGATGGTCTGGCCCAGCTCGCGCACGGAGGTGCGCAGGAAGGACAGGACCTCCGCGCCGCTGCGGGAGTCGAGGTTGCCCGTCGGCTCGTCGGCGAAGATCACCTGGGGCTTGCTGATCAGCGCCCTGGCCACGGCCACGCGCTGCTGCTGGCCGCCTGACAGCTCGGTCGGCTTGTGCGAGAGCCGGTCCTTCAGGCCCACGGTCTCGATGACCCGGTCGAACAGCGGCTGGTCCGCCTGGCGGGCGGCGATGTCGAGGGGCAGGCGGATGTTCTGCTCGGCGGTGAGGGTGGGCAGCAGGTTGAACGCCTGGAAGACGAATCCGATCCGCTCGCGCCGCAGCAGCGTGAGCTGCCGGTCGCTCAGCCCGGTGAGCTCCACGTCGCCGATGTGCACGGTGCCCGACGTGGCGGTGTCCAGCCCGGCCAGGCAGTGCATCAGCGTGGACTTGCCCGAGCCCGACGGGCCCATGATGGCGGTGAACGCGCCCGTGGCGAAGGACACGTCCACCGCGCGGAGGGCGTGCACCCGGGCGTCGCCCTGGCCGTACACCTTGGTGAGATCTCTGGCCACCACCGCGGGCGGGGCTTGGGTGAGCGTCACATTCATGCGCATCACGCTAGAAGTGGAAAGTTCAGGATTTATGGGCCCTACGGATGGACTTTGTGTAGGCCTCTGGATGACCCCGGTCAGACTTTCGGTCGATGCGACGGCACGATCAGCCCGGCCTCGTACGCGTACACCACCACCTGGGCCCGGTCCCGCAGCCCCAGCTTGGCCAGCACCCGCCCCAAATGCGTCTTCACCGTCGCCTCCGCCACCTCCAGGCCGCTCGCGATCTCGGCGTTGGACAGGCCGCGGGCCACCATGAGCAGCACCTCCCGCTCGCGCGGCGTCAGGTCGGCCCCCGGCACCGGCCCGTCCGTCGGGAGCTGCGCGGCGAACCTGTCCAGCATCCGCCGCAAGGTGCTCGGCGACACCACGGCGTCGCCCGCGTGCACGACCCTGATCGCGCTGACCAGGTCGGCCGGTGGCACGTCCTTCAGCAGGAACCCGGCCGCACCCGCCTTGACCGCGGCGAACGCGTACTCGTCGAGGTCGAAGGTGGTCAGGATCAGCACCTTCGGGCCGTTGACGCGCCTGGTGGCCTCGACGCCGTCCATGTTCGGCATGCGCACGTCCATGAGCACGACGTCCACCTCGGTGGTCTCGAGCTTCTCCAGCGCCGAGAGCCCGTCCCCGGCCTCCGCCACCACCTCGATGTCCGGCTGGGCCGCCAGCACCATCCTGAACCCGGCCCGCAGCAACTCCTGGTCGTCGACGAGCATCACACGAATCACCCTGCCGCCTCCTCTACGCCGCGTTGACCATGGGCAGCCGGGCCAGCACCTCGAAGCCGCCGCTCGGGCGGGGACCCGTCGAGATGGCGCCGCCGTACATGCCGACCCGCTCGCGCATGCCGATCAGTCCGTGGCCGTCGGGGCTCCTGGGCGCCGCCGCGCCCCTGCCGTCGTCGGTCACGCGCACGACCAGCTCGGGGCCGCCGTAGTCGATCTCCACGACCGCCCGCACGCCGGGGCCGCCGTGTTTGAGCGCGTTCGTGAGCGCCTCCTGGACGATGCGGTAGACCGCGAGCTGCTGGCCCTCGGGCAGCTCGCGTGGCACCCCGGAGACCTCCAGCCGGGCGGGCACGGCCGAGCCGCGTACCAGCTCGTCGAGCTGTCCGAGGCCGGGCTGCGGGGTGTAGTCGATGATCGCCGCCTCGTCCTCGCGCAGGACGCCGACCAGCCTGCGCATCTCGGCGAGGGCCGCGCGGCCCGTCTTGGAGATCGCCTTGACGGCCAGGCGGGCCTGCTCGGGGTCGCTGTCGAGGGCGTAGCCGGCGCCGTCGGCCTGCACCACCATCACGCTGACATTGTGGGCCACGACGTCGTGCAGCTCCCTGGCGATCCTGGCGCGCTCGGCCGCCGCGGCCATCCTGGCCTGCTGGTCGCGCTCGCGTTCGGCCCGTTCGGCGCGCTCCTCCAGCCCTTCGAGGTAGCGCCTGCGCGTGTTGGCGTACAGGCCGGTCAGCCAGATCGTCACCACGAAGATCGAGCCGCTGGAGAACATGCCGAACGTCGGAGTGTCCCAGTTGACCAGCGCCAGGAACACCCCCAGCTCCGCCACCAGGCACGCGGCCAGCGCCCAGCGGAACGAGCACCGGTAGGCCACGGCCCAGAGCGCGACGAGCACCGCGAGGTTGGCGGGCAGCGGATCGACGTGCGCCACCCACTGGCCGAAGCTGACCAGCGAGACGACGGCGAACGAGGCGATCGCGCGGTCGCGCCACATCAGCGGCAGCAGCAGCGCCGCCGACAGGGCCAGATATCCGGCCACGTCGAGGTGCGTGCTGCTCGTCGGCGCCTCCATGCTCGCGTACGGGATCGCCAGGATCGCGCACAGCGTGGCGAGCGGCATCACCCGGAGGGCTGCCGCCGGCTTCTCATGGCGCCTCGACCACGCCCGTACCCTGCCGAACACACCCTCACGATATGTACCTCCACCTGACCCTTGTTCCGCCTGGAGGTGGAAGTGCGACTACGACCCAGGTCTTACATGACGCGGGGCAGGCCCGGGTCTTACGCCGGTCTTACGGTGCTTTGGGCACCATGATTCCTGGGAGCGCCCCTCTTGCGGGCGAGTAAAGGGAGATCGTGATGGCGGATCATGATCGCGAAGCCGGGTCGCGCGGTGAAGAGGAAGCACCGCGCGACCCTGCCCCCGCTGAGGAGCCTGAGGTCTCCGCCAGAAGCAGGCCCAGCTCATCGGCGCCGGCCTGACCCCTTGCCGACCAGGATCGGCTAGGCAGTCGCAGAGCTAGCGGCGGACGTGCAGGCGGACGACCGTGCCCGCGTCGTCGTTGCGGACCTCGCGGCGGATCCTGCCGACGATCTCCTGATCCAGCTTGCCCACCACCGCGCCCACATCCGCCGACGACGGACAGGTGAGGCCGATACGCAGGCCGTCCTCGCCGACACGCACGTGCGCCCTACCCAGTCCTTCCACGTTCTTCAGCCCGACGAACAGCATGGCGGTGCCCGTGCCGTTCGGCACGCGCCGCCGACCCCAGCCGAGGCTGAGCAGCAGCCAGCGGAGCGAGACCAGGGCCAGCAGCATCAGGCTCAGGGCCAGCGACCACAGGGTCCAGGGCTCGTCGAGCACCTTGCGGGCCTGGACGGGGAGGATCTTCGCGGTGGGCGGCAGGTCGAAGAAGCTGTCGTGGCCGCGCAGCCAGGCGTAGACGCCCAGGCTCAGCAGCGTCCCGCCCACGACGGCCAGGCCTGTGCGATTGCCCGTGTACTGCCGCATCTACCGTCCCTTCCTGCGTAGCCGGACCACGACCTCGCCCGTGCCCAGCGTCCCCACGCCCGCCAGCCGGTCGCCCACCGCGGTGCCGATCTGCCTGAGCATGGCGCCCGAGCTCTCCGACTCCGTCACGATGGTGACCTCGATGGTGCGGCGGCGCAGCCGTACCCGGGCCTTCTTCACCCCCGCCACCTGCTGGGCGGCCGCGCGTAGCGTGCGGCGCAGGCCCGAGCGGGTGATGCCGATGACGATCAGCGGGTCCGACGTCTCCACCGGCACCAGCCCGGAGCGGCCCGGTACGAGCGCCAGCAGCAGCATCAGCATGCCCGCCCCCACCGTGACCAGGGCGGCGGTGGACAGCTCCGGCCAGGCGGTCTTGCCTGCGAGGTCCACGAGCTCGTCCACGGGTACCCAGCCGAGCGGGTGACCGAGCAGCCCCGACACCACCTCGGCCGCCGTCGCCCCCAACCCGGCGGCCAGCGCGAGCGCGACGAAGGCTCCAGGGAGGGTACGTGCCGGCCTGAGCGCCCTTCTCGCCCTGCGCAGCCCGGTCTGCCGCGTCGTGACGGCGGCGGCGCCGGGCGCTGTCTGCTGAAGCGTGGTCATCACAACGACAGACGTACATGGGTGCCGCGGGGCCGGAACCGCGCCCTCGCCGTCCGTTTGCCCGAACATTACGGGGACAGACGGCAATGTGAACGGCACTCATATTCACTTGCCGGATATGCCGTTAGGCTGCTCATATGGACGACCGCCAGCGCTACGACCGCGCCACAGCGGTCCTCGAACCACCGCTCGCGATCCTCGATCTTGGGGCGATGCGGGCCAACGCGGCGGACCTGGTGCGGCGGGCCGCGGGCAAGCCGATCCGGGTGGCGAGCAAGTCCGTGCGCAGCCGTCCCGTGCTCGAACGCATCCTGGCCATGGACGGCTTCCAGGGCATCATGGCCTTCACGCTCCCCGAGGCCCTGTGGCTCGCCTCCCAGGGCTTCACCGACCTCCTGGTGGCGTACCCGACGGCCGACCGGCACGCGCTGGCCGAGCTGGCCGGGAACGCCGACGCGGCCGGGCACGTCACCGTGACCATCGACTCGCTCGCCCACCTGGACTTCATCGAGGGGGCCGTGGCGAGGGTGCGCTCACGGGCCGAGATCCGGATATGTATCGATATCGACGCGGGATATGTCGCCTTCGGTGGGAAATTTCGGGCGGGGGCTCTCCGTTCGCCCATCCGCGAGCCGGAGGAGGCCGCCGACCTGGCCGCCGCCGTCGCCAAGCGCCCCGGGTTCAGGCTGGTGGGGCTCATGGCGTACGAGGCACAGATCGCCGGAGTCGGCGACGCCCCGCCCGCGAACGCCGCCTACACCCGCGCCATCCGCATCATGCAGGCCCGCTCCGCCAGGGACCTCATCTTCAGGCGCGGCCGCATCGTGAACGCCGTCCGCCAGGTCGCCGACCTGGAGTTCGTCAACGGCGGCGGCACCGGCTCGGTCGAGCGCACGGTGCGCGAGAAGGCGATCACGGAGGTGGCGGCCGGATCGGGCTTCTTCCATCCGAGGCTGTTCGACTTCTACCGCCGCTTCACCGGGCGCCCGGCCGCGCTGTTCGCCCTGCCGGTGGTCCGCCGCCCGGCCCCGGACACGGTGACCGTGCTCGGCGGCGGCTACCTGGCCTCCGGCGCTCCGGGGCCGAGCCGCCTGCCCCAGCCGTACCTGCCGGCCGGGCTCCGCTACGCGCCCGACGAGGGGGCGGGCGAGGTGCAGACCCCGCTGCTCGGCCAGGCGGCCGAGGACTTGCGGATCGGGGACAGGGTGTGGTTCAGGCACGCCAAGGCGGGCGAGATGTGCGAGCGTTTCGACACGCTCCACCTCATCGACGGCGAGACCCTGGTGGAGTCGGTCCCCACGTACCGGGGCGAGGGCCGGACCTTCCTCTGAACACCCGGCCCCCGGGCTCAGCGGCGCTTGCGGCGGCGCCAGAGCACGATGGCCGCCCCCACGACCAGCACGGCCCCGACCCCGATCAGCACCGGTGACAGGTCGGGCCGCTCCTCCTCCCACACCTGGTCGGTGTCGTCGCCGTACGCGGCCGGCCGCGGCGTCACACCCAGCGCGTCGCCCACGGAGACCACGAAGTTCGTGGCCCGGGTCTTGACGTCGGCCACCGTGCGCTCGGCGACCCGCTTGGGGCTCACCCGGTCGGCAATGGCGTCAACCGTATGCGCCAACTCCGCGCGCGTCCGCGCGATCCGCCGCTCCAGCTCGTCGGGATCGGTGTCAGCCATCTCTCTCCTCTCGACCGTACGCGGGGCCGCGCCCGCTCCGCGTGCCGTGCGAGCTCCGTCCGTTCTGGTCGTGATCAGTCTGTCAGGTCGGCACGCCGTACGGCACGGCGGCCAGGCCGGTAAGTTGGCGGGAAGGAACTCAGGAGGGCACATTGACCGAAACCAAGCTCGCGCCCGGCGACGCCGCGCCCGAGTTCACGCTACCCGCCGCCGACGGCACCACTGTCTCCCTTGACGCCTACCGCGGCAAGCGGGTGATCCTCTATTTCTACCCCGCCGCGATGACGCCCGGCTGCACCAAGCAGGCCTGCGACTTCCGCGACAGCCTCGACCAGCTCGCCGCCGAGGGTTTCGTGGTCCTCGGCGTGTCGAAGGACAAGCCGGCGAAGCTGGTCAAGTTCGCCGAGCGCGACGCCCTGACCTTCCCGCTGCTGTCCGATCCCGAGCTGGCCGTGCACCAGGCGTACGGGGCCTACGGCACGAAGAAGCTCTACGGCAAGGAGGTCGTGGGGGTCATCCGCTCGACGTTCGTCATCGACGCGGACGGGAAGGTGGAGCAGGCGCTCTACAACGTGAAGGCCACGGGGCACGTGGCGGGGTTGAAGAAGAAGCTCGGCCTGAGCTGATCCCCTGCTGACGGGCCCTCCGCAGAGGGCCCGTGCAGTAAAGGCGACCGCCCGCGGCACAGACGCCCCTCATCCTCATTCGGGGCGCTAAACTGTGTCAGGATCGCTTCAGCGGTCCTTGCGGGCGTGGCGAAATGGCATACGCGGCAGGTTTAGGTCTTGTTGGTGGAGACACCGTGGGGGTTCGAGTCCCCCCGCCCGCACTTATGCACTGGATCGGCCCCTGTTTCGTCCGGCGAACGTCGCTGTTTGCGAGTGGCAGTTCGGGCACAGCAGTCTGAGGTTCTCTCGCCGGTTGTCGAGCGGATTGCCGTTGATGTGATCCACCTCCAGTGTCAACGGCTTCTCTTGCCAGGTTTCTCCGATCCCGCAGTTGGCGCAACGCCCAGGCACACCGATTTCACCCAGAGCATGTCGCAGCACTGCGCCTGGAGTGCGGCTCGCCTGGAGAGGGCGCTGCACGAGAACAGTGGTTGGATCTCTGTGTGGCTTGCTCATTATCGAGCTGGTGATCTCGCGTTCGAAGTGGGTGGTGTCGATGTCGTAGCGTGCGATGCAGCGAAGGAGACGCCGCCGATTCGTTTCGCTGACAGGCAGGCCCAGACGGCGCATCATCGAGGCAACCGATCGAGACTCTTTCGCCGCAGATCTGACCTCGTTCTCGTCCAAGCGAAGACGCTGGAAGCCGGTGGGCTCAGCGATGCCGAAAGACCGGAGCTGGTAGCGGACCTTTGCCGGGACCGCGCTCGAACTGCTCGAGTGGCGGACTCGACCGATGCCCGGGGACGTGCGAAAAGTGCGAAATATCAATGCCAAACGTCTTGATCCGGCGGCTGATAGGTGAATGTGCGCCACCGCTGCGTGGAAGGCCGAGACGGTCGAGAACCTCGTAGACACTTGTCGACGCCGCTGTGGCGGCTGACAATATCTCGAGGGTGTATTTGCTTCGCGATGTGCGGCGGAAATGACTGGTGTCGATGCCCAGCGCGGCTATTTTGCGGCCCAGACTTGCCCGCCGACCACCGGAGTTCTTCAGCCCTAGCAAGGCTAGGACCTCAGTCATTGATCGTGCCTGACGCACGAATCGGGCCAGCTCTTCGGGGGTGGGATCGGAATTTGGCATGTAGATAGCCTAGGGCCGTCGACCGACGTTTTCCGAAAATCGATGCTGCCGTTCTAGTCGGTCTGCTATTTGTCTAAATGGCCGTAATTCGGCACTTCAGCGCGTTGGCCGCGACGCCACCGGGTGACGTCTCCTTGTACGTGTCCAGTATGTCCCGGCCCGTGTCCCGCATCGTCTCGATGGTCTTATCCATTCAGATGGTCCGCACAGTTGAGAGCCTCCTATGTGGGCAATCAGAGGTTGGGGCGGACTACTTGGATAGTGATCACCATCGACGCCTTCATGCAATGTGCTCGTGTACCAGGTGGTGAAGTCGTCGCTGACGAGATTCAGCTGCAACGATGCCCCGCTCGGAGTCCAGCTCGTCGCGGGTGAACGTTCGCACGTTGCCCGGGTCGGCCGCGTTGTCCATGATGGCGCGCATGGCCTGCTGTCGCACTACTTCCCGACGCAGCCGCCGGACCTCGGCTTTCAGTGCCTCGTATTCGTCACGAGGGATGGTGACGACCTCGTTGTGGCGATGCGACGTCATGCTCTCACGTTATCTGCTTGCCATGACATCCTCAGAGATCCCGGTAAGATCCACGGTCCCCGCAGCCGCTGACCGTCAGCACTCGATCACGTTGACGGCGAGGCCGCCGCGCGATGTCTCCTTGTACTTGTCCAGCATGTCCCGGCCCGTGTCCCGCATCGTCTTGATGGCCTTGTCCAGGGCCACGAAGTGGCGGCCGTCGCCGCGCAGTGCGATCCGGGCGGCCGTGATGGCCTTGTTGGAGGCCACCGCGTTCCGCTCGATGCACGGGATCTGGACCAGGCCGCCGATCGGGTCGCAGGTCAGGCCCAGGTTGTGCTCGATGCCGATCTCGGCGGCGTTCTCCACCTGCTCGGGTGTGCCCCCGAGGACCTCCGTGAGGGCGGCAGAGGCCATCGAGCAGGCCGAGCCGACCTCGCCCTGGCAGCCCACCTCGGCGCCCGAGATCGAGGCGTTCTCCTTGAAGAGCACGCCGATCGCGCCCGCCGTCAGCAGGAAGCGCACGACGCCCTCCTCGTCCGCGCGCGGCACGAAGCGGGTGTAGTACGTCAGGACGGCCGGGATGATGCCGGCGGCGCCGTTGGTGGGGGCGGTGACGATGCGGCCGCCGGCGGCGTTCTCCTCGTTGACCGCCAGTGCGAAGAGCGTCACCCAGTCCATGGCCTGCAGTGGGTCCTTCTCGGCCGGCTCGGACTGCAGGCGGCGGTGGAGCTGGTTGGCGCGGCGCTTGACCTTGAGGCCGCCGGGCAGGACGCCCTCCTTGGAGATGCCGCGCTGCACGCACTCCGACATGACCTGCCAGAGCCGCAGCAGGCCCGCGCGGATCTCCTCCTCGGTGCGGCCGAACGCCTTCTCGTTCTCGAGCATGAGGGCCGAGATGGACAGGCCCGTGTTGGAGCAGTGCTTGAGCAGCTCCTCGCCGGTGGTGAAGGGGTAGGGCAGGACGGTGTCGTCCGGCTTGATGCGGTCGGCGCCGGTGGCCTTCTCGTCCACGACGAAGCCGCCGCCGACCGAGAAGTAGACCTTCTCCCTCAGCTTCTCGCCGTCGGCCTGGTATGCGGTGAAGCGCATGCCGTTCGGGTGTTCGGGGAGCGAGATCTTGCGTTCGAAGACGAGGTGCTCACCCACGACGAAGGGGATCTCGTGCGTCCCGTACAGCTTGACCGTGCCCGACTCGCGCATCGCGGCCAGCCGGCCGTCGATGGAGTCGACGTCCACCAGCTCGGGCTTCTCGCCGGAGAGGCCGAGCAGGACCGCCTTGTCGCTGCCGTGGCCCTTGCCGGTAAGGCCGAGCGAGCCGTACAGGATGGCCTCGACCCGCGCGACCTGCGGGAGCAGGCCGTCCTCGTGCAGCCCGCGGGCGAACTTGTGCGCGGCCGCCATCGGGCCTCCCGTGTGGGAGCTCGACGGGCCGATGCCGATCTTGAAGAGGTCGAAGACGCTGATCGCCATTGATGAGCGCTGCCTTTCATGCGGTGCCGGGGCCCGGAGCGGGCCCCGGCGAACAGGTCAGGACTCGCCTGAGGTGAGTGCTGTGTACTCCTCGGCGGTGAGCACGTCCTCGGGCTCGCCCTCGACGCGCACCCGGAACATCCAGCCATCGCCGTACGGGTCGCTGTTGACCAGGCTGGGGTCGTCCACGACGACCTGGTTCACCTCGACGATCTCACCGCCGACGGGGGTGTAGATCTCGTTCACCGACTTGGTGGACTCCACCTCGCCGACCGAGTCGCCCGCCTCGACGGTGGAGCCGACGTCGGGGAGCTGCACGAAGACGACGTCACCAAGCGAGTCGGCGGCGAAGGCCGTGATGCCGACGGTCACGGTGATGCCGTCGTCGAGGCCCGCCACCCACTCGTGCTCCTTGGTGTAGCTCAGGTCGTCAGGGATCTTGCTCACTTGTTCCTCCTGTAGAAGGGCAGCTCAACCAGGTCCATAGGTTCTTGGCTGCCCCGGATGTCCACGGCCAGGCCTGATTCGGCGCTCGCGTCCACGTAGGCCATCGCGATGGGCCTGCCCAGGGTCTGGGAGGGCGCACCGCTGGTGACCTCGCCGACGACGGCGCCGTCCTTGGTGACCGGGTAGCCGTGGCGCGGCACCCGGCGTCCCCGTGCGACCAGGCCGACGAGACGGCGCCGCGGCGTGTCGTCCTTGACCGCCTCGAGCGCCGACCTGCCGACGAAGTCGCCCGGCTTGTCGAATTTCACCACCTTGCCCAGCCCCGCGTCGAACGGGGTCAGTCCGACGCCGAGTTCGTTGCCGTACAGCGGCATGCCCGCCTCGAGCCTGAGCGTGTCGCGGGCGGACAGGCCGGCCGGCTTGAGCCCGTGGGGCTCGCCCGCCGCCATGAGCGCGTGCCAGAGCGGCACCGCGTCCTGGTTGGCGACGAACAGCTCGAACCCGTCCTCGCCGGTGTAGCCGGTGCGGGCGATGAGCGCCTGCCGCCCGTCGACCAGGCCGGGCAGGCCCGCGTAGTACTTGAGGCCGTCGAGGTCGGCGTCGGTGAGCGTGGCGAGGATCTCCTGGGCTCGGGGCCCCTGTACGGCGATCAGCGCGTACTGGTCCGAGCGGTCCTCGACCACCACGTCGTACGCCTTCGACCGCTCTTTCAGCTCATTTCCGACTTTTTCGTAGTTCGAGGCGTTTGCCACGACCATGAACTCCTCGTCGCCCAGCCGGTAGACGATGAGGTCGTCGAGCACCCCGCCGCGCTCGTTCACGATCATGGTGTACCTGGCCCGCCCGGGCGCCAGCGCCGACAGGTGACCGACCAGCGCGTAGTCGAGGGCCTCGCCTGCCTGCGGCCCGGTCAGGAAGATCTCGCCCATGTGCGAGAGGTCGAACAGCCCGGCCGCCTGCCGGACGGCGTTGTGCTCCGCGGACTCGCTCCCGTACCGGAGCGGCATGAGCCACCCGGCGAAGTCGGTGAGGGTGGCGCCGAGGCTCTCGTGAACGTCTCTTAGCGGTGTGGGTCGGGACATTTGTCGCACCTCTGGACAGGGTCGGATGCCAGCATCCTCCCCCTCTGTCATGGATGCCTGAGAGCTTCGCCCGAGTTTTGCCGGACTTTCACCTTCGGCGAGGCCGCGCAGGCCTGCTTTCCAGAGGTCACCTACGAGTAAGACTCACTCGTACCGCGCGGTCCTTTGCCTTGAGAGGTTTGCGGGGAGGGCTTGCTCCTTCAGGGACCCTGACCGGCTGTCAGGGTGCTCTCCCGCGCGGTTTTGCCGGTGATGTCCGTCAGCCTAGTGCGGTGATGGGGGTGTTGTCGCGTTCAGGTCACTCGCGAGCCTCTGTCCGGTTGCCAGGGGTCCTGCGGTCAGCAGGCCGCGACGAGGGCCTCGAAGAGCGCGCAGTCCTCGGCGGCCTCCGGGTGCCACTGCACGGCCACGGCGAAGGGCGCCGAGTCCAGCTCGACCGCCTCGATCGTGCCGTCGCCGGCCCTGGCGCTGACCGTGAGAGCGGGCGCGAGGCGGTCGATGGCCTGGTGGTGGTAGTGGGGGACCGTCACGGGCTCGGTGCCCAGCGCCTTGGCCACGCGGGTGCCGGGTACGGCGGTGACGGGCAGCGGGCCGAAGCGGCCGGGTGCGGGGGAGTGGTCCGTGTGCCCGACCACGTCGGGCAGGTGCTGGTGGAGGCTGCCGCCGAGGGCGACGTTGAGCACCTGGAGGCCGCGGCAGATGCCCAGGTACGGCAGGCCGGCGTCGAGGGCCGCGCTGATCACGGCAAACTCCGCCTCATCACGAAATTTACGGATATAGCCGGTGTGCTCCCCGGGCGGCTCGCCGTACCTCGCCGGGTCGATGTCCCCGCCACCGGCCAGGACGAGCCCGTCCAGGCGGCCCACGACCTGCGCGGGCGCGCCGGCCGGCGGCAGGACGACCGGCTGCCCGCCGGCGCGTACGACCTGCTCCACGTACATGTACGGCAGGAGCGCCACGGTCATGTCCGCCCAGACCGTGAAGTTGGCCGGCTCGACGTACGACGTGATGCCGATGACGGGACGCTGCACGCTGACCCCCACAGGACCCCCAGAGCTAGAGCGGCGTGACGTACGCGCCGGAGATGCCGCCGTCCACCAGGAACTCGCTGCCCGTGATGAACGAGGCGTCGTCGCTGGCCAGGAAGGCCACCGCCGCCGCGATCTCCGACGCCTCGGCGAAGCGCCCGATGGGGATGTGCACCAGCCGCCGCTGCGCCCGCTCCGGATCCTTGGCGAACAGCTCCTGCAGCAGCGGCGTGTTCACCGGCCCGGGGCAGAGCGCGTTCACCCTGATGCCCTCCCTGGCGAACTGCACGCCCAGCTCGCGCGTCATCGCGAGCACCCCGCCCTTGGAGGCCGTGTACGAGATCTGCGAGGTCGCCGAGCCCATGACCGCCACGAAGGACGCGGTGTTGATGATCGAGCCCTTGCCCTGCCGCCGCATGTACGGGATGACGTGCTTGCAGCAGAGGTAGACGCTGGTCAGGTTCACCTCCTGGACCCGGCGCCAGGCGTCGATGCCGGTCTCCAGGATGGAGTCGTCGTCGGGCGGCGAGATGCCCGCGTTGTTGAAGGCGATGTCCACGCTGCCGTAGGTGTCGAAGGCCGTACTGAACATCCGGACGACGTCGTCCTCGCTGGTCACGTCGGCCTTGACGAAGAGGCCGCCGACCTCGTTCGCCGCCTTGACGCCCGCCTCCTCGTCGATGTCCACGCAGACGACCTTGGCGCCCTCCTCGGCGAACCTGCGCGCGGTGGCCAGCCCGATGCCGCTGCCCGCGCCGGTGATGACGGCCACCCTGTCCTGCAACCGCTGCACTTGTTCTACTCCCATGAAATGAAGACGTTCTTGGTCTCGGTGAACGCCGCCAGGGCGTCGGGGCCGAGTTCCCTGCCGAGCCCGGACTGCTTGAAGCCGCCGAACGGCGTCCAGTAGCGGACCGACGAGTGCGAGTTGACCGACAGGTTGCCCGCCTCGACCGCCCTGGCCACGCGGAGCGCCCGTCCGACGTCCCGGGTCCAGATGGAGCCGCTCAGGCCGTAGGGGGTGTCGTTCGCGATCCGTACGGCCTCGGCCTCGTCCTCGAAGCGCACCACCGACACGACCGGCCCGAAGATCTCCTCGGTGAACGCCGGGTCCGTCACCTCGGGCGTCAGCACGGTCGGCGGGAACCAGTAGCCCTTGCCGTCGGGGCAGGAGCCCTGCAGGTAGGGGGTGCCGCGGACGAAGCCGCGCACGCGGTCGAGGTGTTCGGCGCTGATCAGCGGGCCCATCTCGGTGCTCTCGTCGAGCGGGTCGCCGACCTTGACGCCGCGTACGGCCGTCGCCAGGCGCTCCATGAACGCGTCGTACACCTCGGCCTGGACGAGGAGCCGGGAGCGGGCGCAGCAGTCCTGGCCGGAGTTGTCGAAAACGGCGTAAGGCGCGGTGCTCGCGGCCTTCTCGAGATCGGCGTCCGCGAAGACGATGTTCGCGGACTTGCCGCCCAGCTCCAGCGTGACCCGCTTGACGTGCCGCGCCGCCTTGGCGGCGATCTCCTTGCCCACCTCGGTCGAGCCGGTGAACACGATCTTCGCCACGCCGGGGTGCTCCACCAGGCGGGCACCCGCCACCTCCCCTGCCCCAGGCAGAACCTGGAGCACCCCCTCGGGGAGGCCCGCGGCGAGGGCCAGCTCGGCCAGCCTCAGCGCGGTCAGCGGGGTCCACTCGGCCGGTTTGACGATCACCGTGTTGCCGGCCGCGAGCGCTGGGGCCATGCCCCAGGACATGATCATCATAGGGAAGTTCCACGGCACGATGACACCGACGACGCCCAGCGGCTCCTGGAAGGTGATGTCCACGCCGCCGGGCACCGGGATCTGCCTGCCGTGATCGCGTTCGGGGGCGCCGGCGTAGAAGTGGAGCACGTCGCGTACGTTGCCGGCCGCCCAGCGGGCGTTGCCGATCGGGTGGCCGGCGTTGGCCAGCTCCAGGCGGGCCAGCTCCTCGCCGTGCTCGTCCACCAGCTCCGCGAACCTGCGCAGCAGCCGCGCCCGGTCGCCCGGCGACACCTTCCGCCAGCCCTCGTACGCCTTCCTGGCACGCTCCACGGCCCGGTCGACCTCGGCGGCGTCGGCCAGCTCGACGTCGGCCACGACGTCCTCCGTGGCCGGATTAACGATCTTCATGCGCCCCATTCACATCCGCTCGAAACCACGGAAAAGCTCCCAATCGGTCACCGCCGCGTCGAAGGCCGCCAGTTCCACCCGCGCGTTGTTCGCGTAGTGCTCGACCACGTCCTCGCCGAACGTCTCGCGCGCCAGCTTCGACCCCTCGAACAGCGCCAGCGCGTCGCGCAGCGTGTGGGGGACGGTCTCGGCGCCGGAGTCGTAGGCGTTGCCCTCGTACGCGCTCTCCAGCGGCAGCTCGTTGTCGATGCCGTGCAGCCCGGCCGCGATCAGCGCGGACACCGCGAGGTACGGGTTGACGTCGCCGCCCGGGACCCGGTTCTCGACGCGCAGCGACAGGCCGTGGCCGACCAGCCGCAGCGAGCAGGTGCGGTTGTCCACGCCCCACTTGACGGCCGTGGGCGCGAAGCTGCCGGGGACGTAGCGCTTGTAGGAGTTGATGTTGGGCGCGTACATGAGGGTGAGCTCGCGCAGGCAGGCGAGTTGCCCGGCGACGAAGCGGGCGCCGAGCGGGGAGAGCCCGTACGGCCCCTCGCCCGCCATCACCGGATCGCCCTCGCTGCTCCGCAGTGAGATGTGGATGTGGCAGGAATTGCCCTCGCGCTGGTTGGGCTTGGCCATGAAGGTGATCGACTTGCCCTCCTGGGCGGCGATCTCCTTGGCGCCGGTCTTGTAGATGACGTGGTGGTCGCAGGTCCTGAGCGCCTCGTCGTAGCGGAAGGCGATCTCGTGCTGGCCCAGGTTGCATTCGCCCTTGGCGGACTCGACGTACAGGCCGGCGCCTTCCATGCTCCGCCTGATCCGCCTGAGCAGCGGCTCGACGCGGGCCGTGCCGAGGAGCGAGTAGTCGACGTTGTAGAGGTTGGCGGGGGACAGGTCGCGGTAGCCGCGCCTCCACGCGTCCTCGTAGGTGTCCTCGTACACGCAGAACTCCAGCTCGGTGCCCACGTACGCGGCCAGGCCGCGCTCGGCGAGGCGGGCGAGCTGCCTACGCAGGATCTGCCGGGGCGAGGCGGTCACGTCGCCGCCGCCCTCCCAGCCCAGGTCCGCCATCAGCATCGCGGTCCCCTCGTGCCACGGCACCCGGCGCAACGTCGCCAGGTCCGGCTTCATGACGAAGTCGCCGTAGCCCCGCTCCCAGGACGACATCGCGTACCCGGAGACGGTGTTCATGTCCACGTCGACGGCCAGCAGGTAGTTGCAGCCCTCGGAGCCGTGGTGCAGCACCTCGTCGAGGAAATAGCGGGCGGACAGCCTCTTGCCCTGCAACCTGCCCTGCATGTCGGCGATCGCGAGGAGGACGGTGTCGATGCGCCCGGCCGCCACCTCGTCGCGCAGCTCGCTGACGGAAAGGAACCCGGTGCTCGACCCTTCGCTCACGCTATCCCGCTCCGATCTGGGCTGCGGCGCTCTCCCGCTGATTGGGCTAGTGTCAGACCATTGAGAAGTATGACCGGATCTCTTGTCAAGACCTGAGGACACGTTGGACGAGTCGGCGCGTTTGATGACGGTGTTACGGCCGGTGCGGGCCGGCAACGCCTTCGAGGAGACCGTGGAACGGCTGCTTCAGGCGATCAAGCTGGGCGTGGTCGCGCCCGGCGACAAGCTGCCGCCCGAGCGCGAGCTGGCCGTCCAGCTCGGCATCAGCAGGGTCACCCTGCGCGAGGCCATCCGCGCGCTGTCGGAGGCCGGCTATCTCGACGTGCGCCGTGGCCGCTACGGCGGGGCGTTCGTCACGTACGTGCCGCCCAAGCCCGATCCCGGCGACCTGCGGCAGGTCGTGGCCGAGATGGGCAGGGACGACCTGTCGGACGCGCTCACGTTCCGCCTGGCGGTGGAGTGCGGGGCGGCGCAGGTGCTGGCCGCGGCCGGCCTCACGGAGGAGAAGCGGGACGTGCTCCTCCGCCGCCTGGCCGAGCTGAACGAGGCCCCGATCGAGGACTACCGCCGCCTCGACACGGCCTTCCACCTGTCCATCGCCGAGCTGACCGGCTCGACCCTGCTCGCCACGGCGTGCGCCGACGCCCGCTCGCGGGTCAGCGACCTGCTGAACGCGATCCCGATGCTCCAGGTCAACCTCGAGCACGCCGCCGTGCAGCACCAGGCCATCGTGGACGCCGTCCTCGCCGGAGACCCTGACGCGGCCCGCCGGGCAGTGAGCGAGCACCTCGAAGGCACCGCAGCTCTTTTGCGGGCATTCCTCGCCTGAGGCGTGGAAGGTGCGGACGGCTCGTACCATCTCTTTCTAGAGTCATGGAGCGCTGGTTCGAGCAGAGCATTGTCGCCACAGGACGGCTGCCGCTGTTCTGTTACTTCGTCACGCTCATCGTGGCGTTCATCGCCACCCGCATCAACGTCCGCCTGATCAGGGCGAAGGTCGGCTGGTTCCGCAACGTGAACGTGGGGGAGATGCACATCCACCACGTCGTGTTCGGCGTCGTGCTGATGCTGGTCGGCGGCGTCTCCGGGCTCATCGTCTCCTCAGCCTCGGCACCCGGCTACGCGGCCGCCGCCTGCATCTTCGGCATCGGATCCGCGCTCGTGCTGGACGAGTTCGCGCTGATCCTGCACCTGCACGACGTGTACTGGGAGGAGGAGGGGCGCACCTCGGTGGACGCGGTCTTCATCGCGGTCGCCGTCACCGGCCTGCTCCTCATCGGCCTGCGCCCCCTGACCTGGGACTACGGCACGCCGGTCAACCCTGCCGTGCTGATCGTGGCCAATCTCGCGCTGGCCGTCATCACGCTGCTCAAGGGCAAGATCTGGACGGGGATGGCGGGCCTGTTCGTTCCCCCGATGCTGCTGGTGGGAGCGGTACGGCTGGCGCGGCCCGGCTCCCCGTGGGCCCACTGGTTCTTCGCCAAGCAGTCACCGCGCAAGATGGCCAAGGCCATACGGCGGGAGGAGCGGTGGCGGCGGCCGGTGATCAAGGCCAAGATCGCCTTCCAGGAGTTCCTCTCCGGGCACCATGATCTGCCTTCCACGCGGCGGGTCCGCCGGCTCGCCCAGGCCATGGCGCTGCCTTCGATCCGTGAAGGGCTCGGCGTCGGCGAGCGGCGGGGCAGGGAGCTCGGCCTCGCCGCCGCCATGGAGCTGCCGCTGGCCGACGTGGCCGAGATGCTGGGGCCGGACGCCGCGGTCGGGCTGAAGGTGTGTGCCCTGCACGAGCGGAGCCACGCGCGCGACATCATCGACATCGCCTCGGTGAGCCACCTGTACGCCCTTCGCGAGCTGGAAAGCCTCGCCAAGGCCCACCACGACGAGTTCTCGGTGAACGAGCTGGCCTCGCGGCTGGAGGCCGTCGACTTCATCGACGACGAGGAGTTCGAGCGCTACGGCGTCGGCGAGGTGCGGACCAAGGAGATCCGGCGCTTCGCCCTGGCCTGGCTGGAGGACATCAAGTCGCGGCGCGTGGACGACGGCGACGCGGAGCACGACGATCCGGATCTGCCCGGCATCGACTGATCGGCCGGACGTCAGAGGGTGGCGAACGAGCGGAGGGCCAGGCCCACGCCGAGCAGCACCACCATGGCGGCCGTGCCCACGGGGGCCAGGCCGGAGAGCCTGGCGGCCAGGCGGCGGCCCGCCGAGGCGCGTCGTTCCAGGCGGTCCACGAGCTTGACCAGGAGCAGGCCGGTGACGGTGAGGGTGGCCGCCATGCCGAGGCCGTAGGCGGTCACCAGCGCCACGCCGAACCAGGTGCGGCCGAGCGCGATGGCCCCGAGGAGGACGACGAGGGCCGAGGGGCTGGGGACGAGCCCGCCCGCGATGCCGAGGCCCACCAGGCTTGCCCGTTCTGTCCCCTGATCGTCCCCGTGGTCGCCCTCATCGCCGTGGCCGTGCCCGTGGCCATGTTCGTGCCCGTGCCCGTGGCCGTGCCCGTAGCGGTGGCCGTGCCCGTAGCGGTGGCCGTGCCCGTGGCCGTGGAGGCCGGTGCCGGGGCGGCGGCGGGCGTTCAGGAGGAGGCGGAGGCCGATGGCGGCGATCAGGGCGCCACTGGCCACCCCCAGCCAGGCCAGCACCGACTCACCCGCCAGCGCCGTGAACACGCTCAGCAGCAGCCCCACCACCAGCACCCCGACCGTGTGCGTGGCCGTCACCGTCGCGCCCACCACGAGCGCGCCACGGGGCCGCCCGCGCCGCCCCGCCAGGTACGCGGCCATGATGGTCTTGCCGTGCCCGGGGACCAGCGCGTGCCCGGCCCCGAGCACCACGGCCAGCCCGACCGCCAGCAGCCCGAGCGGGACCGTCAGCGAGTCGGAGCCGATCAACCCCGCGAACATCCGGTCCAGCGCGCCCAAGGCGTCACCTATCGGGCCGCCGATCCCGCCTGGCACCGTGCCGCCGCCGGAAGCGCCGGAGGCGGGCAGGCCCGGACCGGGGGCGACGGTCAGCGTCGCGGTGCGCTGGTCGAGCGGGTTCGCCAGCAGGTCGTCGGGGTACGCGTGCAGCGCCCTGCTCACGCTCACCGAGGGCACCGAGGAGCGGACCAGCCGCACCCCGTCGCCCACGGCGGTGATCTCGCGCCAGCCGATCCTGTCCTGCTCGAACCCGTCCGCGAACTCCACGGCCCCGGCGGCGCGGACCTCGGCCACGAGCCGGCAGGTCAGGCGGCTGGTCTGCAAGCCCGCTTGGCCGGGGGCGTAGGCGAAGGAGGAGCCGGCCACCCGCCACGGCACCGCACGGCCCGCCACCTCGAGCCGCTGGGCGGCGGCCAGCGCGGCGCAGCGGCGGGCCGCGTACGAGCCGTCCACAGAGCCGTCCACAGAGCCGTTCACAGAGCCGTTCACCTGGGGCCGGGCCTGCAGCGTGGGCAGCTCGGCCAGGTCCACGACGGCGAGGTTGCTCACCTCGGAGGGGGAGACGCGCAGGCCGTTGTAGTGGTTGACGGTGAAGTTGCCCAGCGGGTGGAGCAGCACGGGAGCGGCCTGGGCGGCTCCGGTGCCGAGCAGGAGGCTCGCGCAGAAGGAGAGCAGCGCGGACAGCAGGCCGAGCCGGACCGGTCTCATGAGAACCTCGCCAATGCGGGAAGCGTCGGGTCGAAGCCGGCGTCCACCTTGACGGGCCGGCCGAGCGCCTGTTCGATCCTGGCGCGGTGGTAGGTCAGCAGCGGGTTCCGCCAGCCGGTGGCGGTGGCCTTCTTCGCGTACGGCAGCGCCTCGGCCGGCCTGCCCGCCTTGAACAGGGCCCAGGCCAGGGCGTCGGCGGCGACGAGGTTCGGGTTGCGGGCGTACTCGGCCCTGGCGTGCTCGACGGCCGCCGCCGGGTCCCCGTGGTCGGCCTCGAACTCGGCCCAGGTCAGGTCGTCGCGCACGCCCGCGGCCCGGAACAGCTTGCGCTGCGCCCTGAGCAGCGTCCAGTCGGGGGCCTGGCCCGCCTTGATGCGGGTCTCGCCCTGCTCGATCAGGTACTGGGGGAGCGGCAGGCGTTCGACGACGGTGTCGTACAGGGCCAACGCCTCGGTCAGGCGGCCGCTCAGCGCGGCGGTCCTGGCCTGGCCCGCGAGTGCCGGCGGGTAGGCGGGGTACGCCCGCAGGGCCCTGGCGTACCAGCCGGCCGCCGTGGCGAGGTCGCCGGAGTGGAGCGCCAGCTCGCCCAGGTAGGAGCGGGCGTAGGCGACGTCGGCGGGCGACCAGGCGTCGTTCTCCGCCATTTCCAGATATTTCCGGGCGCCGGCCAGGTCGCCGCGGAGTTCGGCCGCGTACGAGGCACGGGCGAACGCGGCCACGCCGGGCCGCAGGTCCATCATCCGGTCCACGGCCCGCTGCGCCCCGCGCAGGTCCCCGAGCTGCGTCCGCGCGTCCGCCAGCACGCCGTAGGCCGCCGCGCCGTACGGGTTGGCGCGGACGGCGCGCTCGGCCAGGCGTACCGCGTCGGCGAACTCGTGGCGGCCCGCGGCGAGCGCCGCCTGACCGGTGAAGACCGCGTCGTCGCCGGGCCGCAGCCTGGCGGCCGCGGCGATCGCGCCTTCCGCCTTGGTGTAGTACGACGGGTCGCCGGTGATCCGGGCCTGGTCGACGTACTGGGAGGCGAGCTCGGCCCAGCCGCGGTGGTCGCCCGGCAGGCGCCTGAGCCGCTCCTGCAGCGTCTCGGTGGCCGGCGCGGCCCGCGCCACCGGCTGCTCCGAGGGCGCCGCCGAGAACGAGAAGATCGTGAAGGCCGTGGCCCCGAGGAGGGCCAGTCCGGCGAGTACGGCGAGGGAACGCATGTCCATGGCTCCAGTGCTGAGGGACCTCACGAGGGTGACGGCCGGCCGGCCGTGACGGGGACCACGGACGGCCGGCCGCTCGCCGGCGGCAGACGGTGGGAGACGGGGAGTCTGCCGCCGGGGGCGGGCCGGCCTGCTTGGAGAGGGAGCAGGCCGGTCAGGGAGTCAGCGCTGGCTCACCGCGACATTGCTGGGCAGCGGGATGTACGGGAACGACTGGAGGAACGGCTTGTCGTTCCTGTCCACCTTGTCCGTCAGCCCCGGCACGAGCTTGCCGGTCAGCGCCGCGCCGGCCACGGCCTGCAACGCGATGTCCACGACGTCGTCGGAGAGACGGCGGCCGTTCGGGAAGCCCTGCAGGTCACCGGCGAGCACGCCGAGGCGGTTCGGGTCCTTGGCGGGCGGGATCGCCATGTTCAGCCGCAGCATCTCGGAGGGGCGCAGCCGGCCCGCGTCCTTGTTGAGCACCTGCGAGTTCAGGTCGGCCTTGATCGGGCCGTTCCGCTTGGCGATGCCGGTCAGGAAGATCTCGACCAGGTCGTTCCGCGGGGTCGCGGGGGCCTTGATGCCGTAGACGCCTTCGAGCAGCCTGGCCACCTCCGGGTCGGTGACCCGCTTGACCAGCGGCGCCACGTCGGCGTCCCGCTCCGGTGGGAGGGCGTTGAAGGCGTCCTTGAGCCCGGCGGGCGAGACGACCTCGTTCACCAGCGGGTTGCACAGGCGCGAGACCTGGACGTACCTGCTGCCGTTGAACTTGTCGGTCGTCGAGCAGATGCCGATCACGGGGTTGCGCCTGACGTCGCCCTTGAGCGCCAGTTCCCTGGCGGGCACCTGGATGGCCACGGTGTTGACGTTGTAGCCCTTGGCGGTGTCCTGGCCCACCTCGGACAGGTTGCCGCCGTAGAGCAGGTCGAACACGCGCAGGTCGACGAAGAACGCCTCGTCCGACTGCCCGGCGAACGCCTTGCCGCCGCCGGGCAGGCTCCTGAGGGACTGGGCGCGCAGGGTGCCGTAGTCGGGCATGGAGGCCGGGCCGACGTTGCTCGGCGCGACGACGCCGTCGCCGACCAGCGTCCTGGTGCCGCCGGGAGTGATCTTCTTGAGCGTGTAGCGCTGGCGGAAGAGCAGGTTGTGGTCGTCGAGCGAGGTGACGGGGCCGTTGTTGTAGAGGAACGTGGTGGTGCCGCGCCTGTCCTCGTTGCGGAAGGTCCACTCGTAGGTGATGTCGGGCCGGGCGTCGCCGTCGTTGTCGATCTTTATGTTGTACCGGGACCTCGTGGCGAACGGGTAGAAGTTCGGGCCGCCGTTGGGCTCCTCGAACGGGATCCAGTTCGCCAGCAAGGTCACCGTGTCGGCCTTGTCGGGACTCACGAACGCGTACACGTCCGTGTTGTCGTGCTGCGGGTCGCCCGCGATCATGGGCGCCTCGCGGTGCGAGGAAGCGGTGCCGGAGTCGGTACGGAGCACGGCCGCCGACGACGCGGCGACCGCTGCGGCGAGGCCAAGTCCGACCAGAGCGCGCCGGTTGATCCGGAGCTCCATTTTCGGTCCTTTCAGAGGCTGATCGGGTGGTGCGAGGTTCCGGCCGGGTTCCTCGACGCCCTATTCGTCTGCGGGCGGCCTCCGGATGTCGTCTCCTCCTCAGGAATGAGCGTCAACCAAAGTTGACATACTTAGGTCGTCAATTTAGGTTGACCCTGTCGGCGCGGTGCGGATTGTGCCGCGCCGTTCGTTGGAGAAAGTCGGGATATGTCGTGAGAGGAGATGCGGTGGTCAAGGAGTTGCTCGCCTACATCCGCCCGCACCGGAAGATCCTGTTCCTGGGCGGGCTGCTGGGACTGATCGGCTCGGCCGCGGGCCTCGCCATGCCGTTGCTGGCCAAGTACGTCGTCGAGGCGTTCGGCGAGGCAGGATCGGTGGCCGGGCCGCTGTTAGGGCTGACCGCGGCGGTGCTGATCGGGGCGGCCGTGTCGGCCGGGGGAAACTACCTGATGGAGCGCACGGGCGAGGGCATCGTGCTCGGCGCCAGGCGCAGGCTCGTCGACCGGATGCTGCGGCTCAGGGTCGCGGACGTGGACCGGCTCAAGCCGGGCGACCTGCTGTCACGGGTGACCGGTGACACGACGCTGCTGCGCACCGTGCTGACCAACGGGATCGTCGAGTCCGTCAGCGCCGCGTTCATGCTGGTCGGGGCCATCGTCATGATGGCGACCATGGACGCCGTGCTGCTGCTGGTCACGCTGCTCGTGGTCGTGGTGGTCGGCGGGCTGGTGGCGCTGATCATGCCGAGGATCCGGCGGGCGCAGATCCAGGCCCAGGAGGCCGTGGGCGAGATGGGCGCCGTGCTGGACCGGGCGCTGCAGGCGTACCGGACCGTGAAGGCCAGCGGCGCGGAGGGGCGGGAGATCGCGGTGGTAGGCGACGCCGCGACGCGAGCCCGCGACAGGGGACTGCAGGTCGCCGGATGGACGTCGCTCGCGGGAGTGGCGACGTGGATGTCGGTGCAGATCGCGTTCCTCGCCGTGCTGGCCATCGGCGGGGCCAGGGTCTCCTCGGGCGCGCTCGAGGTGTCGTCGCTGATCGCGTTCCTGCTTTACCTCTTCTACCTCGTGCCGCCGATCGGGCAGCTCGTCCAGGGCGGGGTCCAGCTCCAGCAGGGGCTGGCGGCGATGAAGCGGATCAAGGAGATCGAGGACCTGCCCGCCGAGCCGGCCGGCGCGGCCGTCGCGGGCACCGCGGAGCCGGTCGGGGTGACGTTCGAGAATGTCGTCTTCAGGTACGGCGAGGACCGGCCGATCGTGCACGACGGGGTCAGTTTCGAGGTGCCGCCAGGCGGGCTGACCGCGCTGGTGGGGCCGTCCGGGGCGGGCAAGTCGACGGTGTTCGCGCTGCTCGAACGCTTCTACGACCACCAGAGCGGGACGATCGAGATCGGCGGGCGGGACATCCGCGACTGGCCGCTGGGCGAGCTGCGGGGCGCGCTGGGGTACGTCGAGCAGGACGCTCCCGTGCTGGCCGGAACGCTGCGGGAGAACCTGCTCTTCGCCGCCCAGGACGCCACCGAGGAGGAGCTGCGCCGGGCCATCGCCCGTACCAGGCTCGACGACCTGGTCGCCAGGCTGCCCGAAGGGCTGGAGACGCCGGTCGGGCACCGCGGCGTGCTGCTGTCGGGCGGCGAGCGCCAGCGGGTGGCCATCGCCAGGGCGCTGCTGCGCAAGCCCAGGCTGCTGCTGCTCGACGAGGCCACCTCGCAGCTCGACGCGGTCAACGAGCTGCGGCTGCGCGAGGTCATCGCCGAGGTGGCCCAGGAGACGACCGTGCTGGTGATCGCCCACCGGCTGTCCACCGTGACGAACGCGGACCGGATCGTGGTCATGGAAGGCGGCGGCGTACGGGCGGTCGGGACGCATGACTCGCTGGTCGGCGAGGACGAGCTCTACCGGGAGCTGGCCGCCACACAGTTCCTGGTCAGCTGACCGCTGAACCGTGGCGCGTTGTAGGTGCAGACTCCGCTACCTGCAACGGACCGCTGAACGCGGCCCGTTGTACCCTGCGGTGACAAAGATGAATGTTTTCATTCAGGAGGGTCACGATGAGCCGCAGCGTGCGCGCGCCACGAGGCACGACGATCACCGCCAAGGGGTGGCCGCAGGAGGCGGCGCTCCGCATGCTCCAGAACAACCTGGACCCGGAGGTCGCCGAGCATCCCGAGCAGCTCGTCGTCTACGGCGGCTCGGGCAAGGCGGCGCGTGACTGGGCGTCGTTCGACGCGCTGATCAGGACGCTGACGACGCTCGAGGGCGACGAGACCCTGCTGGTGCAGTCGGGGCGCCCGGTGGGTGTGTTCCGCACCCACGAGTGGGCGCCCCGGGTGCTCATCGCCAACTCCAACCTGGTGCCCGACTGGGCGAACTGGGAGGAGTTCCGGCGGCTGGAGGCGGCCGGGCTCACCATGTACGGGCAGATGACGGCCGGTTCGTGGATCTACATCGGCACGCAGGGCATCCTGCAGGGCACGTACGAGACGTTCGCGGCGGTGGCGGACAAGCGCTTCGGTGGGTCGCTGGCCGGGACGATCACGCTGACGGCCGGGCTCGGCGGTATGGGCGGAGCCCAACCGCTGGCCGTCACCATGAACGGCGGGGTGGCCATCTGCATCGACTGCGACCCGCGCTCGGTCGCCCGGCGGATCGAGCACCGCTACCTCGACGTGGAGGCCGCGTCGCTGGACGAGGCGCTGCGGCTGGCGTACGCGGCGCGCGACGCCCGGGAGCCCCTGTCCATCGGCGTCGTGGCGAACGCGGCCGAGGCCGTGCCCGCCCTGCTGGCGCGCGGCGCCGAGATCGACATCGTCACCGACCAGACCTCGGCCCACGATCCGCTGATGTACCTGCCGGTGGGGGTCGCCTTCGAGGACATGGCCTCGGCGCGGGACAAGGATCCCGCCGGGTTCACGGAGCGGGCGCGGGCCTCGATGGCGCGGCACGTGGAGGCGATGGTGGGGTTCAAGGACGCGGGGGCGGAGGTCTTCGACTACGGCAACTCCATCCGGGGCGAGGCGCGGCTGGCGGGATACGGGCGGGCCTTCGACTTCCCGGGGTTCGTGCCCGCGTACATCAGGCCGCTGTTCTGCGAGGGCAAGGGGCCGTTCCGGTGGGCCGCGCTGAGCGGCGATCCCGCCGACATCGCCGCCACCGACCGGGCCATCCTCGAGCTCTTCCCCGAGAACGAGGCCCTGTCGCGGTGGATCAGGAAGGCCGGGGAGAAGGTGCACTTCCAGGGGCTGCCGGCGCGGATCTGCTGGCTCGGGTACGGCGAGCGCAATGTCGCCGGGGAGCGCTTCAACGACATGGTGGCCTCCGGCGAGCTGCGGGCGCCCATCGTGATCGGGCGCGACCACCTCGACAGCGGGTCGGTGGCCTCGCCGTACCGCGAGACCGAGGCCATGGCCGACGGCTCCGACGCGATCGCCGACTGGCCGCTGCTCAACGCCATGCTGAACACGGCCTCGGGGGCCGCCTGGGTCTCCATCCACCATGGCGGCGGCGTCGGCATCGGGCGCTCCATCCACGCCGGCCAGGTGACGGTGGCCGACGGGACCGCCCTGGCGGGGGAGAAGCTGAACCGGGTGCTGACCAACGACCCTGGGACGGGCGTCATGCGGCACGTGGACGCGGGGTACGAGGAGGCCGCCGAGGTGGCCGCCGCCCGCGGCGTCCGCATCCCGATGCGCGAGTCCTGACCCCGGCCCGCCGTCCCAGCTGGGGGCGGTGGGGTGGTTGTGGCGTCCGACGGGATGAGATGCGGGGTGGACGACGTTGGAGATGGGCGTGGCGGACGGATATCACGGTGGGCTGGGTGTGCTGCTGGATGGCCGGAGGCTGTCGCCCGTGCAACGGAGGATCGCGCACTACCTCAGCGAGCATCTCGACGAGGCGATCTTCCTGTCCAGCGTGGAGCTGGCCGAGCGGGCAGGGGTGAGCCAGCCGTCCGTGACCCGCTTCGCCATGGTGCTGGGGTTCGCCGGATATCCCGAGCTGCGCCAGGCGCTGCGTCCGCTGGTGCTGGGCGGCGGCGGGGTGGAGGCTCCGCAGGAGAGCCTGCTGCGCGGGGCGATCGACTGCGAGATCCGCAATCTCGCGCTCGTCAGGGAGCGCCTGTCGGCGTTCCCGCTGAAAGAGCTGGGCGAGCAGCTGGCCGCCACCGAGCCGCTGCCCGTGCTGGGGTTGCGGGTCTCGTGCGGGCTGGCCACCACCTTCGCCTACTACGCCCGCCGCATCCATCCCGACGTGCGGCTGCTCACGCACGGCGGGTCGGAGCTGGTGGACGGGCTGCACGCCGCGCGCAGGGCGGGCGCGGAGTGGGTGGTGGCCGTGGTGCTGCCGAGGTATCCCACGGAGGCGGTGCAGGCGCTGGAGTACGCGGGGAAGCTGGGCCTGCGCGTGGCGGCCATAACCGATAGATCGGACTTCCCGGCCGAGGTCGTGCTGGACGCGCCCGTCGGCGACCGGCTCGTGTTCGATTCGCACGCGGCGCCGCTGGCCCTGGCCATGGCCCTGGTCGAGGCCATGGCCGACGCGGCGCCGCTGCGCACCCAGGCCCGGCTGGAGGAGTACGAGCGGATGACCGACGAGACCGGTACGTTCCTACCCGGCGATCCTGCGTAGCGACCGCATCGACCAGATCGTGGTGAGCACCGCCAGCACGATGAACACCGCGAACGCGATCGGGATCTCCGAGTCCGACAGCCGCCCGGCGAACAGCGCCCGCCCGGCCTCGACCGCGTGGTAGAGCGGGTTGATCGGCGCGACGGCCTGCATCCAGTCCGGCGCGAACGAGACCGGGATGAACAGCCCGGCCAGCAGCATGATCGGCAGCATGAAGAGGTTGAGCGTCTGCGACATGCCGTTCTCATCGCGTACGGTCAGCGCGAGCCCCTGCGACAGCCCCGAGGCGAACAGCCCGGTCGCCGCCATGAGCAGCAGGACCAGCAGCAGCTCGACGGCCCCGATGCGCACGCCCATCGCGATCGCCACGATCAGCACGAGGATCGCCTGGCACACCAGCACGACCATGTCCTTCGCCACCCGCCCGAGCACGATGGCCGGCCGCCACGCGGGGCTGACGGCGTACCGCTCGAGCGAGCCGTTACGCAACTCGGCGATCAGCCCGAACCCGGAGAAGAGCGAGCCGAAGACCGCGATCATCATCATCGACGCGGGGGTGAACATCCGCAGCGCGTCCGCCGTCGTGCCGCCCGGCGTCAGCGACTTCAGCAGCGGCGCGAACATGAGCAGGTAGAGCACCGGCTGCATGATGCCGAACAGCGGCCAGATCGGGTTGCTGAACGACTTCTTCAGCTCGTAGCCGGTGAACAGGGCGACGTGGCGGATCATGCGGCGGCTCCGGCGTCGCGGAGGGTGCGGCCGGTCTTGGCCAGGAAGACGTCGTCGAGCGTGGACCGGTCGAGCGCGATCGAGCTCAGCCCGAGGCCCTGCTCCTCCAGTGCCCGCAGCAGCGCGGGCAGCGTGTGCTCGCCGTCGTCGACGTAGACGCGCAGGAGGTCCTCGTCGACGCGGGTCTCGCGGGCGTACGGCTTGAGCGTGTCGGCGGCCCGCTCCGGGTCGTCCACCCTGAGCGTGATCACGTCGCCGGAGACCTCGCGCTTGAGGTCGCCGGGGGTGCCCTCGGCCACGATCTGGCCGTGGTCGACGATCACCAGCCGGTCGCAGAGCGCGTCGGCCTCGTCGAGGTAGTGGGTGCTGAGCAGCACGCTCGTGCCGGACTCGCGCAGTTGCCTGATGCGGTCCCAGAGGTTGGCGCGGTTCTGCGGGTCGAGGCCGGTGGTGGGCTCGTCGAGGAAGAGCAGCGGCGGGTTGTGGACCAGCCCGAGCGCGATGGCCACGCGCCGCTTCTGCCCGCCCGACAGGGTACGCCCGGGGCGGTCGGCCAGCTCGGCCAGGTCGAAGCGCTCCAGCACCTCGGCGGCGGCCCGCTTCGGATCGGCCAGGGCGTGGATCCTGGCGGCCATCATGATCTGGGCCCTGGCGCTCGTGGTGTCCTCCACGCCTCCGGCCTGGCTCACGTACCCGAGCTTGGTCCGCACCGCGGCGGGCTCCTTGAGCAGGTTGTGACCCGCGACGGTGGCCGTGCCCGCGTCCGGGGTGATCAGCGTGGCGAGCATCCTGATCGTGGTGGTCTTGCCCGCGCCGTTGGGCCCGAGCACACCGAAGATCTCGCCGTTCTCCACCGCGAGGTCCACGCCGCGGACCGCCTCGACGGTCTGCGTGCCCTTCCTGCTCCTGGTGGTGAAGGTCTTACGTAAGCCGTGTGCCTCAATGATCATTGGGGGTTCAGCTCCTTAGGGCAGTTCGTCCGCCTCCACCTGTTCGATGGCCTTCTCCACCCAGTCGAGCTGGGCTTGGAGCATGGCTCTGCTCAGGCGGAGGTTCTCGTCCACGTGCTTGGGGGCGCCATAGCGCTGCTTGACGCCGAAGATGTGACCGATGGTTTCGACGCGCATCCTGAGCTGCTGCATCCTGCCATACAGAGCGTCCAGGATCTCCTGTTTTTCCAGCCGGTCCATGAATGTCAGCGCCACCTGGAACGGGTCCACGATCGGTTCGACCTCGTGCCAGGCGGTCATCAGCAGCCGGTGGAACTCCTTGCGGCCATGCTCGGTCAGGTCATAGACGACCTTGCCGCCCTTGCCCGCCTCGACGATCTCCAGCAGGCCCTCGTCGGCCATCTTGCTGAGCCCGTGGTAGATCGAGCCGAAGGCGACGTTCGCCCACTGATGGGCGCCCATCACCTCCAGCCGCCGCCGGACCCCGTAACCGTTCATCGGGCCGTCGAGCAGGGCGCCGAGGATGAGGATGCGTGTCGAAGACATGGGTGCAAGTTTGTAGTCAAATTTGAATAGCCGTCAACCTCAATAGGCTGATCTCCATGAGTGAACGACCGACGGCGCTGGTCACAGGCGCTTCGCGGGGGATCGGCGCGGCCGTGGCCAAGGCCCTGGGCCCCACGCATCACGTGATTCTCAACGGCCGCGACGAGGAGTCACTGGCCGCCGTGGCGGCCGAACTGCCCGACGCACGGCCCTGGCCGGTGGAGCTGACGGAGGTCGCGGAGCCGGACGTCGCGGGGATCGACCGGCTCGACGTGCTCGTGCACAGCGCCGGGATCAACCGCATGGGCAGGATCGCCGACCTGACCGCCGACGCGTGGCGCCAGACGCTGGAGGTGAACGTCATCGCGGTGGCCGAGCTGACCAGGCTGCTCCTGCCCGCGCTCAGGCGGGCCGGCGGCCACGTCGTCTGCGTCAACTCGGGCGCGGGGCAGCGGGCCAACCCCGAATGGGCCGCGTACGCGGCCAGCAAGTTCGCGCTGAAGGCGTTCGCCGACGCGCTGCGGCTGGAGGAGCCCGAGCTCAGGGTCACCACCGTCTACCCGGGCCGTACGGCCACCGACATGCAGCGCGAGCTGCGCCGCTACGAGGGCGGCGAGTTCGAGCCCGAGAAGTACCTCCAGCCGGAGACCGTGGCGCGGGCCGTGCTCGCCGCCGTCACCGCGGGCCCCGACGCCCACCTCACCGAGCTGACCCTGCGGCCCAGGGGTGGCCCCGTGAACTGAATGGATCCATTCACTACAGTGGGGCCATGCTTCTTGAACCACTCGCGCACATAGGACGGGATCCGGCGACCGGCGGCTACGTCAGGGACGCCTGGTCGGACGCTGACATGGAGCTGCGCGAGTGGTTCGCGGGCGAGGCCCGGCGCAGGGGGCTCGACCTGCGCGAGGACCGCAACGGCAACCTCTGGGCGTGGTGGGGCTCCCCCTCGCGCGACCGCCCGGGGGTGGTCACGGGGAGCCACCTCGACTCCGTACGGCAGGGCGGCGCGTACGACGGGCCGCTCGGCGTCGTGTCGGCCTTCGCGGCGCTGGACCTGCTCCGGCAGCGGGGGACGCGGCCCGCCGTGCCGGTCGGCGTGGTCTGCTTCACCGACGAGGAGGGCGCCAGGTTCGGGGTGCCGTGCATGGGGTCGCGGCTGCTCACGGGCGTGCTGGGGCCCGACAGGGCGCTCGCGCTCACGGACGACTCCGGCGACACGCTGGCCGACGTCCTGACGAAGGCGGGGCGGGCGGCGCACGAGATCGGGCGGGACGACGAGACGCTCGCGATGGTCGGCACGTTCGTGGAGCTCCACGTCGAGCAGGGCCGCGGGCTCGTCGACGAAGGGCGGCCCGTCGGGGTGGCCCGGGCGATCTGGCCGCACGGGCGGTGGCGCTTCGACTTCCGGGGCCGGGCCGACCACGCGGGCACCACGCGGCTGGCCGACCGGGACGACCCCATGCTGCCGTTCGCCCGCATGGTGCTGGCGGCCCGCACGGCCGCGGCGGAGCGCGGGGTGGTGGCCACGGTGGGCAAGGTGCGAATCTCGCCCGGCAACGCCAACGCGATCCCGGGCCTCGTCTCGGCCTGGCTCGACGCCCGCGGGGCCGATGAGCGCGCCGTACGCGACCTCGTCGCCGAGCTGGCGCACGAGGCGTCCTCCGGAGCGGCCGGCGGCGACATGGCGGATCGGCCCGGCACGAACGGCGGCGCGGGTGGCGGCGCAGGTGGTGGCGCGGGTGGCGGCCCAGGTAGTGGCGCGGGTGGCGGCGCGGACCGGCGAATCGAGGGCCGGGGCGAGGGCCGGGTCGAGGTGCGGGAGGAGTCGTGGACGCCGGTGGTCGACTTCGACGCGGCGCTCCGGGAGCGGCTGGCCCGGGTCGCCGGGGGCGACACGCCCGCGCCGATCCTCCCCACGGGCGCGGGCCACGACGCGGGAATCCTGGCCGCGGCGGGCGTTCCGAGCGGGATGTTGTTCGTCAGGAATCCCACGGGCGTGTCCCACTCACCCCACGAGCACGCCGAGCAGGCAGACTGCGAGGCGGGGGTCATCGCACTCGCGGACGTGCTGGAGGATCTGTGTCGCTGACCTACTGGTGCGAGCATGCCTGGCTGCCCGACGGCGTCGCCGACGGCGTGCTCATCGAGGTCGAGGGCGCCAGGATCGCGAGCGTCGGCCAGGGACCGCCGGGCCCGGCCGTGCGCCTGCCCGGGCTCACCGTCCCCGGACTGGCCAACGCCCACTCCCACGCCTTCCACCGCGCTCTTCGCGGCACCGCCCAGGAGGGCAAGGGCGACTTCTGGACCTGGCGCGAGCAGATGTACGAGGTGGCCGCGGCGCTCGACCCCGACTCCTACCTCCGGCTGGCCACGGCCGTCTACGCCGAGATGGCGCTGGCCGGGGTGACCTGCGTGGGCGAGTTCCACTACCTGCACCACGCGCCGGACGGCCGCCCGTACGACGACCCCAACGCGATGGGCCACGCCCTCATCCGCGCGGCGCGCGACGCGGGCCTGCGCATCGCGCTGCTCGACACGTGCTACCTGTCCGGCGGCATCGGTGTCCCGCTCTCCGGCGCGCAGCTGCGCTTCACCGACGGGTCCGGGGAGGGCTGGGCCTCGAGGGCGGAGGAGCTGGCGGCGGCGTACGAGGGGCAGCCCGACGTGGAGATCGGCGCGGCCATCCACTCGGTACGCGCGGTGCCGCCCGAGCAGATGCCGGCCGTGGTCGAGTTCTCCCACCGGTTCGCGGCGCCGCTCCACATGCACGTGTCCGAGCAGCCGGCGGAGAACACCGCGTGCGTGGAGATGTACGCGGCCACGCCGGTCCAGGTGCTGCACGGGCGGGGCGCCCTCGGCCCGCGCTCGACCGCGGTGCACGCCACCCACCTGACCGACGTGGACATCGAGCTGATCGCCCAGTCCGGCACGTACATCTGCATGTGCCCCACCACCGAACGCGACCTCGCCGACGGCATCGGCCCGGCCAGGACGGCGGCCGACCGGGGCGCGCGCATCACGCTCGGCTCCGACAGCCACGCCATGATCGACCTGTTCGAGGAGGCCAGGGCCGTGGAGCTGGACGAACGCCTGAACAGCGGCAAGCGTGGCAACTGGAGCGCCGCCGAGCTGCTCGCCGCCGCCACGGGCGCGGGTCACGCCTCGCTCGGCTTCCCCGACGCGGGCCTGCTCGTGCCCGGCGCCTGGGCCGACCTCGTGTCGGTACGGCTCGACTCCGTGCGTACGGCGGGCGCGCGCGGGGTGGAGGCCGTGGTGTTCGCGGCCACGGCGGCGGACGTGCACTCGGTGGTCTCCGGCGGCCGCCGGATCGTCGAGGACGGGCGGCACGAGCTGGGCGATGTCGGATCCCTGCTGGCCGAGGCGATGGAGAGGACGCGATGACCACGACGCTGATCGACGGGATCGGGCTGCTCTACACGGGCGACCCCGAGCGCGAGGAGATCGAGGACGCGGCCCTCGTCCTGGACGACGACCTGGTCGCGTGGGTCGGGCCGTCCTCCCGGGCCCCCGACGCCGACGAGCGCGTGGACGTCGAGGGCCGGGCCGTCATCCCCGGCTTCGTGGACAGCCATGCCCACCTGGTCTTCGCCGGTGACCGGACGGCCGAGTTCCAGGCCCGCATGTCCGGCGAGCCGTACACGGGAGGCGGCATCAGGACCACGGTCGCCGCCACCCGGCGGGCCGGCGACGCCGAGCTGGCCGCCCGCACGCTGGGCCTGGTGAACGAGATGCTCGCGCAGGGCACGACCACCGTGGAGATCAAGAGCGGGTACGGCCTGAGCGTCGCGGACGAGCGGCGCTCGCTGCGGATCGCCGCCAGGCTGACCGGCGAGACCACGTTCCTGGGGGCGCACGTCGTGCCCGCGGACATGGACGCCGACTCCTACGTGCGGCTCGTCGCCGGTGAGATGCTCGACGCGTGCGCGCCGTACGCGAAATGGGTGGACGTCTTCTGCGAGCGCGGGGCGTTCGACGGCGACCAGACGCGCGAGATCCTCAGCGCCGGGCTGAAGGCGGGGCTGGGGGCACGGGTGCACGCCAACCAGCTCGGCGAGGGGCCCGGCGTGCGGATCGCCTGCGAGCTGGGCGCGGCCTCCGCCGACCACTGCACCCACCTGACGCCGGCCGACGTGGACGCGCTGGCCTCCTCGGACACCGTGGCGACGCTGCTGCCGGGGGCCGAGTTCTCGACGCGCTCGCCGTACCCCGACGCGCGGCGGCTGATCGACGCGGGGGCGACCGTGGCGCTGGCGACCGACTGCAACCCGGGGTCGTCGTTCACGTCGTCGATGGCGTTCTGCGTGGCCCTGGCCGTACGCGAGATGCGGATGACGCCGCTGGAGGCGGTCAGGGCGGCGACGTACGGTGGGGCACGCGCGCTACGGCGTACGGACGTAGGGTGGCTGCGGCCCGGAGCCCGGGCCGACGTGGTCGTGCTCGACGCCCCCTCCTACGTACACCTGGCCTACCGGCCCGGCGTCCCCCTCGTTCACCAGGTGTTTCACGACGGTCTCCTCCTTGAGTAGGACATCCAGAACCATCCCTCGGACGTAGTGCTTTAGGGAATCTTTGCTCCTGGCCGGACGTTGGCCGGGTATAGAACGCAGCTGCGGAACGAGGTGCCTGGGGATGGCAAGGCCTACGGGGAGTCGCACGCAGGAGCAGCACGTCGCGGAGCGCGATCTGCTGGGGACATATCTGGCTGAGATCGGCCGGGTCCCGCTGCTCACGGCGGAGGAAGAGGTGGAGCTCGCCAAGCGGATAGAGGCGGGTCTCTTCGCCGAGCAGCTGCTCGACAGCGGGGGCTCGGAGCCGCGGATCGGGGACGCGGCCGACGAGGAGCTGGAGCGCCTGGCCGTCTCCGGCCAGCGGGCGAAGGACGAGTTCATCCAGGCCAACCTGCGCCTGGTGGTGGCGGTGGCCAGGAAATACTCGGGGCGGGGGATGCCGCTGATCGACCTGGTGCAGGAGGGCAATCTCGGGCTGGTGCGCGCCGTCGAGAAGTTCGACTACCGGCGGGGATACAAGTTCTCGACGTACGCGACGTGGTGGATCCGGCAGTCGGTGGGCCGCGCCATCCACGAGCAGGCCCGCCCGGTGCGCCTGCCCACGCACGCGGGGGAGCAGATGACCCGGCTGATGCGGGTCCGGCGCGACATGCTGGCCGAGTTCGACGCCGAGCCGACCGACGACGACCTCGCCGAGATCCTCGACCTGCCGATCGAGCGCGTGCGCGAGCTGCGGCGGTGGGCGTCCGACCCGGTCTCGCTCCAGCTCGGGGTGGGTGACGAGGACGAGACCGAGCTCGGCGACATGATCGCCGACGAGACGTGGGCCGATCCCGAGCAGCAGGCCATCGACATCCTCGAGCGCGAGCGCCTGGACCAGTGGCTGACCGGGCTCGAGGGGCCCACCAGCGAGATGCTGCGCTGGCGGTACGGGCTGGTGGACGGGCGCGAGCACACGCTCACGGAGGTGGGCGAACGCTACGGCATCGGCCGCGACCGCGCCCGCCGCATCGAGCGCGACGCGCTGGCCCGCCTGCGCAAGATGGCCACCGCCGCCGCCTGACTCGTCGTCCACACGGGCGCCCCGCTCCTGGGGCGCCCTTGGCGTTTCCGGACGCTTTTCCCGCCGCTTTTCCCGCCGCTTTTCCGGACGCCATTGCGGACGTCTTTGCGGACGCCTTTGCGGCGGATGACAGATGTCATATGGGGCCCATGACTCAGGCGACTACAAGCTCAAGCCCGGCCGACGCGAGACTGAGGGCAAGTTCGAGCGTTGACAGAAGGCTGGAGGCCACATGCCGGGCACGAGCGTTCAGCTGTCGCCCCATGGCGCAGGCGCCCCCGCGTTCGCCCAGGTGAAAGCCAATTTTGAGCTCGTCGCCAAATATGGCGACAATGTGCCGCTCTACCTGTTCTCCGACTTGTTCCTGCGCGCTCCCGCGCTGCGTGAGCTCTTCCCGGTCCAGATGCGCCGTCAGCGCGACCGGTTGATGACGGCGCTGTCGTACGCGGTCGAGCACGCGCAGAACCTGTCGGAGATCACGCCGTACCTGCACCAGCTCGCCCGCAGCCACCGGAAGTCCGGCATCCAGAGCGAGCACTACGAGCAGTGGAGCGCCAGCCTGGTGCACACCATGCAGCGCTTCTCGGGGAACGTGTGGGATGAGGCGGTCGAGGAGGAGTGGCGGGACTTCCTGTCCCTGCTGACCCGGACGCTGGCGGAAGGGGCGCGGCAGGACGCCAGCCTCCGGCCCGCGTACTGGACGGCCGAGGTGATCAGCCACGAGCGCAGGAGCGTGGACGTGGCGGTGCTGCGGCTGCTGGTGGACCGGCCCTTCAAGTACGTCCCGGGGCAGTCGGCGCCCGTGGAGGTCAAGCAGTGGCCCAACATGTGGCGCTACTACTCGATGGCCAACCTGCCGCGCCGGGACAACACGATCGAGCTGCACGTCAAGGCGGACGGCGCGGTGGGCCGCACGCTGGTCCGCGACGTGCGCGAGGGCGAGGTCGTCAAGCTGGGCGCACCCGTCGGCACCCTCACGCTCAACCCCAACACGGGGCGCAACATCCTGCTCATCGCGGGCGGCACCGGGTTCGCCCCCATCAAAGCCATACTCGAGCACGTGACCAGGCTGCCGGTGCCGCCGTGGGTGTCGGTGTTCGTCGGCGCGCGCGAGCCCGCCGGGCTGTACGACCTCGACGTGCTGCGCGGCTGGGAGGAGAAGTTCCCCTGGCTCACTGTCCGCACGGCGCTGTCGGAGCTGGAGGACCAGAGCGTCGCCACCACGGGCACGGTGGGCGAGGCCGTCAGCCGCTACGGGCGGTGGGAGGGCTACGACGCCTACGTGTGCGGTCCGCCGGCCATGGTCGACAGCACGGTCGACATGCTGCGGGCGAACGGCTTCAGCGACAGCCGCATCCGCTTGGAGAGATTCGCGAGCGCCGTCACGCCTTCCAGGAGGTTCGCCACATGAATGATTCGATGGAGCCGTTCCCGCCGCCCGACCGGTCGATCAACGGCAACGGCAACGGCAACGGCAACGGCAACGGGCACCGCGCCGTGCAGGAGCTGCAGCCGTGGACCGACGCCGGAGGCGACAGTGCCGGCTGGAACGACGCCAACTCCGGCTGGAACGACGCCGACTCCGGCTGGAGCGATGCCGACTCCGGCGGAGGCGCTGACGGTAACGGCTGGCAGGCGGAGGCCTGGGAGGAGCCGCAGTGGGACGAGCCCCAGGCGCCGGGCAACGAGGCCTCCGCTGAGCGGCTGACCCCGGCGGCGCTGCGGGCCGTGGTGTTCCGCCGCGCCCCGCTCGGCAAGCGCGGCCTGGACGAGCACCAGGTCAACAACCTCCTCGACCGGGTGGAAGCCGAGCTGGTACGGCTGACGCAGGAGAAGAAGGCGCTGGAGGCCGAGGTCAAGCTGCTGCGCGACAACGCGATGCAGCAGCAGGCGCCGCAGCGGCCGGAGCCCGTGGCGCCTCCCAGGGAGCAGCCGCAGGCCACGCCCAAGGAGACCGGGCTGGCCCGTGTCGACGCCGCCGAGCAGGCCGCGTCGCGCTCGGTGGCCAGTCGCGTCCAGGAGGCGCACGTCTACGCGGCGAGCCTGCTCTCTCAGGCGCAGCAGACCGCTGACCAGTACATCCAGGACGCGCAGCGGTACAGCCGGGAGCTGATCGAGGACGCCCTGCTCAGGCGGGGCACGATGCTGGCCAAGGCGGCCGATGAGCAGGACGTCGCCGGTGACGAGTCGGTGGGGCGGGAGATCGCGCGCTTGCGCGCGGCCAACCAGACGTATCGCGGCAAGCTGCGCGACCACTTCGAGCTGATGCTGATGAACCTCGACGAGTGGGAGACCGCCGAAGGGATCGGCGGCTCGGCGTGACGCCGTACCGCTACCCGGTCGTCTGAGGTGTGCGCAGCCACGCGTCGAGAAAGACGTAGTCGGCGTCAGTGAGAGCATGGCGTGGGTCGACACGATGGAGCAGGGCACGTCCTGCTCGTCGATGCCGGCCGGCTCCGGCCAGCTCACGAGGGGCAACGGTGGCAGGCCGAGCCGTGGGGCGACGTATGCGTTCGCGTCGTCCATCCAGGTCGTGGCCCAGACCAGATCGCAAGGCAGTGCCGTCAAGCGGGGCCCGTGCGCGGGATTGATCCTGGACAGAAGCGGATTCGAGCCGGTCCCCGGAGGCTCGTGATCCGTCTGGAAGGTCGGATAGCCGTCCGGATACTGCTGTGGTGTCGCGCCGAAGGGGATGAGGGGTCCGTCGACGTCGAGGAAGAGCAGTGGACGCTGTGTAGGACCGGTCACGGCCGCACGATATCGGGGCCGGCGCGTCGGCGTCGGAGCCGAGCAGGCTGAGCGTGCCGGCGCTCTCGTTGGAGATCGTGTGACCGATCACGGCCGGCCACACGCTGCCCGTCGACAGCCGCGCCCACGAAAGCGCCGAAGTCGCGCGTCGTTGCGGACAAATGCCATATCGCGGGGAAGCGGTGAGGAAGCGAGGTGTTGTTACGGTCCTCCACGTAGACGCTGTTGCCGAATTCTGATGAAAGTGGCCGATGCGTGCAAGCGCAGAATTCGCGACCCGGCTGCCGCGCATTTGTGCTGAGGCTTCCCGCCTGTGGAGAGCGACTCGGCGGCTCTCCCAGGCTTTCGTTCCTTCCAGAGAGGAAAGGTTAATGGCTCACAACAACGAGTTGATCCCGGGAATGCCGGGAACTGTCCGGGCCGTCCAGGTGTTCATGTGGATCAGCGTGGTGCTCGGCGTCATCCTGCTGGCGATCGGGGCCCTGAGCCTGGCCGCTGTCAACGCCCTGTCGAGCGACCCCGAGATCGCCGCCGCGTCCGCGGCGCTGCCCTCGATGGGGGTGATGTGGATTCTGCTGCTGATCTCGGCCGTCCTGGTGGTGGCGCAGCTGATCCTCGTGATCAGGATCCCGCGCCGGCAGGCCGCCACGCGCACCGCCATCATCGGGCTCTTCGTCGTCTCCGCGGTCCTCGGCATCGTCACCGCCGTCCTGACCACGGACTACGTGTCCAACGGGGTCTCCCTGGTGCTGTCCGCGCTGCTCGTCGGCCTGCTGATGACCGAGGGCGCCAAGCGGTACTTCGTCAACTGATCGCCCGCGGGCCGGGCTCCGCTGAGCCTCTCCGCCGCCGTCCCGGTGGTGGAGGGGCCTCAGTCATGTCCGAGCTGCACACATAGCTGCACACATACGAGTACGGCCGGCGCCGGGCTATGCAGGAACCCGGCGCCGGCCGTACTCCACAGATCCTATGACCCGCCCGCGTCCAGTAGGGTCACGCCGGCACCGCTTGTATCGGGCTTCGTCGTGGTCTTGTCGACGTAGGTCTTGACGGCCTGCCCCGCCCAGTCGTCCCTGACGAGCTCCTCGATCCGCTTCTCGTCGTCAATGGCGAACAGCTGCTTGAGCACGCCGCTGTGGTGCGTCAGGGCGAGCAGGGTGACGGTGCGGGCGTCCGGCTTCCGGCCGCGGAGCACCTGGCCGAGCCGCTCGGTGACCTCGCGCACCAGCTCGGTGTCGTCGTACTCGTACCGCTCGACCGGGAAGAGCCCCAGGACCCGGGACTTGTCGGCCGTGAACGCGCCGCGCTCCGCGAGGCGCTGCAGGTAATGCCGGCCCTTGCGCACCGGGTTGATCCTGATCAGCCATTTGCT
>NZ_JBFAHJ010000043.1:0-90005 GCF_040654115.1 Nonomuraea sp. NPDC050786
GACCCTGACGCGCCCGCCCGGCGCCGGGCGGGCCGTGCGGGCGCTTCAGCAGACCCGGCAGGAGGCGGTCAGGAAGCCGGGGTGAGGACCTTCTCCTCCTGCTTCGGCTCGGCCGGCTTGCGCCGCATCCGCTCCTTGGCCCGCTCCACCATCGTGTAGAGCGTCGGAACGAGGACCAAGGTGAGCAGCGTCGAGCTGATCAGACCGCCGATCACCACGATGGCCAGCGGCTGCGAGATGAACCCGCCCGACCCGGTCACCCCCAGCGCCATCGGCGTCAGCGCGCAGATCGTGGCCACCGCCGTCATCAGGATCGGCCGCAACCTGCGCCGGCCGCCCTCGATGACCGCCTCCACCACGCCCAAGCCCTGCTCGCGGTACTGGTTGATCAGGTCGATCAGCACGATCGCGTTCGTCACCACGATCCCGATCAGCATCAGCATGCCGATCAGCGCCGGCACGCCCAGCGCCGTGCCGGTTCCCACCAGCAGCCCGACCGCGCCCGTGGCAGCGAACGGGATCGACACCAGCAAGATCAGCGGCTGCACGAAGCTGCGGAACGTCGCCACCATGATCAGGAAGACGATCGCGATCGCCGCCAGCATCGCCAGCCCCAGATCGGAGAACGCATCCGCCTGCTGCGCCGACGCGCCGCCGATCTTGTAAGTGGCGCCCCCGGTCAGCGCGAGCCCGTTCAGCTTCGTCGTCAGCGCCTGCGTCACGCTGCCCAGGTTCCCCGCGTCGGCCGCCTTGCCCGACACCGTCGCCGAACGCTCACCGTCGATCCGCGTCACCTGCGTCGGCCCGGCCACCTGCCGCACGTCCGCCACCGACGACAGCTTCACCATCCCGGACGCCGTCGCCAGCTTCAGATCCTTGATCGCCTTGATGTCGTCCGGCGCGTCCGCGCCACGCAGCACCAGGTCGCTCGCGCGGCCGTCCAACGTGATCTGGCCCAGCGGCGCGCCGCGGAACGCCTGCGCCACCGACTGCCCCACCTGCGCCTCGCTCAGCCCGCGCTCGGCCGCCTTCTCCCGGTCCACCGCGACCTCGACCCGCGGCGCGCTGGCCTCCAGGTTGGAGGCCACATCACGCAGCCCCGGCACCGCGCCCATCGCGGTCTTGACCGTGTCGGCCGCCGTACGCAGCGTCTCGGCGTCCGGCGCCTGCACGACCACGTCGATCGTGTCGGAGGAGAAACCGCCCCCGCCGGCACCGCCCACGGTGACCTCGCCGACGCCCGACAGCTCCTTGACGCGGTCGCGCAGCACCTGCTGCACCTTGTCCGCGTCGGCCCCCTCCTTGATCGTCACCGAGTACGACGCCCGGTCCGCGCCGCCGCCGACCGCGCCACCCTGCATCGCGTTGCCGCCACCCACGTTCACCTGGTACGTCTGCACCCCGTCCAGGTCCTTCAGCACGCCCTCCACCTTCTGGGCGGCCTTGTCGGTGGTCGCCAGGTCCGTGCCGACCGGCATCTTCTGCGACAGGGAGATCGTGTTCTGGCCCGAGGAGTCCAGGAAGTTCGTCTGCAACCCGCCCGCCAGGCCCATCGTGGCGACGAACACCGCCACCCCGATCAGCACCGTCGTCAGCTTGAACCGGGTCGCGAACCGCAGCACCGGCAGGTACGCCCGCTGCAACGGCGAGCGCAGCTCCTTGGCCTCGGCCTCCTCACGCTGCCTGCGCGCCTCCTCCGGCGTCAGCTCCGGCGCCTTCAGGAACCAGTACGCCAGCACCGGCACCACCGTCAGCGACACCACCAGCGAGGCCAGCAGCGCCACCGCCACCGTGATCGCGAACGGGCTGAACAGCTCGCCCACCATGCCGCCCACGACCGCGATCGGCGCGAACACCGCCACCGTCGTCAGCGTCGAGGCCGTCACCGCCCCCGACACCTCGCGCACCGCCGCCAGGATCGCCTGCAGCTTGGCCTCGCCGTAGCCGAGATGCCGCTTGATGTTCTCCAGCACCACGATCGAGTCGTCCACCACCCGGCCCACCGCGATCGTCAGCGCGCCCAGCGTCAGCATGTTCAGCGAGTAGTCGCCGGCCCACAGCACGATCAGCGCGATCACCACCGACAGCGGGATCGACACCGCCGTCACCAGCGTCGAACGCACCGACAGCAGGAACACCAGGATGACCAGCACCGCGAACGCCAGCCCCAGCAGGCCCTCGGTCGTCAGGCTCCGGATCGACTCCTCCACGTACGGCGCCTGGTCGAACACCACCGACACCGCCGTGTCCGAGCCGTCGCCCAGCGCCTTGGTCAGGTCCGGCAGCTTCGCCTGGATGTCGTGCGAGATCGACACCGCGTTGCCGTCGGGCGTCATCGTCACCGACACGCCCAGGCTCGACCTGCCGTCCGTACGGGTGATCGTCGTCGCGTCCGCCAGCCCCCGCTTGATCTCCGCGACGTCACCCAGCTTCACCGGCTTGAGCGGCTTCGGCTTGACCTGCTGCTGCTGCGCGAGGGCCGCCTGGCTCGGCTGACCCTGACCCGGCCGCGCCGTCTGCCCGGTCGGGGGCCGCGCCTGGGACTGGGCCTGCTGCTGGCCCTGCTGCTGGGGGAGCGCCGCCGGCTGGGCCGGGGTCAGATACAGGTCCTTCAGCTTGGCCACCGAGTCGACCCGCGCGCCCACCTGCACCGTCAGCGACTTGCCGTCAGAGGTCAGCGTGCCCGCCGGGATCGGCGTGCCGTTCGCCCGCAGCACGTCGGGGATCTGCGAGGCCGACACCCCGGCCGCCGCCATCTTCTTGGCGTCGGGCTCGATCGTCACCACCTCGTCGCGGGTGCCGGTGACCTGAGCCTCCCGTACGCCCTCCACGCCCTGCAGCTCCGGCACCACGATCCGGCGCAGCTTGTCGGCCATCGCCCGCTCGTCGCCGCCGTCGCCCACCGCCAGCACCACCACCGGGATGTCGTCGGTGTTGCCCGCGACCACCTGCGGATCCACTCCGTCCGGGAGGGTGACCCTGCTGATGGCCTGCTGCATCTTGTTCAGCGACGACTCGACGTCGGTGCCGTACTCGAAGGCCACCTGGATCTGCGCCAGGCCCTCCTTCGACGTCGAGGTCATCTGCTCCATCCCGGCCAGGCCCTGGAAGGAGTCCTCGATCGGCTTGGTGACCTGGTCCTCGACGATCTCCGGCGAGGCGCCGGGGAACGACGCGACCACGAACGCGCCGGGAAAGCTCAAAGACGGCAGCAACTGCTGTTTCAACTGCGGGATCGTGAACGCGCCGAACGCGCTGATCACGACCGCGACCAAAATCACAAGGCTGCGGTTGAGCAGACTCAACCGGGCGAATGCGGTCATAGGCGTCCCCTCCAAGAGTACGGCCCAGACTAACACTTTGCCTCGAACGAATATTTAGACAGATTGAGCTTTCCTGATAACCTTCTCAGGAAGCGAGAGGTGAGCGTGAGCGACGAACGCGAAGACTTGATCCACAAGATCAGCGAAACACAGCGTGGCATGGGGCGACTGTTCGCCCAGCACCAATCCCCCCTGTTCTCCTCCAACCTCACCATGCGACAGCTCCACGTCGTCATGCTCCTGTCCCTCAACGGCTCCGCCTCAGGACAGGACCTCGCCCACCACCTCGGCGTCAGCCTCGGCACCGTCACCGGCATCGTCGACCGCCTCGTCGCCCAGGGCCTCGCCACCCGGCACGAGGACCCCCAGGACCGCCGCGTCCGCCGCGTCGAGCTCTCCCCGGCAGGCACCGCCCTGATCGAGGAGATCAACAACGCCGGTTTCGAGCACTACCGCCGCATCCTCGACCACCTGGACACCGAGACCCTCCGCTCCCTCGAGCACGTCACCCGCACCATCCGCGCGGTGGCCGACAAGCTCTACAACACCTGACGTCCGGCGGCGCAGGGGCTCGGTGCAGGGGCTCGGCGCAACGCGCACGACACCGAGCCCCCTGCCATGTGTCGAGAAGAACCGGTCCGGCGCCTTTACGTTGTAGATTCCGTAGCCAGCCGGGACAGCACCTGCGGCAGGTCCCCCTCGTACACCACCGTCAGCCGCCGCGTCGCCCGCGTCACCGCCACGTACAGATCCTGGCCCCCCATCGGCGACTGCCCCAGGATGCCCGCCGGATCGACCACCACGACCGCGTCGAACTCCAGCCCCTTGGCCTGCCCCACCGTCAGCGCCACCACCGGCGCGTCCAGGTCCCCACCGGGGAAGAGCGCGGACACCTCCGCATGGCGGGCGTCGGCGGAAACGACACCCACCCGGCCCTCGCCGATCAAGGCCAGCTCCTCGGCCACCAGGCCCGGCAGCCCGGACAGCGGCATGCGCACCGCGCGCGGCAGCGCGCCGCCCTCGCGTACCGACTCCGGCGGCTCCTGGTCCGGCGCGAACGCCCGCAGCACGTCCGCCGCCACCGCCATGATCTCCACCGGCGTGCGGTAGTTGACCAGCAGCCGCTCCACGCGCCAGCGCCCCGCCAGGAACGGGTCCAGCATCTCCCCCCACGAGCGCGCGCCCGCCGCCGACCCGGTCTGCGCCAGGTCGCCCACCACGGTCAGCGACTTCGCCGGCACCCGCCGCATGATCATCCGCCAGGCCATCGGCGACAGCTCCTGCGCCTCGTCCACGATCACATGCCCGTACGCCCACGTCCGGTCCGCCGCCGCCCGGTCGGCCGTCGTCAGCTCCGGCCCGTCGTCGGCGTGCCGCTCGGCCAGCACGTCGGCGCGGCCGAAGATGCCCTCCTCCAGCACGCCGGTCACCTGCAGCACCTCCCGCGCGTACAGCTGCTGCTCGGCCTGCTCCCGCGAGGCCCGCCTGGCCGCCACCCGGCGGGCGGAGTCGTCCTCGCCCAGCAGCTCGGCCGCCTCGTCCAGCAGCGGCACGTCCCCGACCGTCCACCCGGCCTCCGGCGGGCGCAGCAGTTCGTGCCAGTCCAGGCCCGAGGGGGCCACGGCCCACAGCGTGTCGAACGACGACAGCAGCTCGGAGATCAGCCGCTGCGGCGTCAGCTCCGGCCACAGCTCGTCCACGGCCCGCCGTACCTCCGGCTCGCCCCACAGCCGCCGCGAGGCCAGCTCCAGATCCAGCTCGTCCAGATCGCCCTCCAGGTCGAGCGGCTGCGACAGCTCCGGCTCGTCCTCGATGACCAGCTCCTCGATGTGCAGCGACTCCTCCAGGGCCCGCGCCTCGGCCTTGGCCAGTTCCTTGAGCAGCTCGGTGACGTACAGCTTGCGGGCCATGTTGTGCGGCAGGCGCACCGCCCGCGCCCGCTCGCGCAGCCGCAGGCACGTCTCGCGGGGGACCCGCAGGCTCAGCCCGTCCAGCTCGACCACGAGGTCGCCCCGAGGCACTCCCTGGCGCAGCTCCAGGGCGCGGGCGACCACTTCCGCCATCCGCACGTCGCCCTTGACCACCGCCGCCGCCGGCGTGTCGGCCGCGCTCACCCGCACCCCCGGGAACATCTCCCCCACCGTGGTCATCACCACCTGCGTCTCCCCCAGCGCCGGCAGCACCTGGCTGATGTAGCGCAGGAACATCGGGTTGGGCCCCACCACCAGCACGCCGCGCCGCTCGAGGGTGTCGCGGTGGGTGTAAAGCAGGTACGCCGCCCGGTGCAGCGCCGCCACCGTCTTGCCGGTGCCCGGCCCGCCCTGCACCACCAGCGCCCCCTGCAGCGAGGAGCGGATGACCCGGTCCTGCTCGGTCTGGATGGTGGCCACCACGTCGCCCATCCGGCCCGTCCTGCCCCGCCGCAGCGCCGCCAGCAGTGCCGCCTCGCCCACGAGCGTGCGCCGGTCGCCGTCGCTCATCCGCTCCAGGTCGAACACCTCGTCGTCGATGCCGACCACCGTGCGGTCCTTCAGATGCAGGTGCCTGCGGCGCACCAGCCCGCCCGGGTCGGTGGCCGTGGCCACGTAGAACGGCCGCGCGGCGGGGGCCCGCCAGTCGATCAGGACCGACTCGTGATCCTCGTCGCGCAGCCCGATCCTGCCGATGTACGTGCCGGCGCCCGAGGCGTCGTCGATGCGGCCGAAGCACAGGCCGCGCTCTACCGCGCTCAGCTGGGCCAGCCTCCTGGCGTGCTCCGAGGCCAGCGCCTCGCGCTCGACCATCGCCTGGCGGGTGCCGCCGGCCCTGGTGTACACCTCGCGCAGCGCCGCCTGCGCCCGCTCCCTGGCGACGTCGAGCCTGCCGTACAGCCACGACACGGTGCGCTGTTCGCTGTCAAGGGCTTCCGCGAGACCATCTTGACGATTAGTCATTCGGTGGTATACTCCTATACGGAAGTGGTGTGGAGTTCTGCTCTTGAAAATGGGGCATTCGAGCTTAACCCCGCGCGAGGCCGCGCGCAAACGATCGGCTCATCGACGTTCTCGACCGCTTGGCCGGTCTGCGGCCACTTCTCCGGCTCGGACACCTCACCGCGTCTGGCGGTAGCGTGATCGGATGTCCCGCTTCCCCATTCTCTGCGTGGCCATCCTGACCGTCGCGGCCGGCTTGGGGGTGCGCGCGCTGTTCGACGGCCCCGTGTCGAAGTACGCGGGCGATGCCCTCTACACCGTGCTGATCTACACGCTCGTGGCGCTGATCCTCCCCAGGATCAGGCCCTGGGTGGCGGCGGCGCTGGCGGCCGGGGCGAGCTGGATGATCGAGTTCGCCCAGCTCGGGGAGATCCCGGCGGTGCTGCGGCCGCTGCTGGGCAGCACGTTCAACCCGCCCGACCTCTTCTGGTACGCGGTGGGCGCCGCGGCGGCCTGGGCCGCGCACACGCTCTGGCTGCGCAGATATGACACGTGATGTGGTCGATCAGCTGGTGCCGCTCCGCGGCAGGGTGGTCAGCTGGACGCGCCGGACTCACCCGCCCGTTCTGCGGCCGCCGGCCGCACCGTGACGGTGGGAGCCGCCGGACCTCATGCGTCCGGCGGCTCCTGTTCAGTGGTCTATGCCCACTCTTCGTCCGTGACCTCGGTGACGTCGTCATTCATGTGGATGCTGGGCTTGCACGGGTCCGGCTCGGACGGCTGGACCTTGTTGAACTGGATCCAGATGAGGTTGATGGCCACGCGCAGCCGTCCCCCGCTCACCTGGGACGTTGTGGCCTGCATGGTCCATCCGCCCGATACTCCGCTGCCCGGGTCCGCCTCCGTGAGCTTGCAGGGATCTCCGGTGGGCGCGTTCGTGGCGCCGCCCCCGCCACCCTCGCCCGTACCGGGACCAGTACCCGGGCCGGTGCCCGGACCAGTACCGGGACCTGTGCCGGGGCCGGTGCCGGGGCCGGTGCCTGGGCCGGTGCCGCCTGGGCCGCCGCCACCCGGGCTGCCACCTCCCGGCGCAGTGCTGCCGCCGCCGTTCTCGGTGGAGCCGCCGGTGTAGACCGGGTAGGTCGCCGGGATCCAGCTGTACGTCGGGTCGCTGCCACCGCCTGGACCGCTGCCGCCGCCGACCACCGGAGCTCCGGGAATCGGGGGCAGCGGGACCGGGTTGGTCACGATCTCGACGGGGAACTTGAGTTCGCCGTCCTGGCCGATGAAATGACACACGCTGTCGATGTGGGTCCCCTCGCACATCTTGTCCAGGTGAGTGCTTGCCCATTCCTCGAGGGCCTGGTCTGCGGCCTCATCCTGGGCGAAGGCCTGCGGATGGGTGAGGATGAGGTCGAAGCGGGGCCCGTTGGGATAGTACTGGGGAAACTCGCGGCCCATGAAGGTGGCCAGCGCCTGCCCGATCGCCACGGCGCCCACCTGGTTGGGGTGGAAGCTCTCCTGAAGCGCCTTGAACTTGTTCTTCAGAAGCAGGTTCGTCCGGCTCCTCACGCCGTTGAAGTAGGAGTCCGGCTGGCCGAGCTCGTGACCGGCCACCACGCTGGTGCCGTTCGGTCCGGCCGTGTTCGGGTCGAACACATGGACCTTGATGTCGGGGAATCTGGCGCGGAACCGCTGGACCGCGTCCATGATCGCCTTGTTCACCGCGACGGCGAACGGATACATCTCGTCCAGGGCTGTCGCGGTGATGTACTTCGTGTTGGGGTTACCTGATGGTTTGACGCCCAAGGGGTAGAGCGCCACGACGATCTCCGCGTGCGTCGAGTTCAGGGGGTTCACGACCAGGTTCACGTCCACCAGAGCCTGTTCGACGTTCGCCGAGACCTGCGGCATGTTCTTCAGCAGCCGGTGCACCTCGGCGTGGACCGCCTGCGTCTGCTTCCTGCGCCGCTCATTGATGTCGTCGGAGTTCAACCGGTCGATGAGGTTCGACTGGAGCGCGGTGGCCATCAGCGACCCGAAGCCGGCATCGTTGCCGCCGAGCCCGAAATAGACGATGTCGCTGCCCTCAAGACCCTGGAGCTGCGGCGGGTTCCGGAATTTGAGGCATTGATCATCGGGCACCTCCACGTCGTCGCACTGCGATCGCTTGAGGTGCTTGGTCTCGGCCCCGGACGAGGCGTTGAAGACCAACCGATCGCTGCCCCAGGTGAGGTGGAACTCGGGCGGCCGGATCGTGATCGGTGTGAGGTTGTACTTGCCTGCTTCCAGGTAGTTGAAGGCCAGATGAAGCGGCGCGTACGGAGACCGATGCCCGAAGTTCTCCGTGCCGTCCGGGTTCTTCTCGTAGTCGTTCTCCGGGTCGACGCTCGCCCCTTCACCACTCGAGAAGCTGTCGCCGACCCCGCCCACCTTGACGTTCGGCGGCGGGACCGTCGGCGGGACGGTCGGCGGAACGGTGGGCTGAGGGGGGATGCTGGTGGGAGGTGGCGCGGGGAACGTCGGGACGGGCTTGAACGTCGACTTGGGCGGGGGCGGAGCGACGACAGGCGGCCCTGCGAAAGCCGGAGCACTGGCGAACACGGTCGCGACGAGGGCGGCCACGAGCCCGATGAGGCTCAGCCGCCAGCGACGTAACCGGAGGGGAGGTCGCATGGACAAGCCTTCCTGTTGGCGGGATCTTGCCGCCTGCATCATCCGGCACCAGGCGACCGCTAGCATCGGGTGCTCGCCACCCGACCACCCCGACATCCGGCCTACCGGCGCGACCGCCCGCTCGCGCCGGTGGATGCTCCACGCGAGCGGGCCGTGGCGCTCACGTTGGCGCAGGTCGGCGAGGAAACGATGCATGTGCTCGGCCCCCATCCCTTGATCACGGCCCGGTCCCGCCTGTCAATGACGGGCCGTGATCAGGGAAGCGCGCTGACGGTCAGGCGCAGGTGTAGCCGGACGGCAGGGCGGTGTTGCCGTTGGGCCTGCTGGCTTGGAAGCCGAAGTTGGTGGTGCTGGCTCCCGGCGCGAGCGTGCCGTTGTGGCTGACACTTCTGACGGTGACGGTCTGGCCGCTGGTGGTGACGGTGGCGTTCCACGAGCCGGTCAGGGTGTGCCCGGCCGGCAGGGTGAAGGTGACGGTCCAGCTGGTGATCGTCGAGGTGCTGGTGTTGGTGATGGTCAGCGGCTGGATCACATACCCGTTCCCCCACTGGGACTGCACGGTCGGGGTGGCCGAGCAGGCACCGGTCGTGCCTCCCTGAGTGGTGATCTGGACGGTGTTGGAGACCGGTGAGGTGTTGCCGGCGGCATCGCGCGCCCGGACCTGGTAGCGGTAGGTGGTGTTCGCCGTCAGGTCCGTGTCGGTGAACGAGGTCGTGGCCGAGGTGCCGACCTGGGTGAACGTGCCGCCCGTCGCGCCGGGAGCGCGCAGGATGTCATAGCCGGTCACGCCGGTGTCGTCAGTGGAGGCCGTCCAGGTCAGGCTGGTGCCGGTGGTGGTGGTGCCCGAGGCGGTGAGCCCGGCCGGGGCGGTCGGCGGTGTGGTGTCGCCTCCGGTGGCGGCCGTGGTGAAGGTGGCCGGCGCGGAGTTGCCCGACAGGTTGCCGGCGCCGTCACGCGCCCGTACGTACACCTCGTATTGGGTGTTGGCACTCAGCCCGGTCAGGGTGATCGAGGTGGTGGTGGACTGGCCGAGCTGCGGGTCGGTGGCGCCCTGCTCCCGGTAGACGTTGTAGCCGGCCAAGCCGGAGCCGCCCTGGTCTGTGGACGCGGTCCAGGTCAGCGTGGCACTGGTGGCCGTCACGTTGGACGCGACCGGGGTGCCTGGCGTGGTCGGCGGCGTGGTGTCGGTCTGACTGGTGGTCAAGCCGAAGAACTCGATGGCGTAGCGGGCCATGCCGCTCTGCGGAAGAACATGCCCGGCGCCCTGGATGCTGTACGCCTCCACCTGCACGGTGCCGGACTGATTGGCGTACCGGCTGCGGGTCCAGCCTGCCTGCGGGGTGTCGGTGCTGGTCGGGGTCTGGCTCAGCCCGAACACATTGGTCCACTGCTCGATCGACTCACGCAGCAGCGAGTAGGGCACGAGGGTGTCGCTGGTGCCGTGCCACAGCTGCATGCGCGGGCGGGGGCCGGAATATCCCGGGTACGCCTGGCGGACCGCATCGCCCCACTGCTGGGGTGTCCGGTCCATGCTCCCGCCGGTGCACCTGCTGCTTCCGGGCGGGTAGTCGGAGGCGCCGGCGAAGCAGTTGAAGGGCACGCCCATGAAGGAGGCCCCTGCCTTGAACAGGTCCGGGTAGACGGCGAGCATGTGCTGGGTCATCATGCCGCCGGACGAGCTTCCCGTGGCGTAGACCCGGTTCGGGTCTCCCTGATAGTTCCGCTCGACATAGTCGATCATTGAGACGATCGAGACCGGATCGCTGCCGCCGCCGCGCTTCTTGGCCGCGTCGGACCAGGTGTCGAAGCAGTTGCCGAACCCTGCCGACTGGGTGGCGGTCGGGTAGATGACGATGAAGCCGTATCGATCCGCCAGCGAGGCGAACTCACTGCCCTGGTAGAAGCCGGGACCGGAGCCGCCGCAGCCATGCATCGCGACCACGATCGCCGGCGAGGCCGGGTGCGAGTCCGGCACGTAGACGTGCATCCGCATGTTGCCCGGGTTGTTGCCGAAGCTGGTCACCTCCACCAGAGTGGCGGCGACGGCCGGCGATCCGAGTACCACGGTCATGACGGCAAAGAGCGCCGCGGCGCAGGCACCAGCCAGCACCGTGGTCAATCGTGTCATTCGCGCTCCTCCTCTCCATATCCGCGGCGCGTCGCGGATCGGTCCGCCGCGTATTGACATCGGTCGCTGGAAAATAGAAGGTCCGCAATCCACCGTCAATGCGCGCTTGGTGCGCGGGTCCGCCAGTTGACCTGGCAGAGAGCCGTTTCCCCTGGTTATCAAGCAACTTGTTATCAAGGTCCTTGATAACGCGGTGAGAAACTTACATGAGGCCCGTTCTGACGGGGCGCGATATCGTCTCCTGGTGACCGATCCGGGTGTCCCCGCGGCCGCTGCGCCGGACGCACCGCCGCCCCGTGTGAGCTACCTGGTGTTCCGGCTGGAACGCCGCATCCGCGCTTGCCTGGACGACGCGCTCGCCCGCCACGGCATCACGACCACCGAGTACATGGCGCTCAGCGAGCTGCGCCTGCGCGACGCCCCATCCTCGGCCGACCTGGCCCGCATCGCCTTCGTCACCCCGCAGGCGATGAACCTGGTCATCCGCGATCTCGAACAGCGCGGCCTGATCCGCCGCGACCCGCATCCCCGTGGCGGTCGCGCTCTGCGCACCCGTCTTACCCCGAAAGGCCTGAGCACCCTGCGGCGATGCGACCGCTCCCTCGACAGCATCGAAGCCGTCATGCTCGCCGAGATCGACGACCCGGACCGCATGACACTCGCGGAAACGCTCACGCTGTGCGCCCAAGCCCTCCACCCAGACACGCGGGCCCTGACCCCAGTCCTTCGCTCGCAGAAACCACCACCGTCGTCCTGGCCATAGTGTGCTCCGCGGCCGGCCACGGACCACAAGCCGCAGCCGGCACCTTGGGGGCGTCAGCAGTCGTGCAGGCGCGTGCGGCTGGAGGTTCGTGGTCTCAGAATCGACCACCTGGGGGTCACTTGCGGGATGCCTATTCGCAAGGGGTCTTTTCGGCTACGCGTTGCCGGTCGTGGATCCGTGGCGATCGCGGCGTAGGCCGCGCGAGGTCACCCAATGTGCTTGTTACCGGCAAGCATCCGCCCTGACGCCTGACTCTGCTTAGCCGCTGGTCAGCAGCAGCCGGCGCCTGCGGCGGCCGGTGCGTTCTGCCCGTCTGCCCGGTCGGCGGTCGGGCCGCAGGCGCACGGTGCGGCGGGGGCGGCGGCCGGATCGGTGGCGGCGGACCTGCCGAGGGTGTCGGCGTCGGCCTTGACCACGTAGACCTCCCAGGGTTCGGCACCCGGGCCGCGCACCCACACCTTGTCCTGCAGGGCGTAGCAGCAGGAGGTGTCGTTCTCGGCGAATGTCGCCAGGCCGGTTGAGCCGCTCGGTGGCGGCGTTGACGTCGTCGGTGCGGGAGACCTCGACGCCGAGGTGGTCCATGACGGTCTCCTGGCCCTGCTCCCCCTTCAGGAGCACGAGCTTGAGCGGGGGCTCGGCGATGGCGAAGTTGGCATAGCCGGGGCGGCGCTTGGCCGGTTCGACGCCGAACAGCTTGGCGTAGAAGGCGATCCAGCCTTCCAGGTCGCCGACGCGCAGGGCGCGACGCCGCCAAGCTGCCCGCGCACCGCCACGTCGCCCTCGACCACGCCGGGCAGGTGGTCGGCTGGGTCGCGGCCACCGCGGTGTCCGATCGGTGCGTCTACGCCGGCGTCGTGGAGCACTCCGTCTACGTCCATCCTCGGGCCCGGGGCCGCGGCGCCGGCACGGCCCTGCTCGGCGCTCTGATCGCCTCGACCGAGGCCTCCGGGATCTGGACGATCCAGTCCGGGATCTTCCCCGAGAACACCGCCAGCCTCGCCCTGCACGCCCGCGCGGGGTTCCGCGTCATCGGCACCCGCGAGCGGATCGGCCGCCACCATGGCGTGTGGCGTGACGTCGTCCTCATCGAACGACGCAGTCCCCAGATCTCCTGACAGGGCCGCCGCCTCCGCACGTGCTCCGTGCACGGGGTACTTCTCCGACGCCGGGCGCGTCTCGGGCAGCGCGATTTGTATCACCTTGTACGAGTACGAAGTCCATGTCACATGCGGTGACGGCCTCTCGTGCGTCTCGTTCCCCGAAACTTTGGGCTACGCCTACTTCACCTGCAGCGGCCATGGCTCCCACCAGCACGCCGAACCCTGCGTACTCCTCTCACAGCACCGGGCTCTCCACGTGTCGAACGGTGGCCAGCCGCTGGATGTGGCGGTCGCCGGCGTCGGGGTCCGGGGGTGGCGATGCTGCCCTCGGTAGCGGTGTCGGGTCGCCTTCACCCTGGCCGCGCCGGTGAGTTCCATCTCGCCACCGCGATTGGCCGTCGCCCGCCTACCGGACCGTGGCCCGGATCGTCGCTGCCGTACGCTCCTCGATCGCGCGGATCACCGCCACCATGTCGGTGCCGCCGAGCCCCAAGGCGGCGCTCTCGCCGTACAGGGTGTGGCAGACGTCAAGCAGCGGCGAGGCGATCCCTGCCGCGCGCGCCGCCTCGGCGATCCGCCGGCAGTTGTTGTCCAGGACGTCGGAGATCGCGGCCTGTACGGCGAAGTCCCGGTCGACCAGCTTGGCCGCCTTCGTCTGGGACACGCTGCTCGCCATGGGCCCGGCGTCGAGCACGCTCACGAACCGCCGCAGGTCGAGGCCATGACGGTCGGCGAAATGGGCCGCCTCGGCCAGGCCGGTGACCATGGTGATCAGGAACAGGTTGACCGAAAGCTTCATGAGCAGCGCGTTGGGGACCGGCCCGCACCCGATCGTCTCGTGACACATCGAGCGGAGCAGCGGAAGTACGTCCTCCGTGCCGGGCGGCTCGCCGGCCACCATCGCCACGAGCTGCCCGGCCTCGGCCGGCTTACGTGAGCCCGAGACCGGCGCCTCCACATAGGCGCCGCCGGCGGCGCGGATGTCGGCTTCCAGCGCGCGTGAGTATTCCGGTGAGGTTGTCCCCATGTGGACGATCGCGTGCCGCGCGACGTACGTCTCGAACATGGGGGTGCCCCGGCCCAGGACGACGTCGATCGCCGTGTCGTTGGCCAGCATGAGGATCACGGTGCGCGCCTGCTCGAACACCTCGCTGGGGCGGGCCGCCACCTTCGCGCCTGCCGCGCGCAGCGGCTCGCTCCTGGCTGGCGAGCGGTTCCAGACGACGATCTTCATCCCCGCGCGCGCCAGGTTGAGCGCCATGGGCTGCCCCATGACGCCGAGGCCGATGAAACCCGCGTCCATGACCACCTCCGCCGCCATCGTACTATGACAAGCGTCATGAAGGGAGCAGTGGTCAGATGGCGCACGGTCCGAGAGAGCGCATGGTCTACAGCGCGGCGCAGCTGCTGCGCACGCGGGGGGTGACAGGAACCGGCATCCGGGACGTGGTCGAGCACGCGGGCGCGCCGCGGGGGTCGTTCCAGCACTACTTTCCCGGCGGCAAGGACCAGCTCGTCGGCGAGGCCCTGCTCTGGGCCGCCGGCTTCGCGGCCGAGCGGGTCGCCTCCTACGCGGGCACCGCCGCCGACCCGTCACCGGCCGGGCTCTTCGCCCACATGGTGGAGCAGTGGAAGGCCGAGTTCTCGGCGCGGGGCTACGAGCGCGGCTGCCCTGTGATGGCCACGGTCGCCGACCTGGCGGGCGAGGAGTCCGCGGTCAACGAGCAGGTACGTGCCGCGCTCGGGCGGTGGGAGCGCGCGGTGGCCGCCGAGCTGGTGCGGCTGGGCGTGCCCGGGGAGCGCGCGGGCGCGGTGGCGACGCTGATGATCGGCGCCCTGGAAGGCGCGATCATGTTCGCCAGGGTCCGTAGGAACGTCGCTCCGCTGGACGCCGTGGTCGCCGAACTATCGCCCTTGCTGGACTCGTACCGGACCTGATGGCCGGGCCCTCCCAACGGCGCCCGCGATGATGCAGCCGTCCTCGGCCATGCCGTCGACGCCCTCGCGCCGCCGGGGGACGGCTGAGCGCCACCCCGCGCGCCCCGCCGCCCGCGCCGGCGGGTCTTCCCGCCGTACGCCACGTGTGCTGGAGCACTGGGCGCTGGCGTGGCGGAGATCACGTGGTGGAGCTGCTCGTATATCCCGATTTATCAGCGAAGACGGCCGGGCAACTCGCATACTCGACCCATGCGAGAAAAGATCTTCAACCGCCGCGCCCTCCTCCAGACCGCCGGGCTGGCCGCCGGTGGTCTGCTGTTAGGCACCGGCACGGCGTACGCCGCCACGTCCAGCATCACGCCGGACCAGGCGTGGGCCATGCTGCGGGAGGGCAACAAGCGCTGGGTCTCCGGCGATGCGACCCACCCCCACCAGGACTCCGACCGGCGCACCGAGGTCGCGCAGAAGCAGGAGCCGTACGCGGTGGTCGTATCGTGCATCGACTCCCGCGTGGCGCCCGAGCTGGTCTTCGACACCGGGATCGGCGACCTGCTGACCGTGCGCAGCGCCGCCCAGACGGTCGACTCGCTCGTCGAGGGCGCCATCGAGTACGGCCCGGTCGAGCTCGCCACACCGCTCATCGTGGTGCTCGGCCACCAGCGGTGCGGAGCGGTGACGGCGGCCGCGCACGCCATCCACGACCACACCAAGCTCCCGGGCCACCTGCAGAACATCGTCGACGTCCTGCGCCCCGCCTACCGGCACACCCACGGCGACGTGGACAAGATGATCAAGTACAACACCACGGACGTCGTCGCCAAGCTCAAGGCCGACAAGCTCCTCGCCCCCCGCATCGCGCGCAAGCAGCTCAAGATCGTGGGCGCGTACTACTCCCTCGACACCGGCGAGGTCACCCGCCTCGTCTAGAAGCACGGCGTCGCGCGCCATCGCCCGCACCGGGGCGGTGGCGCGCGGCAGGTGCGACGACTGCGCCGCCGTCCTGAAGGACGGCGAAAACTTGGCGGCCGACCGGCGCCGGTCAGCCGGACCACGCCGCCGCGGGCGATCAGCAAGCTGCCCCTCGGCCCGCCCGAGCACACCGTGGCCGGGCGGCCGCTCATGGAGGCGCCGCGCACGCGGACCATGGCCCTCATCATCGTCTGACCGGCCCTTCGGCGCCTGCGGCGATTCCATGGACCCTCTCGCGATGGGGTAGAGCGACCTCGACGAGCTCCGCGCCGTCACATTGGCTCGCTTCAACCGGGTCCAGAGCCCCTCCGCTCCCGGACATGTCCCCTGGCCGCCAGGCACGGGAGCGGGAGGAGCCAGCCCGCGCAGAACAGAAGCTCGGCGATGGCCGTGCCCTGTCACGACGGCGTGCCACCCAACCACTCGATCCGATCATGATCAACCGGGACGGGCACCTGAACGCAAGCCAGTGCGGGTCGCGGCAGTCGGCCACCCATCAGAATACGAAACTGGTGTTGCGTAATTGCCTGAGGCAGCTGTACTCTCTATTTCGCTACCTCGGTATCGGAATGGGAGGGCATGATGACACCTCGCGGACGCCCGCGTGACACGCAGGTGGACGAGCGTGTGCTGCGCATCGCCGCCGACTTGATCTTCGAGCGCGGCTACACAGGCCTCTCCATCGACGAGGTGGCCGAGCAGGCGGGTGTGGCCAAGACCACGCTGTACCGCCGCTGGCCGACCAAGGACCACTTGGCCGTCGCGGTGGTGGCACGGCTGCAGGCCGACCACGAGATCGACGAGACCGGCGACATCCGAGCCGACCTCGTCAACAATCTGGACAAGATCGCCGCCGCGCTCAACCGCATGCGCGCGGCAGGCGGCCGCGAAGGCCCGTCCGCGGGGGTCGCCGGCGAGCTCGTGGCTGCCGCGGCCAGGCACGACGACATCGGCAAGCTGGCCCGCGAGCAGTACGCCGAGCGCAACGCCCTCGGGCTCGCCCTGATCGAGCGGGCACGCGTGCGCGGCGAGCTGCGTGCCGACCTGGACGCCGAGGCGCTGTTCGACCAGCTGGCCGGCGCCCTCTACTACCGAGTGCTGATCACAGGGGCGCCGGTCGACCGAGCCTACGTAGAACGGCTCGTGTCCTCCGCGCTCGAAGGGAACCTGACATGTCAATGATCGTAGAAACGGCCATCGTCCGCGAGATCGACGCCGAGACCATCATCTCGCCCACAGCCACCGGACGACTGCTGCTCGACTCCAGCGACACCGGTGGCGCGCTGAGCACCATCAGGATGACGCTCGCCGAAGGCGCGGACGGCGCCGTACCTCACCACCACGCCACCTCGACCGAGCTGTTCTACATCTTGGAAGGCAAGGCGCGCGTCCTGTCGGGCGAGGAGATCGTGACATTGGAGGCGGGCGACGTGGCGGCCGTGCCCCCGCTGATGCCCCACGCCTTCGCCGCCGCCCCCGGCCACACCGCCGACCTGCTCATCATCGTCGCCCCCGGCATCCAGCGCTTCGAGTACTTCCGCCTGCTCGACCGCCTGCGCAGGGGCGAGGCCACCCTCGAGGAACTGCTGGCCTCCCAGGACTTGTACGACAACCACTTCCTCGACAGCCCTGCCTGGACACGCGACCGCCAGGCGTCCTGACCCCCCAACCAGCATTGAGGGAGATCCTTGATGTCCGCAAAGCTGCCATCTCGTACCACGATCGGTACTGTTCCCGCTTTCGTCGGCGCCCTGTTCATCGGCTATGTCGGGGTGAATTATCTGCTGGCTCCCCAATCCATGGCGCCCAACTTCGGCCTACCGAGCTGGCCGCATGGCGAGGGTGCGGGATTCCTTGCCGTCAAGGGAGCCCGGGACCTGGCGTCCGGCCTGGTGATTCTCACGGTGCTGATGACAGGCAAGCGCCGCGTCCTGGGGTGGGTCATGCTGGCCACGGCGCTCACCCCGATCTGCGACATGTTGATCGTGCTGCTCTCCGGCGGAGAGCCCGCAACCGCCTTCGGCGTGCACGGCGCCACTGCCGCGGCAGTCATCCTTGCCGGCGGCCTCCTGCTCAGCGGTTCCCGCGTTGCGCCGCCTGTAGCGCTCGCGGTCGAAAGCCGATAGGCACCCGCCCGCTCGGCCACCTGAGCCGCCGCTCCTGTCCCGGGTCGATCCGGAGGCGGACATCGTCCTGCGCATGCAGGACCAGCACGAGCGCGCTGAGACCACGCTCAACAGGACCCCTCGACGACGAGGCGGCCACCCTCCTTCCGCTCGCCACCGAGCACATCACCGAAGAGGAACGGGCCTCCCTGAGTGACCACCTGGTGCCACCACGCCCAACCTCACCCTGCTCACCCTCTTCAGCCGCGTCCGCGCCGCCTGACCAGGCCCCATACGGCTCACCAAGTTTCACAAAGACTCGCAAGGAGGAACCATGTCACTGAAGAAGATCAACACTGTCCTTGCCGCCGCCTTCATCCTCTTCATCCTCTGGTTCGGGTCGGAGTACATCCTGACCCCGGAGACGACGGCGCCGGGCCTCGGCCTGCCGAGCTGGCCGTCCGGCGACGGCGGCGGCTTCCTGATCATCAAGGGAATCCGCGACGTCGTCCTGGCCCTGGCGCTGGGCATCCTGCTGGTGACGGGCCACCGCCGGGCGCTGGGCTGGGTGCTGCTGGTGGAGGCCCTCGCCGCGTACGGCGACATGACCACCGTGCTGGCCCACCACGGCTCCGTGGCCGCCGCGTTCGGCATCCACGGCCTGACCGCGACGCTGATGGTGGTCAACGGCCTGCTGCTGATGCGTGAGACCCGCAAGGTGGCGGCCGCTCCGGCGAGCCCGCCGCTTACGGGTGCAGGACCTTCATGAGGGGCAGCGGGTTGATGTAGTCGCGATAGGACACGACCTGCCCCTCCCGCACCCGGAAGACCGCCAGCGGTCGCTGCTCGAACGGCTCCCCGGTGGCGGTGACCGTGCCGTGCGCCACGTACTCGACGATGACCACCCCCGGGTCGAGCGTCTCGTGGAACACCACGTCGGTGTACTCGTGGAAAGTGATCAGGTGCCTGTTGGCGGCCAGGAAGGCCCCGATCGCCTCTCTGCCGCGCAGCTCTCCCGGTACGCCGTCAGGGCGGTACGGCCATTCGATCACCCCATCGGGGGCCATGAGCTCCAGGAACCGCTCGTGGTCGCCCGCGAGACCGGCCCGCATGATGTCTTCCACCACTTTCGTTGAACGCATGTTCATTGAATGAGCGTATAACGAAATGGCGGCTCGTTCAACGCTCGTACAATGAGACGATGACCGAGCAGCCCCGCCGCACCCGCGCACAGCAACGCCGCGACACCGAGGCCCGGATCCTGACCGCGGCCCGCGAGACGTTCGCCGGGCTGGGCTACGAGCGCACGACGATCCGCGCGGTCGCCGCCGCGGCCGGGGTCAACGCGGGCCTGGTGATGCATTACTTCGGGTCGAAAGAGGAGCTGTTCGCCCGCGCGGCCCGCCTCTCATCCCACGAGCTGCCGCCGGGCGACCCTGCCGAGGCCCTGCTCGCCGTGCTGCGCGAGCGCCTCGACGGGGAGCCCGTCGCGTCGCTGGTGCTGCTGCGCTCGATGCTCACGCACGCCGAAGCGGCCGACGGGCTCCGCGAGGCGGCGAGCGAGTGGCTGGAGCGGATCGAGGCGGCCGTCCCGGCCGGCGACGCCGACCTGCGCGCGGGGCTGATCGGCGCGATCATGATGGGCGTGGTCGTCGATCGCTACCTGCTCAAGCTCAGCTCGCTGGCCGAAGCGCCCGCCGACGACATCCTCGCCCTGCTGCGCCCGTGTTTCGAGAGCCTGGTCGGCGCCCGGTAGGGACTCACGCGGGGCTCCGGAGCGTGGGGTGCTAGCTTGTCCGTCCATGTCTGACTATCTGCGGGGACTGTTCTCCCTCGACGGCCGGCGCGCCCTGGTGACCGGCGGCAGCTCCGGCATCGGGTACGCCATCGCCGAGGCGATCGGCAGGGCCGGGGCCGAGGTCGTGCTGGTGGCCCGCAGGCAGGCCGAGCTCGACAAGGCCGTCACCCGGCTGCGCGAGCACGGCGTCACCGCCTCCCGTATCAGCGCCGACCTCGCCGACCGCGACGACATCCGCCGCGTGTGCGCCGCGGCCGGCGACATCGACATCCTCGTCAACGACGCCGGCAACAACATCCGCAAGCCCATGGCCGAGCTCACCGCCGAGGACTACGAGCGCACCATCGCCGTCAACCTCACCGCCCCCTACCTCCTCGGGCAGCACTTCGGCCCGCGCATGGCCGCCCGGGGCTGGGGCCGCATCATCAACCTCGGCTCCCAGCAGTCCATCAGCGCCTTCGGCGACAGCGGCGCGTACGGCGCCGCCAAGGCCGCCGTCGCCGGGCTGACCCGCTCCCAGGCCGAGGCCTGGTCGGCCGACGGCGTGTGCGTCAACACGATCATCCCCGGCTTCGTGCTGACCCCGCTCACCGAGCCCGCCCAGGCCATCCCCGGCCGCGTCGAAGCGCTCGCCGCCCGCCACATGGTCGGACGCAACGGCGTGCCGGAGGACTTCGCGGGCGCGGCGGTGTTCCTGGCCGGCGACGCCTCGGCCTTCGTCACCGGCCAGATGCTCTTCGTGGACGGCGGCTTCTCCGTCCACTGACGTCCTTGCGGAAACTCGGGCCGAGCGCCTTTACTTTGTAGATTACTTGCGGCGGAGCTCCCGCACCCCCGCCCCCTCGTGCCAGGCGGTCATGACGACCTCGTCGCCCTCGACCCGCGTCCACACCACCTCCGTCAGCTCGATCCGGAACAGGTGCGACTCCGCGCTGGGCAGGCCGAACGACTCCCGCACCGCCTCGTCGGTCACCTCGACGGCCCGTCCGGCCAGCTTCACGTCGCCCTCCCATGCCGACGGATCGGACTCCGCGGGCTCGGGAGAGGCGACGTGGATCGCCATGCGCGGATCCCGCCGCAGGTCGTAGGCCTTGACCGCCCGGGGCATCGACCCCGTCCAGAGCTCACCGTCCCTGAACATGGTCTCGATGCCGCTGACCCGGGGTGAGCCGTCCTTGCGCGAGGTCGCCAGCACCCGGTGCTTGCACGTGCCCATCACCCGCCGCGCCGCCGCGGCCAGCTCCGGCGCCTGCCCCTCGAACTCCTGCCATGAAGCCATGGCGACATCCTGGCCGACGCCACCGACAGAAACCCAGGAGGCGGCTCACGATTCCCGCGCCGGGGCCCGGCGTACGGAGAATCAGCCGAAAGCCGGCACAGGCTCCCAGATGCTGATCCGCGTCCCCTGGTCGTCGGTGCAGGAGCAGCCGCGCCCCGACTTGCTGTCGTACACCGCGCCGGTGCTGCCGCCCAGCTCCCGCACCCGCTCGACGGCCGCGTCGAGGTCGGTGACGTGGTAGTAGAGGTTCGGCTGCGAGGAGGGCCCGTCGGAGACGAAGCCCATCGGCACGGCCGTGTTCGTGACGTGCAGGTACGTCTCGTGCTCGCGCTTGAACTCCCAGCCGAACAGCGCCCCGTAGAAGGCGGCCGCCCGGTCCAGGTCCGCCACGGACAGCGTGTAGTACCCCAGCTCGGCACTCATGTACAGACCTCCGCAATAATTGTCGCTATCGTTAAGGATTAACACCCTAACGGAAGCAGGCAACAATTAACACCAACGTTAACGATCTCGACGCCACGCTGGCCGCGCTCGCCGACCCCACCCGGCGCAAGGTCATCGACCTGCTGCGCGACGGGCCGCGGCCGGCGGGCGAGCTGGCGCAGGCCGTGCAGATGAGCGCCCCCGCCCTCAGCAGGCACCTACGCGTGCTGCGGGCCGGCGGTCTCGTACGCGCCGAGGCCGGCGGCGCCGACGCCCGGCTGCGCCTCTACACGCTGCGCCAGGAGCCGTTCACCGCGCTGCAGGCCTGGCTGGACCAGGTCCAGGCGTTCTGGGCCGAGCAGCTCGGCTCGTTCAAGCAGCACGTGGAGCGCGGCCGGTGAACTCCGTCCAGGCCGGCGTCACCGTGCCCGTCGACCCGGCGACCGCGTTCCGGATCTTCACCGACGAGATCGACCGCTGGTACGTACGCGGCCGCCACAGCTGGGTCGACCCCGCCCGCGCGACCGGCATCCGCTTCGAGGACGGCTACCTGCGCGAGCTGTGGTCCGACGGCGGCCACGTCGACACCGGCAGGATCATCGCCTGGGAGCCGCCGCGCCGCCTCGTCTGGGCCGACCTCATCAACCCCACCGGCCGGATGGAGATCGAGGTGACCTTCGACCCGGTCGAGGGCGGCACCGAGGTGCTGCTCGAGCACCGCGGCCTCGACACCCTGCCCCCGGACGTGGCCGGGCGCATCCGGCGCGGCTACGCCTGGAACATCGTGCTGGACTGGTTCGCCGACCAGTGGAAGCAGAGCTAGCGGCGGCCGTACTTCTTGTGCACGGCCTGCTTGCTCACCCCGATCGCGTCGGCGATCTGCGCCCACGCCAGCCCCGCCACCCTGGCCCGCCGCACCTGGACCGCCTCCAGACGCTCGATCTCACGGCGCAGCGCGGTGGTGGCGTGCAGTGCCAGCAGCGGATCGTCGTCCTGCGCCTGCCTCACGAGGGTCGCCAGGTCGTTCGTCATGCCCTAAAGGTAGTCCAGGAGCAGCCGGTTGATCTCCTCAGGCCGCTCCAGGGCCGGCAGGTGGCCGGCCCACTCCAGCTCCACCAGCCGCGCCCGGGGCAGCTCGCCGGCCAGGTGGCGGGCGCCGGCCAGGAAGTACGGCAGATCGCGCGCGCCGACCACCACCAGCGCGGGAAGGTCGATCTCCGCCGCCGCGACCTCCCCCTTCACCCGCTCGGGCTCCGGATCGGCGGCGAGCTGCACCTCGAACGCGTGCCGCTGCATCTCCACCACCCGCCCGAACGCCTCCCGCGTCGCCTCGGGCCCGAGGAGGGTGCGCGCGTTCAGCTCGGCCGCCCCCTGGACGTCGCCCTCCTCCAGCAGCCGCTCCTCCTCCTGCCAGTACGCCTTCACGTCGTCCGTGGCCGGCAGCGCGGAGACGGGGTTGAGCAGCACCAGCCGGTCGGCGAGCCCGGCCGCGGCCAGCTCCAGCGCGACCTCGCTCGCGCCCGACGACGCCACCAGCGCCGCGCGGCTCACCTTCAGCTCGTCCAGCACCCGGATCACGTCGCCCGCGTCGCTGTAGGGCCCGTCCGCGTGGAAGGCGCTGCGGCCGTACCAGCGGAAGTCCACTGTGATCACCCGGAAGCGGCCGGACAGGGCCTCCACCTGCGCGTCCCACATCCCGGAGTCGACCGCCCCCGAATGCAGCAGCACCACGGGCTCGCCCGTGCCGTGCTCGGCGTGCCAGATCGTCATCGCGCCTCCACCGCCAGCCGCACGCCCAGCCCGATGAGCACCACGCCGGAGACCTGCTCCAGCCGCCGGCGCACCGCCGGCCTGCCCAGCCACGCCTTGGCCTTGCCGACGGCCCAGATGAGCAGCCCGTACCAGAGCAGGTCCACCAGCACCCACACCACGGCCAGCGTCACGAGCGTCAGCGGCACGTTCTGCCCCGGCGGGACGAACTGCGGCAGGAACGACATCGCGAACACCGCCGCCTTCGGGTTGGCCAGGCACGTCCCGACGCCCGCCAGGTACGGACCGCGCCAGCCCGGCACGACCACCCCGTCGGGCGCCTCCTCGGCCGGCCGGACGCCCTTGCGGGCCTGCCACAGCGCCTGCGCGCCCATCGCCACCAGCACCACGGCGCCCGCGACCCGCATCAGGTCGTAGGCCAGCTGCGAGGCCACCAGCAGCGCCGACAGGCCGAACGCGGCGGCCAATCCCCACAGCAGGATCCCCGTCTCGTTGCCCAGTGTGGCGGCCAGGCCGGAGCCGCGGCCCGCGCGCAGCGTCTGCCGCAGGATGATGGCCGTGCTGACCCCCGGCACCATGGCGATCAGGACGCACGCGCCCGCGAAAGCAAGAAGATACATGCCGGGCATGCTCCCAGAAGAACGCCCGAATATCGCCTGAATAACCGGGCTCAACCGTACAGCTTGTGCAGTTCGGCGACCGCCTCGCACATCGCCGCCCGCAGCTCCGGCGGACCGAGCACCTCGACGGCGGCCCCCATCCGCAGCAGCAGCCAGCGCCCGTGCGAGATCGACTCGATGGGCACCGTGAGCGTCACCCAGCCCTCCGGATCGGGCTCCCCCGCGGCGGCCAGCGCCGCGCCCACGACGTCGGAGCCCATCGTGTACGCCAGCAGATCCTCATAGCCGGGAGCCAGCCTGATCACGGCCTCGGCCGTGTACATCCGTTCGCGGAACTCCTTGGCGTACTCCTGCCAGAAGCCGCCCAGGTCGAAATCCTCGGGCCGGGAGAACCGCCCCGGCAGCGTCTCCAGCGTCAGGATCCGCGCCACCCGGTACGTGCGCGGGCTGCCGCCCTGCTCGTTGTGTTGGCGTGGCGCGGCCGCCATGTACCAGGAGCCGCCCTTGAGCACCAGCCCGTACGGGTGCACCACCCGGTCGATCTCCTGCTGCCCCCAGCGCCGGTACGTCATGTGCAGCGGCCGCTGGTCCCACACCGCCTCGGCCACCTCGCTCAGATGCGGCACGTCGTCGGCCGAGCGGTACCAGCTCGGCACGTCCAGCAGGAACCGTTCGCGCATCCGCGAGGCGTGCGAGCGCGGCTCGGGCGGCAGCGCGGCCAGCAGCTTCAGCTCCGCGGTGGCGGCCACCTCGGCCAGCCCCAGCTCGGCCGCCGGACCGGGCAGCCCCGCCAGGAAGAGCGACGAGGCCTCCTCGGCCGTCAGCCCGTTCAGCCGGGTGCGGTAGCCGTCGAGCAGCTGGTAGCCGCCCGCAGGCCCCCGGTCGGCGTAGACGGGCACGCCGGCCGCCGACAGCGCCTCCACGTCGCGGTAGACCGTACGGACCGACACCTCCAGCTCCGCGGCCAGCTCGGGCGCGGTCATGCGGCCGCGCGTCTGCAGGAGCAGCAGCAGGGAGAGCAGGCGGCTGGCACGCATGCACCCCATTGTATTGCGCACATATGCCGTGTTTGTATGCACACATGGAACGTTTGCGAGCCATCATGAACGCCTTGCGCACCAACGACAGCGTCTCGGTCGCCGAACTGGCCGCCGAGCACGGCGTCTCCGAGATGACCATCAGGCGCGACCTGGACGAGCTGGCCCAGCAAGGAGTGGTCCGCCGGGTCAGGGGCGGGGCGCTGTCGCTGCTGCTGCGCGGCGAGGAGCCGCCGTTCGGCGTGCGCGAGCGGGAGGCGGTGGAGGCCAAGCAGCGCATCGGTGCGGAGGTGGCGTCGTTGATCGCCGACGGGGAGGCGGTGGTGCTGGACGGCGGCACGACCGCGCTCGAGGTGGCCCGGGCCCTGCACGACCGGCGCCTGACCGTGCTGCCGCTGGCCCTGCAGGCGGTCGCGCTGCTGGCTTCGGCGCCGCGCGTGCGGTTGGTGCTGCCCGGCGGCGAGGTACGCCAGGGCGAGCTGAACGTCATGGGGCCGCTGACCGAGAGCTCGCTCAAGGCGCTGCGGTTCGACACGGCGGTGATCGGCTGCTGCGGGCTGTCGGCCGAGCACGGGCTGACCGCGCACGACCTGCCGGAGGTGGCGGTCAAGCAGGCGGCCATCGCCTCGGCGCGGCGGGTGATCGTGGCGTGCGACTCGGGCAAGTTCGCGCGTACGGCCTTCGGCGCGGTGTGCCCGATCTCGCGGCTGGACGTGGTGGTGACGGACCCCGGCATACCGGGCGAGGAGCGCGACGCCCTGGTGGCGGCCGGGGTGACGGTCAGGGAGGCCGTGTGAGGACCGCGCCCGGCACCCGGCGGGGCGCCCTGCTGCGCGAGCGTACGGCGGTCTACCTGCTCTTCTTCCTGGCCGGCACGGCCATGGGCACCTGGACGGCCCGCATCCCCGCCATCAAGGAGCACCTGGGGCTGGGCGACGGCCACTTCAGCCTCGCCCTGCTGGCCATCGCCGGCGGGGCCATGGCCGGGATGACCGCGGTGGGCCGGCTGGTCGACCGCCACGGCAGCAGCCGCGTCATGATCCCGGCCGCCCTCCTGCAGGGCGTCGTGCTCGTGCCGCCCGCCTACGCCCCGAACCTGTGGGCGCTGGCGGGCACGCTGCTGGCGTTCGGGACCGTGCACGGGATCCTCGACGTGGCCATGAACGCCAACGCCGTGGAGGTGGAGCGGGCCCACGGGCGGCCGATCATGTCGTCGTTCCACGCCGTCTACAGCATCGGCGGGTTCGCGGGCGCCACGGCGGGCGGCCTGTTCGCGCATCTTGACCTGTCGGCCGCGGCGACGTTCGTGTCGGTGGGCGCGGCCGTCGTGCTGCTGGCGCTCTGGGCCGCCCGCTGGGCGCTGCGCTCGCTCCCGTCCCCCGCAGAGGACCCGTCGGTCGAGGGCGGCCCGGCCGCGCGGCCCAAGGGGATCGTGTTCCTGGGCGTGCTGGCGTTCTGCTGCCTGGTGGGCGAGGGGGCCTCGGCCGACTGGAGCTCGGTCTACCTGCGGGAGGACCTGGGCGCCTCGCCGGGGCTCGCGGCGGCGGGGTATGCCGCGTTCTCCATCATGATGACGGCCGGGCGGCTGGCGGGTGACCGGCTGGCGGCCAGGTTCGGCGCTGTGCCGCTGGTGCGCTGCTGCGGGCTGCTGGCCGCGACAGGGCTGGGACTGGCGCTGCTGGGCGGGCACCAGGTGGCGGGCGTGATCGGGTTCGGCTGCTTCGGGGCGGGGCTGTCGTGCATCGTGCCGCAGGTGTTCTCGGCCGCGGGCCACCGCGATCCCGCCTTCGCGGGCCGGGCGCTGGCGCGCGTGGCCTCCATCGGGTACATGGGGATCCTGTCGGGGCCGGTGTTCATCGGGGCCGCGGCCGAGCTGATCGGGCTGCCCCTCGCGCTGGCCATCCCGGCGGTGCTGGCCGCCTTCGTCGCCGTGACCGCCACGGCGCTGCGCCCCCGTACGCCCCCTGCGGGTCGCCGGCTAGCGTGAGGCGTGCTCCTCGCGGGCGGACACGACATCGGGCATGCGCTCCTCCACCCACTCCAGCAGGGGGATCAGGCGCTCGGCGGCCTCACGGCCCAGCGAGGTGAGGCTGTATTCGACCCGGGGCGGGATCGAGGTCTCGGCCACCCGCAGCACCATGCCGTCGCGTTCGAGGGCGTGCAGCGTCTGGGAGAGCATCTTCTCGCTCACCCCGTCGACGCGGCGGCGCAGCGCGTTGAAGCGGTAGGGCCCTTCGTGCAGGGCCACCAGCGCCAGGATCGCCCATCGGCCGGTGAGGGTCTCCAGCACCGTGCGCGAGGTGCACCTGCGCGAGAAGACGTCGGCCACCAGCTCATCGAACTCCTCCATGGAAGACAGCTTACGCCTTTGGGTGTACTTTCTGATAGAAAGCACTAACCAACAGAAAGTACCGAGGGAGCGAAACCATGATCGTGGTAACCGGAGCGAGCGGGCACCTGGGCCGGCTGGTGGTCGAGGAGCTGACGAAGCGGGTTCCCGCCGCGCAGGTGGTCGCGGCCGCGCGTACCCCGCAGAAGGCCGCCGACCTGGGCGTCGAGGTCCGCGAGGCCGACTACGACCGGCCCGAGACGATCGAGGCCGCGGTACGGCGCGCGGCCAGGGTGCTGCTCATCTCCGGCGTCGAGCCGCAGCGGGCGCGGCAGCACACGGCCGTCGTGGACGCGGCGAAGCGGGCCGGGGCCGTGCTCGTCTACACCAGCGCGCCCAAGGCCGACACCACCGAGGCCGCCCTGGCCGCCGATCACCGGGCGACCGAGGAGTACATCAAGGCGTCCGGGGTGACGTACACGATCTTGCGCAACAACTGGTACAACGAGGTCTACGACCCGGCGATCGCCGCGGCGCCCCAGCTCGGCGCCGTGTACGGCGCCTCCGGTGACGGCCGGGTCGCCTCCGCCTCCCGCGCCGACTATGCCGCCGCCGCGGCCGCCGTGCTGACCGGCGAGGGCCACGACGGCCAGGTGTACGAGCTGGCCGGCGACACCGCCTGGAGCCGCGCCGACCTGGCCGCCGAGATCTCCAAGGTCACCGGCAAGGAGGTCGTCTACCGCGACCTGCCGAAGGACGAGTACGCGGGCGTGCTGGCCGGCACCGGCGTCCCGGCCCCGTTCGCCGAGATCCTGGCCGATGTGGACGTCAACGTCTCCCGTGACTGGCTCGCCGACACCCCCGGGACGCTGCGCGAGCTCATCGGCCGCCCCACCCGGACGATCGGCGACCACGTCCGCTCCCTGCTGGCCTGACTCCCGCGGCCCCGGACGGCGAAGGGGCGCCCCCGCTCGCCGCGGAGGCGCCCCTTCGCTTGAGGGAGCTTCAGGGACATCAGGGGCCGAACTGCTGCCAGCCCAGCCGCGCGACCAGCGCCACCACGACACAGAGCAGGACGATCCGCACGAAGGCGGCGCCGCGCTTGAGCGCCATCCGCGCGCCGAACTGCGCCCCGGCCACGTTGCACACGGCCATGCCGAGCCCGAGCGCCCAGTTCACGTGCCCCTGGAGGCCGAAGACCACCAGCGCCCCGAGGTTCGTCCCGACGTTGATGATCTTGGCGGAGGCCGACGCCGAGACGAAGTCGAGCCCGAGGATGGTGGTGAAGGCGATGATCAAGAACGTGCCCGTACCGGGTCCCACGATGCCGTCGTAGAAGGCGATCCCGATCCCCGCCGTCGCCACGGCGGCGAACACCCTGGTGTCGGTACGCAGCTGAGGCACCGGCACGGCCCCGAGCGAGGGCCGCAACGTCACGAACGCGGCCACCCCGAGCAGCACCACCATGACGGCGGGCCGCAGCACCTCGGCCGAGATCGCCGCGGCCGCCCATGCGCCCAACCCGGCGCTCAGCACGGCCAGTCCCGCGCCGGGGAAGGCCACCTGCCGATCGATCTTCGTGGAGCGGGCGTACGCGACGGCGGCCGACGCGGTGCCGAAGACCGAGGAGAGCTTGTTGGTGGCCATCGCCTCGACGGTCGGCATTCCGGTCATCATGATCGCGGGAAGCTGCAACAGCCCGCCGCCGCCCACGACGGCGTCGACCCACCCCGCCCCTGCCGCTGCGGCCAGCAACACCAGGACCTGCTCCAGCGGCAACGCCACTCCCCCGTTTCCCCCGATAAACGTCAAGAGTGTACAAGGTGTACTTTGCCCGGTTTTGGCCGCCCGCTTCCGGCCGTTCATCGAGACCGAGCAGAGCAGCGCGCTGATCATGCGCAGGATCTTCACTCCCCACGACCACAAGGAGCGGATCCTGCGCGCCGCGATGCTGCGCCTGATGCGCGCGCCGGTCATCGGGCCGGCCACGGGCAAACTGATGAACGGCGCGGACATGAGGAACAAGACGTTCGACGTCGCCACCGGGTGAGCAGGGCCATGACGGTGTCCGTGGCCGGCCCCCGGCGCCGTCAAGCGGTGGTGAGCCGCCCGACGCGCTCCACCATCTCGTCGGGGTCCGCGTCGAACGTGTGCCAGAACACGTGGTCCACGCCCATTCCCCGCACCTCGGCCAGGTCCTCGGCAACCTGCTCCACCGAGCCGGTCAGCGGCATCCGCTCGTCCAGCGGCCGGTCCGTGATCACGCCGTTGACCTGCGCCACCACCGGGCCCGAGCCCTTGCCGTACGTCTCGACGGCCTGCCTGAGCTGGTCCCAGGCGAACACGACCACCGTGATCCCCATCCCCAGCCGGGCCGCCCGCTCGATCGCGGGCGGCGCCGCCGCTCCGGCCAGCAGCGTCAGCCCGGTGGGCTTCGGGTTGATCTCCGCTTCGGCGATCGTGTAGAAGCGGCCGGCGAAGCTCACCGGGTCGGGGCCCCAGCAGGCGCGCATGGCCGCGACGTGCTCTTCGAACCCCGCGCCGCGACGCCGTACGGGAGTGCCGGTCGCCTCGAACTCCTGCTGCATCCACCCCTGTCCCAGGCCGATCATGGCACGGCCGCCGCTGAGCCGGTCGAGCGTCGCGAGCCGCTTGGCCAGCACGACCGGACTGTGGAACAGCGCGTCCACGACGCTCGTGCCGAGCCGGATCGTGCTGGTCTTGGCCGCGACGTAGGCCAAGGTCTCCAAGGGGTCGTAGACGAGGGCGTTGTTGTCGGGGAGCGGCATGGACTGGTCGGTGCCGGCGAACACCGCCTCGGCCGGCCGCAGCAGCCGCTCGAACGCCCACACCGCCCCCAGCCCCGCCCGCTCCGCCGCCTGCGCCACTCTGCTGATCGCCTCAGGGTCCGCGTTCCGCCCTGAGGTGGGGAGACCGATTCCGAGATCCATTTCCTGCTCCTCTCTGCTGTCTGATTGGACTCGGACGGCAGAGAAAAGTCATCGGTTCGCGGCGAGGAGCCCGCACCCGGGCATGCGGGGCCGGATGCGGGCTCGGGCACGCGGCCGCTCAGCGGGCCGCGGTCAGGGTGCGCTTTCTGGAGGCGTAGACGTCGTCCACCAGCCCATACGTACGCGCCTGCTCCGCCGTGAAGATGCGGTCGCGCTCGATGTCCTTCCTGATCTCCAGGATGCCCCGCCCCGTGTGCCGGGAAAGGATCTCTTCCTGCTGGTCACGCATCCGCAGGATCTCCCTGGCGTGGATCTCCAGGTCGCTCCCCTGGCCTCGCCCGCCCTCCGTGTGGGGCTCGTGCAGCAGGACGCGGGCGTGCGGCAGGGCGGCGCGCTTGCCTGCCGCGCCCGCCGCCAGCAGGACCGCCGCCGCCGAGGCGGCCTCGCCGATGCAGACCGTGTGGATCTCCGGCCGGACGAACTGCATCGTGTCGTAGATGGCCGTCATCGCCGTGAACGACCCGCCAGGGGAGTTGATGTAGATGCTGATGTCACGGTCGGGATCGAGCGACTCGAGCGTCAGCAGCTGGGCCATCACGTCGTTGGCCACGACGTCGTCGATGGGCGCGCCGATGAAGACGACCCGGTCCTCGAAGAGCTTGGTGTACGGGGTCATCTCCTTGACCCCGTACGACGTGCGCTCGGTGAACGAGGGCAGCACGTAACGGCCGCTCATATCAGTTCATCCCCTCTGAGATGTGGTCGACAAAGCCGTATTCGAGCGCTTCCTGGGCGGTGAACCACCGGTCGCGGTCGGAGTCGGCCTGGATGCGCTCCAGCGGCTGGCCGGTGTGGTGGGCGATGATCTCGGCTATCCGGCGCTTGGTGTAGAGCATGTTGTCGGCCTGGATCTGGATGTCGCTGGCCGAGCCGCCGATGCCGCCGAGCGGCTGGTGCATGACGATCCGGGCGTTGGGCAGGGCGTAACGCTTGCCCTTGGCGCCCGCCGTCAGCAGCACCTGCCCCATGGAGGCGGCGAAGCCCATCGCCACCGTCGCCACGTCGCACGGAATGAACTGCATCATGTCGTAGAGCGCCATCCCGGCCGTCACGGATCCGCCCGGCGAATTGATGTAAAGCGTTATGTCGCGCTGTGGGTCCTCGGCCGCCAGCAATAGGAGCTCCCCGCAGAGCCGGTTGCAAATCTCGTCGTCCACCTCTTGGCCGAGAACGACGATGCGCTCCTTCAGCAGGCGCTGACTGAGCTGGTCAGGCCAGGCCGCGCGCTGAGTCTCCGTCATGACCGTCGCCTTTCTGTCCTGGGTATTTCCGGGAAAAACGCTAGACCCGGCGGCCGGGAATTCTGAGATTATTTCGCTGGCGGCGCATTTCTCCAAGGGCGCATTCCACCGAGAGCGAATAACTGTCGACATACAATCGCGGTTGTGAGAAAGAAGCTCCCCCGCCGGTGGGCGTGCCTCGTCCTGGGCGGCGCGCTGCTGATGCCGTACATGATGGCCGGGGTCGTCGTCTCGGCTCCGTGGCAGGAGCAGCACGCCAACCTGCTGCTGCCCATCCAGATCGGGGTGTTCGTGGCGGTGCTGCCGGTGGTGGCCGTGACCGGGCTGTTCCTGCCCGTGCGCGGGCTCGCGGTGAACGCGGCGCAGGGCCTGCTCGGGGCGCACGTCGAGACACCGCCCAGGCAGGCGGGCCGCTCCTGGCAGGAGCGCCGCCGCACGGCCGCCTGGTTCACCCTGCACCTGGCGATCGGCGGCCTGGTCAGCGGCTGCACGCTGGCGATCGTGCCGTTCACGCTGGCCACGCTGGCGCTGCCGTTCGCCTGGCGGGCGATGCCTGCCCTCGGCATCGTGGTCGAGCCGGGGTGGCCGGTCGTGCTGTGGATGGCGGGCGGGCTGGCGCTGCTCGTGGCGCTGGCGGCGGTGGCGGCGGGCGCGGGCGAGCTGCTCGCCAGGCTGGCGCCCGTCCTGCTCGGCCCCACCCCGGCCGAACGCCTGGCCGCCGCGGAGGAGCACGCCCGTACGCTCGCCGAGCGCAACCGGCTGGCCCGCGAGCTGCACGACTCGGTCGGCCACGCGCTCAGCGTCGTCACCCTGCAGGCGGCGGCCGCGGGCCGGGTCCTCGATCGCGACCCCCAGACGGCGAGGACGGCCCTGGCCGCCATCGAAGGGTCGGCTCGCGCCGCCCTGGAAGACCTCGACCACGTCCTCGGCCTGCTCCGCGACGACACCCCGGCCAACGGCTACCCGGCCGACCAAGACTCGGTCAACGACTCCCTGGCCGGCCAAGACCCGCCCAACGACTCTCGGACCGGCCAAGACCCGCCTGCCGTCCCCCGGAACAACCGCGACGCGGCCGACATCGGCCAAGGCGACCGCGACGCGCGCAGCGTGGGGCTGCCCGGCCGCGACGTGGGCGGCACAGCCCATGGGCAGCGCGACACGGACAGCGTCCCCCATGGCGACAACGGCGCGGGCAAAACCACCCAAGGGGACCACGACGCGCGCAGCCCCGCCCGAGGGGACCGCGACGCGGACGGCACCGCTCAGGGGGACGGCGACGGGCGTGGCGTGGGACTGCCCGGCAGCGACGTGGCCGGCGACCCAGGTGGTGCCCGCCGCGCTTCGCCCCCTGGAAAGACCCCAGGTGGTGCCCGCCGCGCTTCGCTCCCTGGAAAGACCCCAGGTGGTGCCCACCGTGCTTCGCCCCCCGTGAGGACCGCAGCCGTAGCACGGAGGGACCCTGACCCGGCCGGACGAGCCAGGCGCGGTCCCGACGGGCACGACGCGCGGCAAAGGGCGAGGGCGCCCAGGGCCACGCTGGCCGACCTCGACGAGCTGGTCGCCACGTCGGGCGCGCAGGTACGGCAGGAGGTGGGCGACCTGTCCGCCGTGCCCGCCGTGGTCTCCAGGGAGGCCTACCGCATCGTCCAGGAGGCGCTCACCAACGCCATCAAGCACGGCCGCGACCCCGTACACCTGACCGCCACCGTGCACGGGGACGACCTGCGGCTCGAGATCACCAACCCCGGCGGCGGGAACGGCGCCCACTCCGGCGGCAGGGGCGTGACCGGCATGCGCGAGCGGGTCCGGCTGCTCCGCGGCGAGCTGGAGTCCGGCCCCACCGAGACCGGATGGAAGGTCTCGGTACGCCTGCCGCTACGGTCGAGCCCATGACGCTCAAAGTCGTGATCGCCGACGACGAGGACCTCATCCGCGCCGGCCTGCGGATCATCATCGACGCCGAGCCGGACCTGACCGTGGTCGGCGAGGCCGCCGACGGTGCCGCGGTCGTGCCCGTGGTGCGCCGCGAACGGCCCGACGTGGTCCTCATGGACGTGCGCATGCCCGCACTCGACGGCATCCAGGCCACCCAGCGCCTCCTGGCCCTCGACGACCCGCCCAAGGTCCTCGTGGTCACCACGTTCGAGAACGACGACTACGTCTACGACGCGCTGCGCGCCGGGGCCAGCGGCTTCCTGCTCAAGCGCGCCAAGCCGGACGACCTCGTGCGGGCCGTCAGGCTGGTCGCCGCGGGCGAGTCGCTGCTGTTCCCCGCCGCGATCCGGGCGCTGGCCGGGCGCCGCCCCCAGGGCTCGGCGCGGGTGCCCGGGATCGACCGGCTGACCGGCCGCGAGGGCGACGTGCTGCGCCTGATGACCAAGGGGCTGTCCAACAACGAGATCGCCGCCGAGCTGGTCGTCAGCCAGGAGACGATCAAGACGCACGTCGGGAACGTGCTGGCCAAGCTGGGCGTCCGCGACCGCACCCAGGCCGTGATCGCCGCCTACGAGTCCGGCTTCGTCTCCCCCGCCTGAGGCCGCCCCAGGAGACCATGACCCTGATCGGCTGGTCGAACGCCTCTCGCCGTCCAGGGCTGGGGGCCTGATGAGAGGGAGCGTGCCCGCGAGGGGACCGGGACCCCGATCGGCGGGGTCACGGCCTGAGGCCGGCGCGGCGTAGGAGCTCGGAGGCGGGCAGCAGCGTCGCCTCGGTGGCGGTCAGCCCCGTGGCGGCCAGCGCCCGGTCGACGAGCCGCAGCCCCACCGCGTATCCCGCCATGTCCGGAATGCCGCGAGGCTCCTGCCCGAACTTCCGCACCGTCGAGTCCCCCAGCACGTACGCGGGCGTGTTCTGCATCCCGGCCAGCTCGAAATCCGCCATGATCCGCTCCTGCGCGAGCTCGAACGCGTCCCCGCTCACCATCGACGACCACGGCCCCATGGCCTCGGGCCCCGACAGCTCCCGTACGAACGCCTCCGCCAGCCCCTCGGCGACGACGTGCTCGCCCACGGTCACGGTCATCGGGTTCCACTCGACGTTCGTGTACCGGACGTTGTGGTGGAACTCGTGCACCGCGAGGTGCGCGATGCGCCCGATCACCTCGTCCGAGGGCCAGGCCAGCAGGTAGAGCCAGCCCGTACCGCCGCCCATGCCGTAGTAGCCGCCGGTCACGTCCATCAGGTGCGCGTTGTCCGGATCGCCCAGCACGAGCATGACCTGCAGCGAGTCGGCCTGCTTGGCCTCGTGGAGCCGTGCGGAGGCACGCTCCAGCTCCCGCCGCACCTGCCCGCACACGTCGGCGTCGATCATGCGCTGGACGGCGGGCAGGTAGCGGGGGTCGTCGGCGTCGACGCGGAAGCCGCCGCCCTGGTGGTGGATGTCGACGATGTCGCCGGGCACCGGGATCGCCGAGCGCATCGGCGCCAGCATCTCCCGCAGCGCGTCGGGCCGCCGGTCGAGCGGCTCCCGAAGGAGGGCGGCCATGGCCGTGAGGGTGTCGTGAACGATGAATTCCATGCCGCGGACGCTAAAGCCTCACGTAACGTGAGGCTCAACCGGATATCAGAGCGGAGACTCCTCGCCCGCGTCGTCGCCGGGCGTCTGCCCGGGCGTGACCTGCCCGCTCTGCGAGGGCGACGGAGACTGCGACGGGGAGGGCCGCGGCTCGGGGCTCGCCGGCGTCGGCGGCGGCGTCGGGACGAACACCGTCGGCGGCAGCTGCTTGGGCTGCGGCTCGCTGTCACGCCTGCCCAGCAGGAGCATCAGCAGGATCGCCGTCACCAGCATCACCAGGAGCACCAGCGCGAGCGCGGCCGTCAGCACCCGCTTGCGGGTCTCGGTCAGCGGCCTGCGCCGCCGCGTCGGCCCCGGCAGGGCGGGCGCGCGGTCGGTCAGCCAGTACGGCACGAAGTCGGGCCCGTGAGCCTGCCCGATGAGCGTCCCGCCCACCATGACCGGCTCCAGGTAGCGTTCCGCCCCCGGCCGGCCCGGCACGTACGGCACCGCCACCCACGGCGCGGGCCCGGCGTCGAAGGCGAGCACCTCAGGCGTGCCGTCCAGCACCGCGCTCCGCGACCGCCCGGAGAGCCCGAGCCAGCCGCGCACCCCGGAGCGCTCGCCCTTGGCCTCCTTGATCGCGGTCACGAACCTGTCGCGCGCCGCCGCGTCGAACGCGGCCCCTCGGGTCAGCACGGCCAGTGACACGGCACGCCCGTCCGGTCCCTGGCCGAGGTAAACGAAACCGGCCGGGGCCGCGTGCAGGCGGGCCTGGACCACGTAGGGTCCCAGCCGGGGTGGATCGCCGTACTGCAGGGGACTTGCCACGTTTGCCATGAAAGCACAGACGTGGCGTCGTGCACGTTTGCGGCGCGTTCTGGTGGAATGGCGTCATGAGCGTCGCCGAAGAGTTGCCAGGCGGAAACGACGTGGAGCTGCTGCGTCAAAGTCTCGACGAGGTCCGGCGTGTCATCGTCGGCCAGGACCACATGGTCGAAAGACTCATCGTGGCCCTGCTGGCGCGCGGGCACTGCCTGCTCGAAGGGGTCCCAGGCGTCGCCAAGACCCTCGCCGCCTCCACCCTGGCCACTGTCGTGGGCGGCACGTTCGCCCGGATCCAGTTCACCCCCGACCTGGTGCCGAGCGACATCATCGGCACCCGCGTCTACCATCCCTCCAACGAGAAGTTCGACGTCGAGCTCGGCCCCGTGTTCGTCAACTTCCTGCTGGCCGACGAGATCAACCGCGCCCCCGCCAAGGTCCAGTCCGCGCTGCTGGAGGTGATGGCCGAGCGGCAGGTCACACTGGCCGGCGTCACCCACCCGCTGCCCAAGCCGTTCATCGTGCTCGCCACCCAGAACCCGATCGAGTCCGAGGGCGTCTACCCGCTGCCCGAGGTGCAGCGCGACCGCTTCCTGTTCCGGGTACGGGTGCCGCATCCCAGCGCGCACGAGGAGCTGGAGATCCTCCACCGGATGAGCGTCACCCCTCCGGTCCCCGAGCGGGTGCTCGACCCCGGCAAGCTGCTGGCCCTGCAGGAGGCGGCCGAGCAGGTCTCGGTGCACCAGCTCGTCGCCGACTACGTGGTCCGGCTGGTCATGTCCACCCGCAACCCCGCCGAGTACGGCCTGGCCGACCTCACCGAGACCATCGAGATCGGCGTCAGCCCGCGGGCCACCCTGGGCCTGGTCTCGGCCGGGCGGGCCCTGGCCCTGCTGCGCGGCCGCGACTACCTGCTGCCCGACGACGTACGCGACGTGGCCGTGGACGTCATGTCGCACCGGCTGATGCTCACCTTCGACGCCCTGGCCGACGGCGTCGACCCCGAGCAGGTCGTCAGGCAGATCCTGCACGCCGTGCCCCCGCCACTCGTCGTCTGGAACCAGAACCGGTGACGAGCACAGCGGAGCAGGCGCTTCGGCGGCTGGAGCTCACGGTCACCCGGCGGCTGGACGGGCTGCTGCACGGCGCCCACCAGGGCCTGCTGCCGGGGCCGGGCAGCGAGGCCGGCGACAGCCGGGTCTACGTGCCCGGCGAGGACGACGTGCGCCGCATGGACTGGAACGTCACCGCCCGCACCACCGTCCCCCACGTACGCGACCTGATCGCCGACCGCGAGCTGGAGACCTGGGCGCTGGCCGACCTGTCGCCCAGCATGGACTTCGGCACCGCCGACACCGACAAGCGCGACCTGGTGGTGGCGGCCGTCGGCGCGATCGGGTTCCTGTCGAGCAGGATGGGCGACCGGTTCGGCGCGCTGGTCCTGCATGACGAGTACGTGCACCGCATGCCCGCCCGCACCGGCCGCCCCGCCCTGTACGGGCTGCTGCACTCCCTCATGGACGCCCCGCGCGGCCGCGTCGTGCCCGACCCGCCCGACCTGGCCGAGGGCATCGAGGTGCTGGCGGCCAGCCGCAGGCGGCGCGGCGTGCGGCTGATCGTCTCCGACTTCCTCGACGCCCACCCCACCCTCGACCCCGACGCCGAACGGCCCTGGGAGCGGCCCATCAGGCGGCTGGCGGCCCGGCACCAGGTGCTCGCCGTGGAGGTGATCGACCCGCGCGAGCTCGAGCTGCCCGATGTGGGCCGGGTGGCGTTCACGGACCCCGAGACCGGGAACGTACGCGAAGTGCATCTTTCACCCAAAGTTCGGCAAGCGTACGCGGAGGCGGCCGCCCTGCAGCGCGAGGGCACCCGCGTGGCGCTGCGCCGCGCCGGCATCGCGCACCTGGTGCTGCGTACCGACCGGGACTGGGTGTTCGACGTGGCACAGTTCGTCCTGCGCCAGCGCCGCATGAGCCACCTCGCCCACAGGAGACCCAAGTGACTTTTCTGGCCCCCGGCTGGCTCTGGCTGTTCCTGCTGTTGGGGCTTCTGGTGGCCGGGTACATCGCGTCGATGTTCGCCCGCCGCCGCTACACCGTGCGCTTCACGAACCTGGCCCTGCTCGACCTGGTCGCCCCCGCCGGGCCCGGCTGGCGCCGCCACGTCGCCCCCACGCTCTTCCTGGCCATGATGGCGCTCCTGGTCGTCGGCGCGGCCAAACCCGCCGACCAGGTACGGGTCCCGCGCGACCGCGCCACCATCATGATCGCGCTGGACGTGTCGCTGTCCATGGACGCCGACGACGTCCAGCCGGACCGCATCAGCGCCGCCAAGGCCGCCGCGCAGGCGTTCGTCAGGGAGCTGCCCGACCGCTTCAACGTCGGCGTGGTCTCCTTCGCCCGCTCCGCCAACGTCGTCATCTCCCCCACCACCGACCACCAGGCCGTGGTCACCGCCCTCGGCACCCTCACCACCCGCCCGGGCACCGCGATCGGCGAGGCGGTCTTCAACTCCCTCGACTCGCTGCGCTCGTTCGACCAGCAGGCCGCCACGGACCCGCCGCCGGCCGCGATCGTGCTGCTCTCCGACGGCGACAACACCTCCGGCAGGTCCGTGAACGAGGCCATCGACGCGGCCCAGCAGGCCCGCGTGCCGGTCTCCACGATCGCGTACGGCACCCAGGAGGGCACCGTCAGCATCGACGGCAGGCCGGTGAACGTGCCGGTCAACAAGCAGACCCTGCAGTCGCTGTCCGACGGCACCAGCGGCCGGGCCTACGCCGCCGAGTCCGGCAGCGAGCTGCGCGAGGTCTACGAGCAGATCGGCACCTCGCTCGGCTACAAGCTGGTCAACCAGGAGATCACCCAGTGGTTCATCGTGGCCGCGATCGTGGCGGGGCTGCTGGTGGCGGGGGCGGCGGTGCTGTTCGGGTCCAGGATCCCCTGACCGGGCCGCCCCGGGACCCCGGCGTGGGCGGAGGTCACGGGACGGTCCGGTAACGTTTTGCGACGTGGCCCACTACTTCTCCGAGCAGCCGAAGACCGCGAGCAGGCCGGGATCGGTCGACCTGGTCCTGCCCGATCTGCACCTGCGGCTGGAGACCGACAGCGGCGTGTTCTCGCCGGAGCGGGTCGACGTGGGCACGCGCGTCCTGCTGGAGAGCGTTCCGCCGCCTCCGCAGGAGGGCGATCTGCTCGACCTGGGCTGCGGCTACGGGCCGATCGCGCTGACCATGGCCGCGCGGGCGCCCGAGGCGACGGTGTGGGCCGTCGATGTGAACCGGCGCAGCCTGGAGCTGACCGCCCGGAACGCACAGGCCGCCCGCCTTTACAAAGTAAGATCGGTACATGTCGACGAAGTCCCAGATGATGTGAAATTTCGGGCAATCTGGTCCAATCCTGCGATCCGAATAGGGAAGCAGGCTCTGCACGAGATGCTCACCAGGTGGCTGACGAGGCTCACCCCTGACGGCGTGGCCTACCTGGTCGTCCAGAAACACCTCGGCTCGGACTCCCTGCAGCGCTGGCTCGGCGAGCAGGGCTGGCAGGCCTCCCGCGAGGCCAGCCGGGCCGCCTACCGGATCCTGAAGGTGACCCGATGAGAAGGCAACTGCGCCCCACCGACGTCAAGCGGCTCAACCGCACCTGGCGCAGGAACACCGGAAACCGCCTCGGCCTGATCATCGAATCGGTCACGGGCCCGTTCAACATCGGCTCCATCTTCCGCAGCGCGGCCGCGTTCGGCGTGGACGAGATCTGGCTCGCGGGCAACGCCACCCCGCCCACCAACCCCAAGGCGGGCAAGACCGCGCTCGGCACCGAGCGCCTGGTCACCTGGCACGAGCCGGTCCTGGCCACCGAGGCGGTCAAGGCCGCCAAGGAGGAGGGCTACGCCGTCCTGGCGATCGAGCTGACCGCAGAAGCCGTGCCGCTGCACCGGGCCGACCTGGCCCGCGACGTGTGCCTGGTGGTCGGCAGCGAGGACCACGGCTGCTCCCCCGCCCTGCTCGAGGCCGTGGACGGCGTCTGCTACATCCCGCAGGTCGGGCGGGTGGGCTCGTTCAACGTGGCGGTGGCGGCGGCCATCGCGCTGGCCGAGGCGCGCCGCCAGGAGTGGGAGAATCTCCCCGAACCGTAACCGATCCGTTCACCCACGGAAGGCATACTCAGGACGTGCTGAGCCGTCGATTCGCCTTTCTCGACCATCCGGGCCCGCTGGCCTTCGCCCACCGCGGCGGGGCGGCCGAGAGCGCGGAGAACTCCCTCGCGGCCTTCGAGCGGGCGGTGGCGCTCGGCTACACGTATCTCGAGACCGACGCGCACGCCACCTCCGACGGCGTGCTGCTCGCCTTCCACGACCACACGCTCGACCGGGTGACCGACCACCGGGGCCGCATCTCGGAGCTGCCCTACCGGGCGGTCAGGCAGGCCCGCATCGGCGGGGTCCACGAGATCCCGCTGCTGGAGGAGCTGCTGGGCACCTGGCCGGAGATCCGGTTCAACATCGACGTCAAGGAGGCGGCGGCCATCGCCCCGCTGGCCGCGGCGATCCGGCGTACCAACTCCTATGACCGGATCTGCCTGACCTCCTTCTCCGACGAACGCCTGATGCTGGCCAGGGCGGCGCTGGGCAGGGAGGTGTGCTCGGCGCTCGGCCCGCGCGGGGTCGCCGCGCTGCGCGCCGCCGCCGCCACCTCCGGCTACGGCCGCCTGCTGGCCCGCCTGTCGCGCTCCGGCATCCCGTGCGCGCAGGTGCCGGTGGGCTTCCGCGGCCTGCGCGTGACCACCCGGGCCCTGGTGCGTACGGCGCACGCCGTCGGCATGCAGGTGCACGTATGGACCGTCAACGACGCCGCCCGCATGGAGCACCTGCTCGACCTCGGCGTGGACGGCATCATGACCGACAACCTCACGGCCCTGCGCGGCGTGCTGGAGCGCCGCGGCCAGTGGCACCCCGGCAGCCTGGCCGCGTAAAGCCTCTCCCCCTCCACAAGCCCGTAGCCCGGCCTTCCACGGCCGCATAGGAGCGACTCGACGCCATGCCCGTACCCGCACCCCCCGCGGCCCTCGACGACTCCCCCGCAGCGCGCAGGCGCGAGCAGCGCGGCTGGTACTTCTACGACTGGGCCAACTCCGCCTTCTACACCACGATCATCTCGGTCTTCCTCGGCCCTTACCTCATCCCGGTCGCCAAGACCGCGGCCTGCGCCAAGGACTTCCCGGCCGTCGCGTCCGACACGTGCGTGGCCGACTTCGACAAGCTGGCCGCCGCCAACCCGGGCCTGGGGTACGTCGACGTGCTGGGCGCCGACATCAGGCCGGCCGCGTTCTTCGGGCTGACGCTGACGGTCGCGGTGCTGCTGCAGCTCGTCGCGCTGCCCGTGGTGGGCGCGCTGGCCGACCACACCGGCCGCAAGCGGGAGTTGCTCGGCGGCTTCGCCTACGTCGGGGCGCTGGCCACGATGTGCCTCTACTTCGTCGAGGGCGACCGCTACCTGCTGGGCGGGGTGCTGTTCATCCTGGCCAACCTGGCGTACGGGTCCTCGGTCGTGGTCTACGACTCGTTCCTGCCGCAGATCTCCACCCCGGAGGAGCGCGACGGGGTGTCCTCGCGCGGCTGGGCCATCGGCTACCTCGGCGGCGGCCTGCTGCTCGCGCTCAACCTCGTCCTCTATCTGCAGCACGAGAGCCTGGGCCTGGGCGAGGGCATGGCGGTGCGCATCAGCATGATGTCGGCGGGCCTGTGGTGGGCGATCTTCACGGTCATCCCGCTGCTGCGGCTGCGCAACCGGCCCGTGCCCGCCCACGAGGGCACGGCGGCGCGCTCGGTCGGCGGCAGCTTCCGCCAGCTCGGCCGCACCCTGCGGGAGCTGCCCCGCTATCCGCTGACGCTGCTGTTCCTGGTGGCCTACCTGGTCTACAACGACGGCGTGCAGACGGTCATCGGCAACAGCGCCGCCTTCGCCTCCGAGGCGCTGAAGCTCGACAAGACGGTGCAGATCACCGCGATCCTGATGGTGCAGTTCGTGGCGTTCTTCGGGGCGCTGCTGCTGGGGTGGCTGGCCCGCGCCTTCGGGTCCAAGCGCACCGTCCTGGCGAGCCTGGTGCTGTGGACGGCGATCGTGGTGGCGGGGCTGTTCGTGGCGGAGAAGCAGGAGCTGCAGTTCTACCTGATGGCCTTCGCGATCGCCATCGTGCTGGGCGGCACGCAGGCCCTGTCGCGCTCGCTGTTCTCGCAGGTGATCCCCAAGGGGCGGGAGGCCGAGTACTTCAGCCTGCTGCAGATCAGCGACAAGGGGTCGGCGTTCATCGGCTCCCTGACGGTCACGATCGCGCTGCAGCTGACCAACAGCTACCGCATCGCCATCGTCTCCATGATCATCTTCTTTGTCGTCGGCTTCGTCCTCCTGGCCCTGACCAACCTCCGCAAGGCCATCGAGGCGGCGGGCAACGAGGTGCCCGACCGCCTCTGAGGGCCGGCTTATGACGGCGCCGCGAGGAGCATGGTGCCCGGGCCCTGGGCCGCGCCCGGGCCCCCTACGGCCGTCACCGTGTCGGCCGTGGCCTCGCCGCCGCAGTGCGGGCAGGTGACCACGGGCGTGAAGCGCTCGCCGCACGAGTGCACCAGGAGCGCGGGCGGGCCCCCCGGCGGCGTCGACCAGCGATCCCCCCAGGCCATCAACGTCAGCAGGGCGGGCACGACGTCGCGGCCCGCCTCCGTGAGGACGTACTCGTGCCGCACCGGACGCTCCTGGTACGGCCGCTTCTCCACCACTCCGGCCGCGACCAGGTGCTCCAGGCGGCGGGTGAGGAGGTTGCGCGAGATCCCCAGGTCCTCCGCCAGGTCGTCGAACCTGCGCAGCCCCAGGAACAGGTCGCGCAGGATCAGCGGCGTCCATGGCTCGGCGACCACGCCGACGGCCTGGGCGATGGAGCAGTGCATCTCACCGAACCTGTTCACGCATCCAGAATAGTGGGTTGATAAAGTGAACTCATGACAGTTCACATTCAGGACTCACCCGCCAGGGCGTACCGCGAGGCCGGAGAGGCACATGACGTGGACGCCCTCCTCGCCACGCTCGCCGACGACGTGGTCTTCCGCTCGCCGCTCAGCGCGACGGCCTCCTTCACGGGCAAGGAGGAGGTCCGGGAGCTGTTCTCGGTCGTGTTCGACGCCCTGTCCGACCTGCGCTACCAGAACGACGTCGGCGACGGACGCCGCCGCGCCCTGACCGCGACCGCCCGGCTGGGCCGTCAGGAGATCCACGAGGCCGCCCTGGTCGAGGTGGGCGAGGACGGGCTGATCAAGGAGATCACCATGTGGATCCGCCCCCTGCCGGGACTGACGGCGATGATGGCCGCGCTCGGCCCCGGGCTCGCCAAGGCCACCGGCAGGCCGGGCCTTCCCTGGCTGGTGAGCGCCGCCGTCAAGCCGCTGGCGGCGATGACCCGCCTGGGCGACAGAACGCTGGTCCCCCTCCTGACTCGCCGGCGCTCCCGCTGAGGGGATTCGCCGCTCCAAAGAGAGAGCACCGCTCTTGACATTGGCGACCGCTCACGGGAGCATTGCTCTCGCATAAGAGCATTGCCCTCTTCAAGGAGCACTGATGGCCCCCAGACTCACCTCCGCCGCCTTCGCCGCCGCGGGGATCCTGTTCCTCGTCTATCCCGCGGTCCGCCCCTCAGGCGACGACGCCGCGGCCATGGCCTCGACGGCGTGGGTCGCCGGGCACGCGGCCGCCATGGTCGGATTCGTGCTGCTGGGCCTGGCCGTGCTGGGGTTGCACCAGCTGCTCGGCGACCGCCTGTCCCTGCGCGCCGCGGCGGTGACCTGGGTGGGCGCGGGCCTGACCCTTCCGTACTACGGCGCCGAGGACTTCGGCCTCAACGTGATCGCCCAGCGCTCGCTCCGCGACCAGGCGCCGGCGCTGATGGAACTGGCCCAGGAGTTCAGGTACGGGCCCGTCGCGGTCACCATGTTCGCCGCCGGACTACTGCTGCTCGGCGTCGGCACGATCATGGCCGCGGTCTCCGTCTGGCGCTCCGGCACGCTGCCCAAGTGGAGCGGGACGGCGCTGGCGCTGGGGTTCGCGCTCTTCATCCCGCAGTTCTTCGGACCGTATCCGCTGCGGATCGCGCACGGCGTCCTGATCATGATCGGCGGACTTTGGCTGGCCGCGGCCCTGGTCACGGCCGGGATGCGGGCCCGTTCGGCGAAGGTGTGAAGAACCGAGGCCCCAAGCGCGATTGGATCACCCCGCGGGTGGGAATCCCATCACGGTACCAAGCGTTAGACACCGTGGGAGACAGACCCCCCACGCAAGGGGGCCCTGTAGGAGGCATTTAGACATGGGCGAGCGCGCGCTTCGTGGCACCCGGCTCGGGGCAACCAGCTACGAGAACGACCGTAACACGGATCTGGCCCCGCGCCAGGAGGTGTCCTACACCTGTCCTAAGGGCCATCGCTTCGAGGTTCCGCTTGCAGCCGAGGCTGAGATCCCGGCGACCTGGGAGTGCCGCATGTGCGGCGCGACCGCGGTACGCATGGACGGCGAGCAGCCGGAGTCCAAGAAGGTCAAGCCCCCGCGGACACACTGGGACATGCTTCTGGAGCGGCGGTCCATCGAAGACCTTGAGGAGGTGCTCAACGAGAGGCTCGCGGTTCTGCGGGCCCAGCGTCGTAAGAGCGCCTGACCTCTTCTCACGGTGAAACCCCCGGGCTTGCCGCCCGGGGGTTCTTCATGCGTACGCGGTCAGGACGCCAGGGCCTGAGGGGCCGACTCCTTCAGGCGGGCGTTGGCCCACCGCAGCTGCCTGAGCGTCTGGGGATGGCACCGTCGCGCCAGCTCGATCAGGTCCCGCTCTTTCGCCCCCTGGGCGGCCTGGGCCAGCAGCTCCCAGTCCAGGGAGACCCCCGAGGCCGCCAGATACAGGTGGCGGAAGTCGGCCAGCAGCAGCAGCCCGGGTTCCGGGCGGCGGCCGAGCCATTCGGCGGCCTTCTCGCGCAGGCGTTCCACCATGGACGGGTCGCCCGCCGGGGACGGGTCCAGGTCCAGCCCGTACTCCTTGCCCGCCTCGGCCAGGGCCCTGACGTGGTCGTGGCACCAGCTCGCGAGGTCGCGGGCGACATGGTACGTCTCGTGGTCGCTCTTGTGCCGCTCGGACATCCGCAGCAGCACGTGCGCCAGCTCGTTCTCCGAGCGGTGCAGTTCGCGGATCACCAGATCCAGGTTCATGGCAGGGACTCCTCCGCCTGGGCTTCGGCTCCTCCGGCCGTCGCGGGCACCTCGGAGGAGACGGGACGGGACGCCGTCGTGGTCGGCGCCAGGGACGGCGTGCCGGGGCAGACCTCCACCAGCGAGACCCGCGCCACGGCGGTCTTGAAGAGGGGCTGCTTGGAGACCGGATCCCACTCCGTGATCGTCAGCTCGTTGGCCGCCCTTCCCGATCCGGCGCCGGGCCCGCAGCCGCCCGGAAGGTCCCAGTAGCCGTAGTGGAACGGCAGGAAGACCAGTCCGTCCCGCATCTCGGTGATCCGCAGCCGCGCCCGCACCGCGCCGCGCGGCGTGGCGATCTCCAGCAGGTCGCCCTCGGCGAAGCCGTCGCGGGAGGCGTCCGCCGGGGACATCTCCACCCACGGCTCCGGGGCCGCCCTCTGGAGCTGCGGCGCCCGCGCGGTCTTGGTCCTGGTGTGGAAGTGGTAGAGGGTACGCCCGGTCGTCAGCCAGAACGGGAACTCGCCGCCCGCCTGTTCGTGCGGCGGGACGTACTCGGCCGCCTTGATGATCGCCTTGCCGTCGGGGTTGAGCGCCCGGTACTCGGTGTCGGACACCGGCGCCCCCGTGAGCAGGTCGTGCCCGTAGTCCTCGCAGTAGTCGGGGGCGCTCCAGAAGCGGCCCTCGGCGTACAGGCGCTCGGTGCCGCCGGAGCGGTCGGCGTCGCACGGCCACTGGATGCCGCCGCTCCCCCGCAGCCGCGCGTACGACAGCCCGCTGTAGTCGCACGGGCGACCGCGCGAGCACTCCTTCCACGCCTCGAACGCCCCCTCCGGGTCGCTCCACTTCACCAGCGGCGCGCCGTCCTTGTCACGCAGGTCGAGCCGGTGCGCGAGGTCCAGGAAGATGTCCAGGTCGGGGCGGCCCTCGCCGGGCGGCTCGACGGCCTTGTCCGACAGGTGGACGGTGCGGTCGGCGTTCGTGAACGTGCCGGTCTTCTCGGCCCACGTCGCGGCGGGCAGCACCACGTCGGCCAGCTGCGCGGTCTCGGACAGGAAGATGTCCTGGACGACCAGGAAGAGCCGTTCCTGGGCGAGGATCGAGCGGATCCGCTCCAGCTCGGGCAGCGACACGGCCGGATTGGTCCCCGTCACGTACAGGAACCGGATCGAGCCCTCCTCCGCGTACCGGAACATCTGCATGGCGTGGGTGGGCGGGGCGTAGTGCGGGATGTCGATGGGGTCGACGTTCCAGATGCGGGCGAGGTCGCGCACGTGGGTGTCGTTGGACCAGTTGCGGAAGCCCGGCAGGTCGCCGTCGGCGCCGCATTCGCGGGTGTTCTGGGCGGTCGGCTGGCCGTTCATCTGCAGGACGCCGCAGCCGGGCCTGCCCAGCATGCCGCGTACGAGATGGATGTTGTTCACCTGGACGGCGGCGGCCGTGGCCTGGTGTGCCTGGTAGAAGCCCTGCAGGACGGTGGAGAGCAGCCGCTGCGCGGTGCCGATCAGGCGGGCCGCCTCGCGCAGCGCGTCCGGGGGGACGTCGCAGATCCGGGCGGCCTCCTCCACCGGGAAGTCGTGCACCCGTTTGCGCAGCTCCTGGAAGCCGACCACGTGGTCGCGCAGGTAGCGCTCGTCGATCCAGCCGTTGGCGATGATCTCGTGGAGCAGCCCGTTCATCAGCGCGACGTTGGTGCCGGGGCGGTTGGCCAGGTGCACGGTGGCGGCCCGGGCCACCGGGGTCTCGCGCGGGTCCACGCAGACGAGTGCGGGCGGGTTCGGGCCGGCGAGCCGGTCGAGGATCCGCGTCCACAGGACGGTCTGGGTCTCGGCCATGTTGTGCCCGTACAGGGCGATGACGTCGGCGTGGTCGACGTCGGTGTAGGAGCCCGGCTGCCCGTCGCAGCCGAACGACTCCTTGAGCGCGGCCGCCGCCGTGGCCGTGCAGAGCCGGGTGTTGCCGTCGAGGTGGTTGGTGCCGATGCCGCCGTGCGCGATCACGGCGAGCGTGTAGTACTCCTCCAGGAACAGCTGGCCGGTGGTGTAGAAGCCGACGGCGCTCGGTCCCTGCTCGTCGAGGAGCTGCCTGACCCGGCCGGCCACGCGTTCCATCGCGGTGTCCCAGTCCGTCTCGACCAGCCGGCCGTTCTGGCGGACCAGCGGGCGCGTGAGCCGGTCGGGCGCGTTGACGGCCTGCCAGCCGTACAGGTCCTTCGGGCCGAGCCGGCCGTGGTTGACGCGGTCCTCGGCGCGCCCGCGCACCCCGACGACGCGCCCGTCCTTGACCGCGATGTCCAGCCCGTCACCGTTGCTGTGCAGGATGGTCGCGCTCTGCACCCAGCGCTCCACGTCCTGCGCGCGTACGCCGGCCTCGAGGAAGGAGTCGACGCGGACCGGCCAGGGCTCCCCCGGCCCGTACGGGGTCCGCGTCCCCCATGGCTCGGCGATCCTGTCCACGTGCGGCATGCGCCCTCCCGCAAGTCGTCCGATCCCGGACGCATGCCCCGTGCGGACGGAGTCAGTCGCGGTCCTCGCGGATGACCTCGCCGTGGACCACCCGGCCGCCGTGCGCCGCTCCGGGGTCCTCGACGGACGGGAAGAGATGCGCGTACGGGGAGGTCGCGGAGAGCTTCTTGACCCTGCGGTCGAAGAACCAGGCGCCCAGGCGGCGCATCAGGGGCCGGGTGAACGGCAGCACGCACAGGAACCCGAACACGTCGGTGAAGAAGCCCGGCGTCAGCAGCAGCGCGCCGCCCACCAGGATCAGGCCGCCGTCGGACAGCTCGCGGTCGGGCATCCGGCCGGACCGCAGCGCCTCCTGCAGCGCCTGCCAGGCCCTGCGGCCCTCGCGGCGCACCAGCCACGCGCCCAGCAGGCTGTCGGCGATGAGCAGGGCCACGGTCGCGGGACCGCCGATCACCGAGCCGACCTGGATGAGCAGCCAGATCTCCAGGACGGGGACGACCAGGAAGGCCAGGAAGAGCAGGAGCCGCATCGTTTCCTCGATTCCGCACACGCGTTACAGCACGAACAACGCCCGGCGGCCGGAAAGCGTTCCGCCCGTCCTGAGAGCCCGCTCAGCCGCCGCCGCGCAGGCGCTTGGGCAGGCCGGTGACGCCCCACAGCCCGATGCGCCACAGCGCCTCGGACATGACCTTGCCGCTCATCTTGCTCTTGCCGATCGTGCGCTCCACGAACGTGATCGGCACCTCCACCACCCGCAGCCCGTGCTTGGACGTACGCAGGGTCAGGTCCACCTGGAAGCAGTAGCCCTGCGACTCCACGCCGGACAGGCCCACCTTCTCCAGGGTGGCGGCGCGGTAGGCCCGGAAGCCGGCGGTCGCGTCACGCACGGGCAGGCCGAGCATGACCCGGGTGTAGAGGTTGGCGCCCTTGGACAGCAGCTCGCGCCGGTGGGGCCAGTTGACCACCTTTCCGCCGGGCACGTAGCGGGAGCCGATCGCCAGGTCGGCGCCGTCGGCCAGGGCCTCGAGCAGCTTGGGCAGCTCCTCGGGCTGGTGTGAGCCGTCGGCGTCCATCTCGACCAGGACGTCGTAGCCCTCCCGCAGGCCCCAGCGGAACCCGGCGATGTAGGCGGCGCCGAGGCCCTGCTTGGCCTCCCGGTGCATGACGTGCACGTGGTCGTCGTCGGCGGCCAGAGCGTCGGCGACCTCGCCGGTGCCGTCGGGGCTGTTGTCGTCGGCCACGAGCACGTGAGCCTCCGGGACCGCGGCCCGGATCCGCTCGACGATCGCGGGCAGATTGTCGTGCTCGTTGTAGGTCGGCACGACGACGAGCACCCGGCCGAGAGTCTCCATCATCCGTCGTTCCTCATCCGATCGCCTCGCCGCCTGCCACGCCACGCGGCGACTCCTGCCGCCGCCGCTCCCATCATCATCAATGCCCATTCCGGAACCGCGCCCACTTTCGTGGCGATCGTCTCCCGGGTGCGTACGGGCACCTTGACCACGTTCATGTCCGCGACCAGTTCGCGGGTCCGCCAGGAGACCTTACCGTCAGGTCCGATGTTCGCGGAGATCCCCGTGGTGGCGGCGGCCACCACCGCCCTGTTGTGCTCGACGGCACGCAGCTTGTACATGGCCAGCTGCTGCGGCGGCAGGTTGGACAGGGCGTAGGTGGCGTTGTTGGCCTGCATCACCAGCGGGCTGCCCCCGGCGCGCACGGTGCCGCGCACCGTGTCGTCGTAGGCGACCTCGTAGCAGTTGACCGCGCCGATCGTGACCGGCCCCAGCTTCAGGTCGCCCGGTTTGTCGCCCGCGACCGACTGCCTGCCGACCAGGCTCGCCCGTTCCCACAGGGCCAGCACGATCTCCTTGAACGGCGTGTACTCGCCGAACGGGACCAGGTGCTGCTTGTCGTAGTAGGCGCCGGGGCCGGTCTTCGGGTCCCACACGAGGCTGCGGGTGGCGCGGTTCTCGTCACCGATCGAGACCACGGCTCCGATCAGCGTGGGGACGCCGACGTCCTGGACGGAGTCCTGGATGATCTGGCGGGCGTACGCGTCGGTGTAGGGGTCGATGTCCGTGGAGTTCTCGGGGAGGGCGACGAAGTCTGGTTTGGGGAGCTTTCCCTCGCGTACGGCCTGGGCGAGGCGTTTCGTCTCGTTGGCATGATTTTTCAGGACAACGGCGGGTTCGTCGCCCAGGAAGCCCATGCCCCTTCCCGGGACGTTCCCCTGCACGATGCCGACGTTGACGGTCCGTCCCTCGTCGCCCGGCCTGGGGATCGCGAGGGTCAGCACCGGCACGGCCAACGCCACCCCCACGGGCACGGCCCTGCGCCACACGGCACCCTTGACCCCCGAACCGGCCTCGGGTCGCGCACCGGCCCCCGGCGTCGGAGCATCATGGGGCGTCAGGACACCGTCAGACGGCGCAGGGACGGGCTCGGGCCTTGGGATGGCTCTGGGCTTGACCAGGGCGGCGTAGGCCAGCAGGGCGCCGCACAGGGCGACGGCGAACGACACCAGCGGCGCACCGCCCAGGGCGGCGTACTCGGTGAACAGCGACTCGCTCTGGCTGAACGCCACCCGCGCCCACGGGAACCCGCCGACGGGCACCAGCCCGCGCGCCCACTCCATGGCCACCCACAGCCCGCCGAACCACAACGGCCAGGCCCGCAGCCTGAACACCAGCGCGGCCAGCGCGGCCATGACGGCGTAGAAGACGCTCTCCGTGACCACCAGCATGAGCCAGACATCGTCGCCGATGGCCCGCACCCAGGCCAGGGTGGGCAGCAGGAACACCACAGCCGCCAGGAAGCCGAGCCAGGCGGCTCTCCTGGGCCTGGTGCCGTAGAGGGACGCGACGATCAGGCCGATGCCGAGGGGGGCGCAGACCCACCAGTCGAGCGGGGGGAAGGCGGTGTAGAGCGCGAGCCCGCCGACCACGCCCGCCGCCACGCGTGCGAGCAACACCCACCGCCCCTCCGTACGCCCGCCCCGCACGGACCCGGCGACCGGCACAGAGGCGGTCGCCGCCACCGGCAGGGCCTCGGACGCAGACGCCGGTGCCGGAGTGGGCTTCGACGTTTGAGAGGCCACCGGCGCTGAAGAAGCTGGCGTTGCTGAAGAGGCCGCTGGTGTCACCGGCGCGGCGCCATTGGCGAGCGCAGCATCCGACGTCGCGGAAGCGGCGTCGGTGGCAAGGGCAGCGTCCGGAGGTGTCTGCGGGGCGGCGGGAGGCGGGGCGGTGGCATGCGTCGAGTCGCGCCCGGGGGTGGGCGGTAGGCTCGCTCTCTCCTGAACCACTCCGGGGTCTCCTCCGCCGAATCGCACGCCTGCTTGCGAAAACGCTACCGCCCCGCGGGCACGGCTCAAGCCAGCGCGGCGAAGAAGATCAAAAGAATCCCTGGGAGGCGGCAGGGTGATCCCGTGGCCGACGGGACCACCCGGCGCGCATGTCCGTCCTGCGCACGAGAGCGGGAAGAGGGCCCGGAAACCCTTCGGACCGGACCCGTCTCGTCGGCGGCGAGCGCGGAATTCCGTTGTCTACTGGGCTCCCGGACCCGTCCCGGGTCCAACCCCCCGCCCGGTTGGGGTGCCCCGACTCGACGGACCGACGGCCCTGCACCTGGCTGTGTGGACGGAGTCACGCTCCGTCACGGACGCAGGATCCGACGATGTCAGAGACGGCCAACCGGCCAAGTCCCGTGCTGGACTGGGCAGCAAACTACCGACTCCACCTCAGATGTCAACCGTGTCCCGATCAGCAGAAACATCAAGTTTTCGCAGGTAGGACATGGGCCGGAAGCCGATCGAAGCTCATTTGCGTGCCGGTGAGCGGCTTTGCAGACCGCTCAGCGCCTGCGAAAGCGGGCGCTCGTGCACCACTCCGAGCCGTTGCGTGGCACGGGTGAGGGCAACATACAGGTCGCTCGCCCCCCGTGGCGACTGGGCGGCGATGAGGTCGGGCTCGGCCACGATCACCGAGTCGAACTCCAGCCCCTTCGCGTCGGCCACCGACATCACGGCCACCGGGGCGTCAAGTGCAGCGGCCGCCCCGGCGCGCCCAGAGCCCCCAGAGCCGGCTCTGGCCGCGCCGGAGGTCACCACCGCCGCGCCCGTCACCGTGGCGGCCACCTCGGCGCCCAGCGACTCCAGCAGCGCGTCCGGCACCACCACGGCGACCTTGCCGCCCTCCCCCACCTCCGCCTTGGCCAGTTCCGGCAGCGCCGCCAGCGGCGCCGACCACGGCTCCACGCCTGCTTCGCGTACGGACGTCGGAGCCTGCAGCGAGGGGTCGATGGTGGCCAGCACGCGGGCGGCCACCGCCATCAGCTCCACCGGCGTGCGGTAGTTGACGGTGAGCCGCTCCTGCCGCCACCGACCGGCCACGTACGGATCGAGGACCTCCGCCCACGACCGCGCCCCGGCGGCGGACCCGGTCTGCGCGATGTCCCCGACGATGGTCATCGACCGCGTCGGGCACCGCCGCATGACCGCCCGCCACGCCATCGGCGACAGCTCCTGCGCCTCGTCCACGATCACGTGCCCGTAGGCCCACGTGCGGTCTGCCGCGGCGCGTTCGGCAGTGGTGAGGTAGGGGCCCCCGTCGCGCTGCCGCTCGGCCAGGCGCTCGGCCTCCATGACGTCGGAGAGCCCGGTCAGCTCGAGGACCTCGCGGGCGTAGGCGAGCTCGGCCTCGCGCTGGTGCTCCTCGGCCTGCCTGGCCGCGGCCAGCTCCTCCTCGGCCTGCATCGCGGTGGCGCGCAGCACCTGCTCGTCGATGTCGCCGAGCAGGTCGGCGGCCTCGTCGAGCAGCGGCACGTCCGACTCGGTCCATTCGCCGCCGTCGCGTCGCAGCAGCGCGCGCTCCTCCGGGCTCAGCGCCGAGGCCGCGTACCCGAGCCGCTCCGGGGAGCCGTACAGGCCGAGCAGGAGCCGCTGCGGCGTCAGGTACGGCCACAGCCGGTTGAGCGCGGACTTGACCGCCGGCTCGGTGCGCAGCTCCTCGCGCAGGTCGGCCAGCTCGTCCTCGTCGATGAGCCCCTTGCCGATCTTGCGGGCCTGCTGCCTGGCCAGGGCGTTGAGCAGCGAGCGCACGAACACGGCGCGGGCCTGGTTGTGCGGGCGGCGGGAGCGGGCGGCCTTGTTCCTGGCGGCCTCCAGCATGGAGCGGTCGATGGTGAGCGTGACGCGCCCGATGGTGATCTCGACGGGTTTGCGCGGGACCCGCTGCCGGTCGCGGACGGCCTTGGCGATCACCTCGGCCATGCGGAGGTCGCCCTTGACGGCAGCCACCTCGGGCCGTTCCCTGGCGGTGGCGGTCACGCCCGGGTACAGCTCGCCGACCGTGGACAGCAGCACGTCGGTCTCGCCGAGCGAGGGCAGGACCTGCTCGATGTAGCGCAGGAAGGTGAGGTTGGGGCCGAGGACGAGCACGCCGCGGCGCTCGAGGCGTTCGCGGTGGGTGTAGAGCAGGTACGCGGCGCGGTGCAGGGCGACGACGGTCTTGCCGGTGCCGGGACCGCCCTGCACGACCAGCACGCCGTTCAGGTCGCTGCGGATGACGCGGTCCTGCTCGGACTGGATGGTGGCGACGATGTCGCGCATGCGGCCCGTGCGCCGCTCGTCGAGCGCGGCCAGCAGCGCGGCCTCGCCGTTGAGCGTGGCGCGGTCGTCGTCGGTGAGCGAGTCGAGGTCGAGCAGGTCGTCGTCGACGCCGATCACGGTGCGGCCCTTGGTCTGCAGGTGGCGCCGCCTGGTGACGCCCATCGGGGCGGCCGGGGTGGCGCGGTAGAACGGCTGCGCCACCGGCGCCCGCCAGTCGATGAGCAGGCGCGTCTGCTCGTCGTCGGTCATGCCGATCTTGCCGATGTACAGCCGGCCCTCGTCGACGTGATCGAGGCGACCGAAAACCAGGCCGCGCTCGACCGCCCACAGCCGCGCGAGCCGGGAGGCGTGCATGTCGGCGAACGTGTCGCGCTCGGACATGTTCTGCATCGTGCCGACGGCCCCCATGGCCAGCACCTCTTTGAGCTGCCGCTGGGTACGCTCGCGCAGCTCGTCGAGGCGGTCGTAGAGTCCGGTGACGTACGCCTGCTCCCTGGCGAGCTCTGTTTGACGAGTTGCCGCCTGACCATTATTGTGGTTAATGGGACACTCCGGGCCATTCTGCTTGTTGTTACGACAAACGACTACATTAGCAGGCCTGTTGAGGCACTCCTACTCGCTTTCCCTTGATCCCCTCCTGTTACGTCTTGGTCTCATCCCTTGACCGGCACGGGCCGACTCCTTATGTTCCGAGTTAGGAAACTTTCCTAACTCTTGAGCAAGGAGATCTTGTGAGCGGTCCGGTCCCGGGGACCCCTAGTCTGCTACGCGCCATCAATGATCGCGCCGCCCTGCAGGCCCTCCTCGAACGCGGCCCGCTGACCCGCCCCGAGATCGGCACCCTCACGGGGCTCTCCAAGCCGACGGCCTCGCAGCTGCTCTCCCGGCTGCAGGACGCCGGGCTCGTCGTGCTCGACGGCATCAGGGAGGGCTTGCCCGGCCGCACGGCCGAGGTCTACCGCATCAACCCGGCGGCGGCGTACGTGGCCGCCCTAGACGTCACCCCCGACCGGATCGAGGCCAAGGTGGCCGACATCACCGGCGCGATCGTCGGCGAGCACGTGCTGCCGACTCCGCGCCGGCCCCACGGCGAGCTCGTGGACCGCCTCAAGGCCGCCCTGCGGGGCGCGAACCCGCCCGGCAGGCTGCGCCGGGTCGTGATCGGCGTGCAGGCCGCGATCGACCCGTCCACCGGCAGGCTCGGGTACGCCGCCGCCAAGGACGTGCCCGGCTGGCAGATCCCCGATCTGGTGCCCACCCTCAGCGCGGGCCTGGGCGTGCCGGTGGACGTGGAGAACAACGTCAACCTCGTCGCGCAGGCCGAGCAGGCGCACGGCGCGGCCCAGGGCCACCAGGACTTCGTGCTGCTCTGGGCCGACGAGGGCATCGGCGCGGCCATCGTGCTGGGCGGGCGCATGCACAGGGGCGCCACGGGCGGCGCGGGCGAGGTGGGCTACATGCCGACCCCGGGCGCCCCCACGGCCCGCGAGGCGGGCCGCTACGCCAACCACGGCTACCAGGCGCTCACCGGCGGCCCGGCCGTGCTGAAGCTGCTGCGCTCGTACGGCGTGCGCGGCGCCGACTTCCAGCACGCCGTCGCCAACGCCGTCAAGGCGGCCGGGGGCAAGGGGCAGAAGGCCGACGACGCCAGGGCCGGGCTGCGCGACATCGCCGCCCGCCTGGCCGTGGGCCTGGCCGCCATCACCTCTGTGGTCGACCCAGGGCTGGTGATCCTGACCGGCGGCATCGTGCTGTCGGGCGGCGAGACCCTGCGCGAGCTGGTCGAGCACGAGCTGCACGCGCTCACCATCCCGCAGCCCCGGGTCCGCCTGTCGAGCGTCGAAGGCAACCCCGTCCTGGCCGGCGCCCTCCACCTGGCTCTCGGCACCGTACGCGACCAGGTCTTCAGCTCGACGGTGGCCGCGGCCGGCGGCTCACCGACCGTTCCGTCATGATCCCCGGCAGGAGGCACCCCCCGTGCGCTTCGTCCCCCTGGCGGTCTCCGCGGCTCTCGCGCTGACCGCGTGCACCCTGAGCGGGTGCACCGCGAACAAGGAGGCCGGGCCGTCGCTCGGCGCCCAGCCCAGACCCTCGGGCTCCGCCGCGCAGCCCCTCCCCGCCGCCACGCTGGAGCTGTGGCACGGCTTCTCCACCGACGCCGAGGTCAAGGCGTTCGAGGACGCCATCAAGGGCTTCAACCAGAAATTCCCGCAGATCACCGTCAAGGCCGTCAAGGGCGTACAGGACGACCAGATCACCCACGCCATCCGCGGCGGCAACGCGCCCGACGTGGCGGCCTCGTTCACGACCGACAGCGTCGCCCAATGGTGCAGGTCGGGATCGTTCCAGGACCTGACTCCGGTGATCAAGCAGGACGGCGTCGACCTGTCGGTGCTGCCGGAGGTGGCGCGCTCCTACTCGAGCTTCGAGGGCAGGCAGTGCACGCTGCCGCTGCTGGCCGACGCGTACGGCCTCTACTACAACAAGGCCCTGATGAAGGGGAACGCGCCACCCAGGACGCTGAGCGAGCTGACGGCGCTGGCCAAGAAGCTCACCGTGCGCGACGCCGACGGCACGATCAAGGTGGCCGGGTTCATCCCGAGCGCCCAGTACTACGAGAACGTCCCGAGCCACCTCGCCCCCTTGGTGGGGGCCAGGTGGTACAACGACGACGGCACCTCGGCCATCGGCTCCGACCCGGCCTGGAAGAAGCTGCTCACCTGGCAGAAGGAGCTCGTCGACTGGTACGGCTACGCCAACCTGGAGAAGTTCCGCAAGAGCCTGGGCGACGAGTGGAGCGCCAAGCACCCGTTCTACCAGGGCAAGGTCGCCATGGTCCTCGACGGCGAGTGGCGCAACGCGATGATCGGCAACGAGGCGAAGGGCCTCGACTACGGCACCGCTCCCCTGCCCGTCGCCGACGACCGGCCCGACCTGTACGGCAGCGGCTTCACCGCGGGCACGGTGATCGGCGTGCCGAAGGGCGCCAAGCATCCGCAGCAGGCGTGGGAGCTGGTCAAATACCTCACCACGGACACCTCCTCGCTGGTGACGCTGTCGAACGCGCTGCGCAACGTCCCCACGACGAGGGCCGCGATGGACTCCCCCGACCTCGCCAAAGACGCCAACTTCACGACTTTTCTGAATATCTTCGCCCATCCGAAGACCTCCACCATCCCCGCCAGCGTGAACAGCGTCTTCAACCAGGAGGCCATGCAGACCTTCATGGAGAAGTGGGAGAAGGGCGCCGTACCGGACCTGGACGCGGGCCTGAAGGGCGTCGACAAGCAGATCGACGACAAGCTGAAGCTGTCCGGGGGCTGAGGTGGCCTCGCTCGCTGACGTGTGGCGGCGCCGCGAGGGCCTGCGCGCCCTCGTGTGGCTGTCGCCGTGGCTGGCCGGCGTGGCGATCTTCTTCGTCTACCCGCTGCTGTCCACGGTGTACTTCTCCTTCCACCGCTACGACATGTACACCCTCGAGTTCGCCGGCCTGGACAACTACCGGTACCTGTTCCAGGACCCCAGAGTGCTGACCTCGGCGAAGAACACGCTCTGGCTGGTGATCGTCCTGGTGCCGGCGACCGTGCTGTTCTCGCTGGCGCTGGCGCAGCTCGTGGTCAGGCTCAAGGCCGGGGCGGGGCTGTTCCGGACGATCTTCTACCTGCCGTCGCTGGTGCCGATGGCGGCCGGCACGATCACGTTCGTCTTCCTGATGAACCCCGCGACCGGGCCGTGGAACCAGTTCCTCGCCCTGTTCGGCATCCAGGGGCCCGACTGGTTCGGCGACCCGGCCTGGTCGAAGCCGAGCCTGACGCTGCTGTCGCTGTGGAGCTGCGGCCAGCTCGTCGTGATCTTCCTGGCGGCGCTGCTGGACGTGCCGAAGCACCTGTACGAGGCCGCCGCCATCGACGGAGCGGGCCCGTGGCGGCAGTTCCGCAGCGTGACGCTGCCCACGCTCGCGCCGGTGCTGATGTTCGCCCTGGTCACGAACGTCATCTACGCCCTGCAGTACTTCACGCAGGCGATGATCGCCTCCCGCGTGGCCTCGGGCTCGACCGACTCCCCCGGCAGCTCGTTCTCGCCCGGGTATCCGGACGAGTCGCTGCTCACGCTGCCGCAGTGGCTCTTCCAGGTCGGCTTCCGCGACTACTCCATGGGGTACGCCTGCGTGCTCGCGCTGCTCCTGTTCGCCACGTCGATGATCTTCACGTTGATCCTGCTGCGGCAGTTCCGCCGGGCCGAGGAGGCGTCATGAGCGCCACGGTGACCGCGCCGCCCCGCACGGTGGCCGCGCCCGCGCGCCGGGACGGCGTCCGGGCCCGCAGGCGGCGGCTGCTGGTCTGGATCGCCACGCACGCCCTGGCCATCGCGCTGGCGCTGATGTTCGTGGCGCCGGTGGTGTTCATCGCGCTGACCGCGCTGATGACCGACCAGCAGGCGCTGACCAGCGACCTGTGGCCGCGCAGCTGGAACTGGGCGAACTTCGCCGTGGTGTTCCAGAAGTCGATGCTGCTGCGCTGGGCGGCCAACACGCTCATGTACGCGGTGCTGGGGACGGTCTTCACCGTGGTGTCGTCCGTTCCCGTGGCGTACGCGCTGGCCCGCTTCCGCTTTACCGGCAGGCGCCTGGCGTTCCTCCTGGTGATCACCACGATGATGCTGCCGCCGCAGGTCATCGCGGTGCCGATCTACCTGGTGTGGGCGCGGCTGGGGCTGACCGACAGCCTGTGGCCGCTGATCCTGCCGCTGCTGCTCGGGGACGCGTTCTCGATCTTCCTGCTCCGGCAGTTCCTGGTCACCATCCCGCGCGACTACACCGACGCGGCCAGGGTGGACGGCTGCTCGGACCTCAAGACCCTGGTCAGGGTGATCCTGCCGATGGCCCGCCCGGCCGTCGCGGCGGTCGCCCTGTTCCAGTTCTTCTACTGCTGGAACGACTACTACGGGCCGCTGCTGTACGCCGGCGTCGAGCAGGACCACCTGACGCTCTCGCTCGGCCTGGCCACGTTCAAGGCGTTCCACAGCGTGCAGTGGAACCTCACCATGGCCGCCACGCTGCTGGTGACTGCACCGGTGATCATCGTGTTCTTCTTCGCCCAGCGAGTGTTCATCGAGGGCGTGACTTTGACGGGGGTGAAGGGTTGAAAATCGCCGTGGTCGGGGGCGGCTCCACGTACACGCCTGAGCTGGTCGACGGGTTCGCGCGGCTGCGCGACGAGCTGCCGGTGACGGAGATCGCGCTGATAGATCCGGACGCGACGCGCCTGGAGCTGGTGGCGGGCGTGTCGCGCCGGATGCTGGCGCACGCGGGGCACCCGGCGCGGGTGCTGGCCACGTCCTCGGTCGAGGAGGGGGTCGCGGGGGCCGTGGCGGTGCTCTTCCAGCTCAGGGTGGGCGGGCAGGCGGCCAGGGAGGTGGACGAGACGCTGCCGCCGCGCTGCGGGTGCGTGGGGCAGGAGACGACCGGGGCGGGCGGGCTGGCCAAGGCGCTGCGCACGGTGCCGGTCGTGCTGGAGATCGCCTCCGTCGTACGCTCGCTGGCGCCGCAGGCGTGGATCGTCGACTTCACGAACCCCGTCGGCATCGTCACCCGGGCCCTCCTCGACGCCGGGCACCGGGCGATCGGGCTGTGCAACGTGGCGATCGGCTTCCAGCGCCGCTTCGCCGCCGCGCTCGGGGTGGAGCCCTCGCGGATCTCGCTCGGCCACGTCGGGCTCAATCACCTGACCTGGGAGCGGGCCGTCCATCTGGACGGCGAGGACGTCCTGCCGTCCATCCTGCGCAGGCACGGCCAGGAGATCGCCGACAGCCTCGGGCTGCGGCTGGGGCTGCTGGAGCGCCTTCGCGCGATCCCCTCGTACTACCTGCGCTACTTCTACGCGCACGACGCGGTGGTGCGCGAGCAGCGCTCGAAGCCGTCGCGGGCGGCGGAGGTCGCGGCGCTGGAGCGGCGGCTGCTGGAGATGTACGCCGACCCGGCAGTGGTGACGAAGCCGGAGCTGCTGTCGGAGCGGGGCGGGGCGTTCTACTCGGAGGCGGCCGTGGCGCTGATCGCGTCCCTGCTGGGGGACCGGGGCGACACCCAGATTGTTAACGTTCGCAACGCCGGCACGCTGCCGTTCCTCGACGACTCGGCGGTGATCGAGGTGCCGGCGGCCGTCGGGGCGGGCGGGGCGGCGCCGCTGCCGGTGCCCGCCGTCGAGCCGCTGTACGCGGGCCTGATCGCGCACGTGTCCGCGTACGAGACGCTCGCCCTGCAGGCGGCCCTGCACGGCGGGGCGGACCGGGTGCGGGACGCGCTGCTCGCCCATCCCTTGGTCGGGCAGGACGAGATCGCCGAGGAGCTGACGGGCCTGCTGCTGGAGGCCAATCGTGCGCACCTGCCGTGGACGGTGGGCCGGTGACGCGGCTCGTGCTCGCCGTGGACGGCGGCAACAGCAAGACCGACGTCGCGGTGGTGTCGGAGGACGGCGAGGTGCTCGCCACGGGCCGCGCCGGCGGGTTCGCGCCGCAGCGCGACGGAGTGGCGGCGGCGGTCAGCGTGGTGGAGGAGGCGCTCGCGACGCTGCCGCGGCCCGCGGGCGGGTTCGACCACGTGTCGGCCTGCCTGGCGGGGGCGGACCTGCCCGTCGAGGAGGAGGCGCTGGCGCGCGAGCTCGCGGCCAGGGGGCTCGGCGGGGACGTGGTGGTGCGCAACGACACGTTCGCGCTGCTGCGGGCCGGCGCGTCGGCCGCGTGGGGGGTGGCGGTGGTGTGCGGGGCCGGCATCAACGCGGTCGGGGTCTCCCCCGCGGGCGCGGTGGCCCGCTTCCCCGCGCTCGGCCGCATCAGCGGCGACTGGGGCGGCGGGCAGGGCCTGGCGGAGGAGGCGCTCTGGTACGCGGCCCGCGCCGAGGACGGCCGGGGCGTGCCGACCGCGCTGACCGGCCTGATCACCGCCCACTTCGGCACGGCGACGGTCGAGGAGCTCGTGCTGGAGGTGCACTTCGGCCGCCTGGCCGAGGACCGGCTGCACGAGCTCTCGCCGGGCGTGCTCGCCGTGGCCGCGGAGGGTGACGCCGTGGCCAGGGCGCTGGTGGAGCGTCAGGCGGAGGAGGTGACGGTGCTGGCCGAGGTCTGCCTGCGCCGCCTCGACCTGCTGGAGACGCCGGTCGAGGTGGTGCTGGGCGGGGGCATGCTGACCGCCAGGGACCCGCTGCTGATGTCGCTGCTGGACTCGGGCTTCGCGGTACGGGCGCCGCGGGCGAAGCTCGTCCTGGCCGACGTGCCCCCGATCGTGGGCGCGGCGCTGCTCGGCCTGGAGCACCTCGGGGTCACGGAGGCCGCCAAGACGCGCCTGCGCGCCCGCTACGCGCCGGCCGGGGGCTGAGCCCTGGTCTTCGAGGGCTCAGCCGGTGGCGGTGGTCCGGGAGTCGTAGCCAGACCGCCGGACCTCACCCAGTGGGCGGATCCGGCTCCTGGCCGGCCGCGGTCCTGACGGCACGGACCCCCATCACGCCGCCGAGGATCGTCAGCGCCAGCATGCCGGCCACGGCCACGATGACCGCCGTGAGCGCGCCCTCTTCGGTCGGGAGGAGCCACGCCGCCACCGCTCCGGCCAGCGCGACGCCGCCACCGGTCAGCGTGGGCACGCCCGCCGCCTTGTTGGCGACTCGGAACGCCCTGTCGCTGCGCATCGTGCTGGGGGTGCGTACCCCGGCGACGTTGTTCCGTGGCAGCCGCTCTGCCAGGCCAAGACACCCGACGACCCCTGCGGCGAGCCCTGTGAACACCAGTAGAAGCGGCAGGACGTCCATGTTGTGATCGTAGACGTGCGGTACGGACCGTAAAGGGCGGGCGGGTGGTCAGGTGTCCGGGCCGGAGGAGCCCTCGCCGGTCACCTCGGGGGCGCGGTGCTCGTACGGCGTGCTCAGCACCACCGTCGTGCGGGTCGAGACGTTGGCCGAGGCGCGGATCTGCTGCAGCAGGTCCTCCAGCGCCGCCGGTGAGGCCACGCGTACCTTGAGGATGTAGCTCTCGTCGCCCGCCACGCTGTGGCACGCCTCGATGGCCGTCAGGTGGGCCAGCCGCTCGGGGGCGTCGTCGGGGGCGGCCGGGTCGATCGGTTTGATCGACACGAACGCGGTCAGCGGCAGCCCCACCGCGTCATGGTCGATGATCGCGGCGTATCCGCGCACGACTCCGCGCTTTTCGAGGCGGCGTACGCGCTGGTGCACCGCTGAGACCGAGAGCCCGGTCTCCCTGGCCAGGTCCGTGAAGCTCATGCGGCCGTCGCGCGCCAGCAGCGTGACGATCCGGCGGTCGATCTCCTCCATCGGCCAAAGGTTAGCCGGTCATGGTCACGACATGGTCCCGACGGGCGCGGCGCCCATGCGCATCGCGTGCTCCATCAGCGTGATGAGCACCTCTCTGCCCGAGTCGCGCCTGCGGGCGTCGCAGTGCACGATGGGGATCTCCGGCTCCAGGCCGATCGCCGAGCGGACCTCGCCCACGGTGAACGGCCGGGTGCCGTCGAAGCAGTTGAGCGCCACGATGAACGGCTGCTCGCGCTTCTCGAAGTAGTCGACGGCCGGGAAGCAGGCGTCGAGGCGGCGGGTGTCGGCCAGCACGACGGCGCCGAGCGCGCCCATGGCCAGCTCGTCCCACACGAACCAGAAGCGCTCCTGGCCGGGCGTGCCGAACAGGTAGAGCATGTAGTCGTTGGCGATGGTGATGCGCCCGAAATCCATCGCGACGGTGGTCGCGACCTTTCTCTCGACCCCTGACAGGTCGTCGACGTGGGCGCCCACCTGCGTGAGCGCCTCTTCCGTACGCAGCGGCCGGGTCTCGGAGACGGCACCGACCATGGTGGTCTTGCCCGCGCCGAACCCTCCGGCGATCAAGATCTTGATCGCCGTCGGCAGCCGCCAATGGTCAGAGCGACCGAATTCCATCCAGCACCGCCTGTACATCTCCCGCGCATGCACAACCCGCCCCTGAGGTGCCGTGGTCAGTGGTACCTGTCAAGGTGTGTTGAGAAGGTCGCTCCACATGCCTGGCATCGAGACACCCTAGCAACGCCACATTTTCCACTCAAGCCGCAATCTTTTACAAGAAACTAAATGTCACGGTTTGTCGCTTAGCGCACCCTTATCCGGCTGACTCACCGGCAACCTGTCAAGGAAGTCTGTCATGGAATCCGACACGTCCTTTAGGGCGCCGGTCCGCGGCCCGAAATACCGAAGAAACCGGCGTTGAATCCGAGCTGTCTTCGCAGGTGAACGGCCATGTGGGGGCTGCGCGCGCCGGCATCCGGGCGAGCCGGTCACGGCAGAGCCCCGCAGGTCGTCGAGCTCCTTGACGGTGGCCGGCTCGTCGCGCAGGTCGGCCAGGAACCGCATGACCACCGAGTTGGCGACCTTGAGGCGCGATCAGCCTGCTCCGATGGCTATGAACGACACGTCGTCGCCCCTCGCCCGGCAGAGCGCCTCCGCCAGGCCGAGCCCGCGGCGCAGGCCGTCGTGCAGGCCGACCATGACGGGTACGGCGGTCTCGTCGTTCACGGGGACGACGCTGGCGACGATCGCGGCGGTGCCGAGCCGGAGCAGGGCGGTGGCCAGGCCCAGCAGCTCGTCGGCGCCGACGGGGGCCATCTGGCCGGAGTCGCAGCTGGACAGGACGAGGTGGTGGGGGGCCCGGCGCAGGCGTTCGAGGTCGTAGCCGGTCAGGGGGCCGTCGTCGAGGTGGAGGGAGGAGAACAGCGGGCTGTCGGCCCTGAACGTGCCGTGCGCGGCCAGGTGGGCGAGAGGGCTGCCGTCGATGGCGGCCAGCACGTCGGGCGCGGTGGCCCGGCCTCCTGCCAGGACGGTGACGTCGCCGTACGGGAACGCGTCCTCGTCACCCGCCGGGATCTCGGCGGCTGCCCCGTACAGGCGGGCGATCTGGCGTATCTCGCCGTCGGCGTGGGGGACGCCGGGGCCGCGTACGAGGACGATGTGGCCGGTGTCGGGACGGCGGGCGGCCCTGGCGCGCAGCCACGCCCCCGCGGAGGGGGCGACGGTGAAGGGGCGGCGGCGCAGGGCGGGCAGCAGCGCCCAGGGGGTGGTGTGCAGGGTGCTCGGCGGCACGACGACCAGCGGCCCGTCGCCCAGCCGGCCGGCTGTCGGGCCGAGGAGCGCCTGCTCCAGGCGGGCGCCGAGGTCGTGGAGCTCGCGCTGGTCGGGGTGGCGTTCGTAGGCGAGGCGGCGGAGCCTGGAGCGGGCGAACTCGACCTCGGCGACCGCCCGGTCCATCGGCCCCGCGATGTGCCGGCGCACGGTGCCCTCGCCGCAGACCAGCACGTGCAGGGTGCCGTCGATCACGACCAGCTCGACCAGCCGCCCCTCGTCCAGGGCGGCCAGGAGCCGCTCCGTCCGGTCGTCGTCGCGTTCCCCGCGCACGCGGCCGCCGCGGGTGCGCAGCGTCGTCGCCCGTACGCGGGACTCCAGGCGGCTCCTGTCACGCTCGAGGGCCGCGGCCGAGGCGGCGCCGTCCTGGCGGGCCTGGGCCAGCAGGTGCTCCGCCTGTCGCAGGGCGGCGAGCTGGGCGAGGAGCCGGTCGTCCTCGGGCGGGCTCACGGCGGGCACGGCGAGTTCGGTGGCCCGCCACCGCTCCGTCCAGGCCAGGAGGCGGCGCGGGCGCCCGGCGCGCAGGAGGTGCCGCTGGGCGAGCGTGACCAGCTCCGCGCCCTGGGCGGTGGCGAGCACGCGTAACTCGGAGGAGCCGAACGTGAGGCGGTGCTCCTCGATGAGCGCCAGACCGGCGCGGCACGCGTGCAGCAGGCGGCGCGGCTCCCCTGCCGCCTCGGCCCTCAGCGCCTCCGCGAGCCAGCCGCCCACCCGGGTCGTGGCGGGCCCCTTGTGCCTGACGTCCGCCGCCCTGGCCAGGTGCCGCTCCGCCGCGTCCGGCCTGTCCAGGGCGAGTGCGACGCGGCCCGCCAGCAGCTGCGCCTGCCAGACCTCAGGCGAGCCCAGCGCCGCCAGCCGCCCGGCCAGCCGCCGGGCCTCCCCCAGCAGCCTCCGTCCCGCGACGGCTTCCGGGGGCGTGCCTTCCGTCAGGGTGGCGTGTTCGGCCTGGAGGAGGATGAGGCGGGCGTGCTCGGACCACCAGGTACGGTGCTGGCGGGCGAACAGCCGCCGCGCCTCCCCCGCCCGTTCCATGGCCGTGACCGGGTCGGCGCTCTGGAGAGCGGCCCTGGCGGCGATGAGCAGGAGCTCGGCCCGCCGGGTCGCCTGCCCGCGCAGCCGCGCCAGCAGGCGCAGCCCCCCGTCCGCCTGCTCCAGGGCGTCCCTGGCGAGCCCCGCGGCGAGCAGGACCGCGCACCGGTCGGCGACCAGGTCGAACATCGGCGTGCCCAGCGCGCTGAAGCGCCGCTCCGCCTCGTCCAGCAGGTCCAGCGCCGCGGGCAGATCCCCGGTGCGGAAGGCCGCCACTCCGCGGTTCTGCACGGCCACGGCCGAGTCGTGCTCCTGCCGGGTCGTGCCGAGCATGTCGTGCGCCGTACGGAAGTCCGCCTCGGCCGGGGCGACGGAGCCCAGGGCCAGCTGGACGTGCCCGCGCAGGGTCAGCGCCCGGGCCGCCCACACCGTGTCGCGCGCCGCCAGCAGGGCGGGCACCGCGTCCCGCAGGTCCTCGAGCGCCTCCGCGTGCCGCCCCAGGATCCAGCGGGCTCCCGCGCGGCGGAACAGCACCCGTGCCCGCGTCGCCCCGCCGGCCCGCGCCGCCGCCGAGTCGAGCGCCGACAACCCCGCTCTCGTGCGCCCGGCGTGCAGCAGCGCGATGCCCAGGGTGGCCAGCACGTCGGCCTCGCGGTCGGCCGAGCCTGAGCGCCGCGCCAGGCGTACGGCGTGCCGCAGCTCCCGGATCGCCGCCTCGAGGTCGCCGAACTCGCGGTGCAGGATCCCGAGCGCCTGCCTGGCGATCGAGGACTCGTACGGCCCGCGCCCCTCGGCCAGCACCTCCTTGGCGGCGGCCAGCGCCTCCCGGGGTCTCGCGAAGACCATGGCCAGCAGGTCATGCGGATCTTCACGGGACACGAGTCGATCGTAGTCCCGCGCTGTGTCAACGGGCCCTGTATCAAGCCGCGCGGTGGCCACTCATACACACGTACACGCGAAGAGAGACGGAGAACATGGCCACCTCGGACACCCGATTCTGGGAGCAGCTGGAGATCCTCAACGCCGCCCTGCCGCACGGCATGCGGGCGGTGGCGGGCCCGGAGGGGGCCGCCCCCGGCTCCGGCGTCCAGCCGCGCTTCGCCCACCTCGACGGCCACGTCCTGGTACGCGACGCCGACACCGACCGGGCCGTCGCGGCCGTCCAGGGCCTGCTGCCGGGCCCCGACCCGGTCCGCGTGGCCGGGGCGCGGCACGCGGGCCGCGGCTCCGTACGCAGGCTCGCCGTCGGCTCCAGAGACCTCCACCGCACCGTCGAGCACCTGGCCGGCGAGAACATCGCATCCAGCCTCGTCCACTTCGTCTCCGTCGCCGGCGTCAACCTCTGCCCGGGCGACGAGCCGGTGCCGAGCGCGGGGCCGCTCAACCCGCCCCTGTCCGGCCGCGACCGGGGCGAGAACGTGACCGTCGCCGTCCTCGACACCGGCCTCGTCCACGACTACCTCGACCACCAGTGGCTGGCCCAGAGCTCGGGCGTGCCCGACATCCCCATGGTGACCGGTGACGTCACCGCCCCTGGCGACGAGCTGGACGCCGACGGGCTCATCAAGCCGTACGTGGGCCACGGCACGTTCATCGCGGGCGTGCTGCGCTGCGTGGCCCCCGCCGCCGACGTGCGCGTCTACGACGTCTTCCCGTACGCGGGCGCCGCCCTGGAGGACGAGCTGGGCCAGACCCTGCACCGGATCATGGACACCCACGGCTGGCCCGACATCATCTCGCTGTCCGCCGGCACCCGGACGGGGGACGCCGGCGAGCTGCTCGGCCTGGCCGCCTTCATGGACGAGCTGGCCGCCCACCCGGGCACCGTCCTGGTGGCCGCGGCGGGCAACGACGGCGAGACGCTGCCGTTCTGGCCGGCCGCGTACGCCGCGGAGCCGGTCAACGTCTCCGGCGACGTGGTGATCTCGGTGGGGGCGCTGCGCGAGGACGGGCTCGGCCGGGCCTGCTTCAGCAACCACGGGGACTGGGTCACGGTGTACGCGCCGGGCGAGCGCCTGGTCAACGCCTTCACCTCGGGCCCCTACCAGTACGGCTACCCGCACCGCACCACTTGCCGCTTCTCCGACCAGGGCCTCTACCCGGGCTGCACCTGCCTGGCGACGCTGCAGGACGGCGACAAGGCGACGTTCACGGGGCTGGCGGAGTGGAGCGGCACGTCGTTCGCCACGCCGATCGTGGCCGGGCTGGTCGCGGCCCGCATGTCGCAGGAGAAGGTGTCGTCGCGGGTGGCCGCGGCGGACCTCATGGCGGGGCGGCTGGCCGTACCGGACCTGAGTGGTTTGCTCCGATGACGGCGAGTTCGCGCTCTGGTGGCGGCGGGCCAAATATATTGGGCATCCCGCCCGAACCCAGGGAGCCGCCGCCGTGGACGACACCGCAGCTCTGGTCGTGGCTGCCGCGGACGGCGACGCGGGCGCGTGGAAGGAGCTCTACCAGCGTTACAGCGGGCTGGTGTGGGCCGTGGCGCGGAGCTACCTCGTGAACGCCGCCGACGCGCAGGACGTGTGCCAGACGACCTGGTACCGCTTCGCCGAGCACCTGACCAGGCTCAGGGAGCCCGCGCGGGCCGGTTCCTGGCTGGCCAGCACCGCCAGGCACGAGGCGCTGCGGGTCCTGCGCACCAGCGGCAGGGCCCTGCCGGTCGGCGACCTGGAGCTGCTCGGGATGGACGTCGACGATCGCTCGCCCGAGCTGCTGCTGCTGGAGGCCGAGGAGGAGGACGAGCGGGCCGAGCGGGAGCGGGCGCTGTGGAGCGCGTTCGAGGAGCTGCCGGAGCGCTGCCGGCGGCTGCTGCGCGTCCTCGTCGCCTCGCCGCGGCCGAGCTATCAGGAGATCGCGGACGGGCTGGACATGCCGGTCGGCAGCATCGGGCCCAACAGGGGGCGATGCCTCAAGCGGCTGGCCGCGCTGATGAACCGGCGCGGCGTGAGCGACATCCGGGGGTGAACGGCATGGACTCCATGGACTCCATCGACGACGCCATGGACGACCGGGACCTCGAGCTCGAGGAGCGCCTCCGGGCGGCCGCCGAGCGGCTCGACCCGGTCCCGGCGGAGCTGTTCGAGGAGGCGATGCGGGCGTACGCGCTCAGGTCCCTGGACGCGGAGCTGGCCGAGCTGACGTTCGACTCGTGGGACGAGCTGTCGGCGACCCGCGTGCGGGGCGGGGGGCGGGCGCGGCTGCTGACGTTCGCGGCGGGCGAGGTGGTGGTCGAGCTGGAGGTGTCCGGGGGGCGGCTGGTGGGGCGGCTGTCGGGTGGCGGGCCCGCGGACATCGTGCTGCAGCGGCGTGACGGGGGTACGCGCGTGCGGGCGGACGAGCTGGGCCGGTTCACGACGGGCGAGCTGGCTCCGGGGCCGCTGCGGCTGCGGGTCAGCCCAGAGGGCGGCGGCCCGGTCGTGACCACCTGGATCCTGCTCTGATCCGTGACCGCCGGCTCCAGCCGGCTCTAGCCGGCCTGGCCGTACGCAGCGCAGCGAGCTCGGCGGCCCGGCTCTCGCCTGCCTGGCCGTACGCGGCGAGCTCGGCGGCCCGGCTCTCGCCTGCCTGGCCGTACGCGGCGAGCTTGGCGACCCGGCTCTAACCTGCCTGGCCGTACGCGGCGAGCTTGGCGGCCAGCGCCACCCGCGAGCCGATCCCGAGCTTGGTGTAGATCTTGCCGATGTGGTACTCGACGGTCTTGACGCTGATGAGCAGCTCCCTGGCGATCTGCCGGTTCGTCAGGCCGCCGGCCACGAGCGTGGCGGTGCTGAGCTCCTGCGGCGTGAGTCCGAGCCGTATTGTGGCCGGGGGTTCCAGGCCGCAGGCTTCCAGCTCGTGCGCGCAACGGTCCAGGAGCGGGCGCGCGCCCAGCCGGTCGAAGATCGCGCGGGCGGCGCCGAGCCGTTCCGCGGCCGCTCTCCGCCGGCCCGTGCGGCGCAGCAGCCTGCCGAGGTCGAGCAGCACGCGGGCCTCCTCCAGCGGCCACGCCCCCTCCACCAGCGCGAGCGCTCGGATGAAGCTCTCCTCCGCCCTGGCTGGGAGGTTCCTGGCGGCAAGCAGCAACCCACCGAGCCTGAGCCACTCCACCTCCTCACGCCACCCGCGGCCGCTCCCGCCGTACGCAACCAAACCTCGCTCCGCCTCCTCACACCACCCACGGCCACTCTCGCCATGCGCGGCCAGCGCCCGCTCCGCCTCCTCCAGCCGCCCCGGGCCGCTCCCGCCGTACGCGGCCAGCGCCCGCTCCGCCTCCTCCAGCCGCCCGTCGGCCACCAGCGCCTCGATCCGCCCGGGGCGCGGGTCGGGCACGAATACGTCCCCCACCCACCCTTGACCCTGCTCCCACCCGGCCACGTCACCCGTACGACCCGACCCCGGCTCGGCGCCGAGGAGGGCCAGGGCCAGGTCTGCCTGATGTTCGCCCATCACGTGGCGCAGGCGGCGGGCGGTGGCGCGGGCGGCCGTGGCGTGCGCGAGTGCCCGCTCGTGCTCGCCCCGAGCCGCCAGCGGCGCCACGCACGCCACCTCCAGACACGGCAGCAACCACCGCTGGCCCAGCGCCACCGCCTCGGCAAGCGCCTCTTCCGCCCGGGCGGCGGCATTGTCCCAGCGCGCGGTCTCGTACTCGGCTGCGGCGAGCAGCCCGGAGGCCAGCAGCCGGTGGTGCGGCAGTCCCGCCTGCGCGGCCCCGCTCACGACCCTCCTGAGCACCGCGCACGCCTGATCGGGAGCGCCCTGTCCCAGGAGCCGGACGGCCGCCGCAAGGCTGGCGGCGGGGCAGCGACCCGGGCCACCCGACAAGCCGCCGCCGGGCTCAGCCCTGACGCCGGGCGCCGTGCCGGAGGCGAGTGGCATGCCGGACTCGAGTTCCGCGCCAGAGCCCGGTCGCGTGCCGGAGCCCAGAGGTGCATCTGAGCCGGGTTCCATGGCAGAGCCAGACGGCGTACCGGAGCCGGGTTCCGCACCACAGCCAGACGGCCTACCGGAGGCGGGTGGTGCGCCGAAGCCGGGTTCCGTGCCAGGGCCGGGTGGTGTGCCGGCGATGGGTGCCCCTCCCAGTGCCAGCACGTCGTACGGCCTTGCGACCAGGCCCTGGATGGGCTGTTGGATCGCCAGGTAGGCCCAGCTCGCCGCCCCCGCCCGATCCCCGGTGACCAGGTGCAGCCACCCGAGCTGCTCGGCCACGTCGGCGGCGAACCCCGGCTCCCTGTGCCGCCACGCCTCGGCCAGCAGCTCGGCCGCCTCCTCGAAGCGTCCCGAGGCCAGCGCGAGCCGCCCCAGCACGTACCGGCGCGCCGGGCGCGGGTCGGCGTTGGGCGCGGCGGCGAGCTCGGCGGCGCGGAGCACGTCGCCCCCGATGAGGATGTGCTCCAGCGCCGCCGTACGCAGCTCGTCGCGGCGCGCGGCCGACTCCGTGAGCCCGGCGGCCAGTTCGAGGTGGGCGGCGGCCTCCTGCCACTGCCCATGTTGGGCGGCCTTGGCGGCGAAACCGGCCAGCTCCTCGGCCAGCGCCTCGTCGGGTCCGCCGGCCGCCGCGGCCCGGTGGCGCAGGGCCGTACCGATGTCGTCGACCACGCGGGAGGCCGCCAGGTGCAGCCGCGCTCGGACGCCCGCGCCGAGCCCGTCATAGGCGGCGGCCCGCGCCAGCGGCTCGGGGAAGGCGACCAGGCGCCCGGGTAGCTCCCGCAGCAGCCCGGCGTTCACGGCCTCTTCCAGAGCGTCCAGCGGATCGTCGAGCCCGCCTGCCACAGCGGCCGCCACGTGCAGCGGACACCTCGCGCCCAGCACGGCGCAGGCGGCGACGAGCCGGCCGGCGGCGGGAGTGCAGGCGCTCAGGCGGGGGGCGAAGGGGCGGACGTACGTGGCAGGCGCCGGCAGCCGAACCCCGCGGTCGGCCAGGACCGGGACCGGCACGGTGTTCAGCAGGGCACAGGCGTGCAGCGGATTGCCCAGCGTGTGGTCGCGCAACCGCACAGCCGCCGGCTCGGTAAGGCCCCGCGCCCCGGCGGCCCCCGGCAGCACGTCGAAAGCGGCTTCGTCCTTGTCGCGTGTCCCCAGCCTCGCACCGAAAACGGTGTCCACCGTGCCGCGTGCCCCCGACATCGCACCGAAAACGGCGTCCACCGTGCCGCCTGCTCCCGACGTCGCGACGGGAGGGGCATCCGGCCCGCCCGGTGCCCGGTCGCAGGCGTGTCGAGGCGGGCGTGTTGCCAGCTCGGCCAGGTCGGCGGCATGTCTGGGCAGGTGTGCCGCAAGCTCGACCAGGTCGGCAGCGTGTCCGGGCAGGTGTGCGGCCAGCTCGACCAGGTCGGCGGCGTCAAGCCCGGACAGCGTGATGCGCAGCGTCTCGTCGCCGGTCAGCAGCCGGCGCAGCCCCTCGGGAAGCCACGGGTCGGCGAGGTCGCGGCAGGTGACCAGCGCGAGCACGCGCCCGCTCCGCAGCCGCCGCAACACGTAACCAAGGGCCCGCAGGGAGGCGCCGTCCGCCCACTGCGCGTCGTCGACCAGCACCACCAGCGGCCCCCGCGCCTGGAGGGCGTCGATGACGTCGCAGACCACCTGTCCGGCGGCGCACCAGTCCTCCCCCGCCACCGTCAGTGCCCGGCTCGCCCCCTCCAGCCGCGCCCGCGAAGCCGGCACGGCCTCCCCCAGCTCCGGCCGCAGACGCGGCACGACCATGTCCACGTCCGGCACCGGCCGCGGACCCGACACAACTATGTCCACGTCCGGCACCGGCTGCGCAGCCCGCACAACTGCGTCCAGGTCCGGCCGCGAAGCCCCCACGGCCGCGTCCCCGTCCACGTCCGGCTTCGGTCGCGGACCCGCCACGACCACGTCCGTGTCCGGCCCCGGACGCGGAGCCGGCAGGGCCACCGCCCCGTCGATGAGCTGGCGCAGGACGCCGAGGCTGAGCTGCCGTTCGCCTTCCTCGCCGCTGGCGGCCAGCACCCGCACGCCCGTGTCCCTCGCGAGGGCGTGGTGGACGAGCGCCGTCTTGCCGATCCCCTCCGGGCCCTCGACCACCACCACCCTCCCGGCGGACCCCTCGCACGCCGCCCGCATCTCGGCGCGCAGCAGGGCGAGCTCCGCCGTCCTGCCGACGAACATGAGCACTCCCTCCGCCGCCCCCGCCCTCCCAGAGCGCGGGCAACGGCACCTGATACACCGCCGCGCGAAGCCGCGTGTCCAGGTTCAGATCCACCGCGACCGCGGCCGCCGTCACATGTGGCCGATCCGCCCCCATGCGGCGGTGGCGTCGTCATGCCGCTTGCCCCGCACCGGTCCCCGGGTCCTCTCCAGCTCCCGTACCGCCCGGATCACCGCCTGCGGCCCCTTCCCTTCCAGCGCCGCCACGAGGTCGCCCCAGCTCCACCCGTACCACTCGACGAGCCTCGACACCCCGTCGGTGACCACCCCTACGCCGCGCACATCCGCCACGGCGCCGCACACTCCTTGGCGAGCCGCCTCGGGACGGCTGCCCGCCACCCAGAACCCGCCGGGCGCGTTGCGCATCCGCCGCACCAGCTCCACCGTGTACGGCCGCCCGCCCGGCAGCCCCTCGAGCCGGTCGTCGCTCGCCACCCGGACCCCGCCGTCCGCCAGTGCGAAGAGGACCGGCGAGTCCCCCAGCACGAGGTACTCCACACGTCCTTCGACGCCGCGCACCATGGCCACCGTCGCGGACGGCGAGTCGGGATTGCCGAGGTCGCACGTACCGGAGTGCGCCGCGACGGCCACCTCGATGGCCGCCTCCAGAATGCCGGACAGCGACGCCTTCGACTGCGACAGCCCGGCCGCCAGCGCGCCTCCGAGCCTGGCCACCAGCCACGGCACGTCATGCACGCACCCGCTGTCCACCCCGGCCGCCGCCGTGGCCCCGTCGAGCACGACGATCCACGACGGCCCGGCGATGACCAGGTCCTCGTTGGGACGCTCCGATCCGGGTGTGCTGGCGTAGGTGACCTCCGCGAACATGACAGCGACTGTGCCACAGCAGCCGCCCATCGCGGACGATCCGCCCTGGGACCGGTCACCTCCCACGCCGGCGGCCAGCAATCTCACGGGGGGGAGCCGGTCACCGGGCGGCGCCGGCACCGGTGAGTGGGCGACCAGGTACGCCGCGAGTGCCCCGGTGTCGTCGGGACCGCTCGTGTACGTGGTCGTGCCCTCCCAGCGCGGCCGGCCGTCGAACCCGGCGATGAGACTCCAGGCGCCCGCGACCCTGATCTCCTGCGTGGCGGTCACCGGAGCCCCGTCGAGCGTCATCGACAGGACCTTCCCACCGCCGAGCGTGTAGCGCAGCCCGGCTGACAGGGTCGGCACCCAGCCCGCTGCGTTGGGTTTGGGTGTGGCCAGCAGCTTCTTGAGCTGTCCGCCGGTCGTCGTCTGCACGTTGACGGCCGGCCCGGCGGGCTGCGCGTTCCGCAGCTGCTCGAAGCCGAGCCGGTCCGGCGGGCAGGTCCGCCTTGACGTCATACCTGTTGACGAGCGGACCTGCGCGCCGGACCGGGCCCGCACCGACGCGAGCTGCGCGTCGGCGGCCAGTTCGGCCAGCGGGCCGCCGCTCGCCGTGCGGGTGAGGTCCTCGGCGGCGACGCCGGACGCCTCATCGGATGGAGGCGTGTTGCACTTGAAGGAGTAAAGCACGTTGGACCGCAGGCCGTCGGGCTGGTTGACCTCGATCTGGACCGCGTAGTCGCGCGAGACTCCTGGGCGCCGACGAGGCGGTACTCGATCGTCTGGGCACCCGCAGGCAGCCCCTCGAAACGACCGAGTCACGGACGCATGGCCGGGCACCGTCAGGCGAAGAGATTGCCGGGGTAGGCGGCCAAGTCGGGGTGAAAACGAGCACACATTCCCGATCAGCGGCGAGGGCCGGCACAGCGAACAAATATCCGAATCGCCATACGGGAGACGCCTTACGTCTTAAGGCGATCACGCTGGCTTCTTGAGCCCTGGGACGGCTGCGTCCCCGCGGTCGTCCCGGGCCTGCCTTGTAGGGTTCGGACGAGTCGCGGTGCGGCGGAGGCGTCGGGAGGGGTTTCGTGATCAGTCATATCGGTGCTGCCATGCTGTACGTCGGCGACCAGCAGCAGACCGTCGATTTCTTCGTCAACACGTTCGGGTTTGCCAAGACCACGGACGCCGAGATGATGCCCGGCGTTCGTTGGATCGAGGTGACGCCGCCGAACGGTCCGACCACGATTGCCATTCACGACGCGGCGACGTTCGGCAAGCAACCGGGCGAGGGCGCATATCTCACGTACGCCTGCGATGATATCGCCGCGACCGTGGCCGAGCTCCGCTCCCGAGGCGCCGAGGTCACCGATCCGGTCGAGGAGCCGTGGGGCACTTACGCCAAAGTCACCGGGCCCGATAACCACGAGATCCAGATCCATCAGAAATAGTGGCTGCCGCCGATGGCATCGACTTCGTCGACCGAGCACAGTCGCAGTGCCGGTCTCGGTGCGGGATGCCCTCCACATTGTCGTGGGCTCGCTGACGGAGGAGCTCGGCACCGACGTGGGTGCCGAGCATGGCGTGCGTCAGGCCAGGAGTGATCTGTCGGCGATGTAGTCGAGGTGCTCGCGACACCCACGGCGAGCCCGCCCGGTGGCCGCCGCCCCGCTCCGAAGGCCATGTGGCTGTTCTGGTCCGGTCAGGGCACCCCCGACCCACCAGCGCAGGCCCTCACCCGGACGAGTCCATCGACATCTTCCCCGGGTACTACCAATCATCACCACCCCCGCCAGCGCACCAAAATCCTCCAAATCCGGACCCTGACGCCCCAAAGGCCGCACCAGCATCCCAGCTCAGCGCCACCCAGTGCTCAAGGAGTGAGCATGATCGCCTTAACACGCAAGGACGCCAACGCATGACTGCACCACCATCGGCACCTGGAGCCGAGCGGACTGACGGATCACCCTTCCAGATCGGCGCTCTCGTTCCGCTGACCCGGCCTGGCTGGGTCGAGGCAGGCCGGCACTTGCTCGCCGGACTCCAGCTGGCCGTTCGCGACGTCAATGACGCCGGCGGGATTGCCGGAAGACCACTTGAGCTGGTGGTCCGAGACACCGCGGCCGATCCGCAGAGGGCCGCGGCGGCCGTCGACGAACTCGCTCGCCTGGGCGTGGCCGCCCTGGTGGGGGAATATCACAGCGTCGTCGCTCGCGCCGCCGCCGCCAGGGCCGACGCCCTCGGCGTGCCGTTCCTCTGCTCGTCAGCGGTTCTCGACGCGCTCACCGAACAGCCGACGGAATGGGTCGCCCGCCTCGCCCCGGCGCAGTCCCACGGCTGGCAGATCTACGCGGACTTCCTCCTCAGCGCGGGCCACACTCGAATCGCCGTAGCAGCCGACGCGAGTGTCTACTGGGCATCGGGGACCCGCATTCTGCGGGACCACCTCGCTCCTCGCGGCGGCGCCGTCATCGAACTCGACACGCGCGCACTCGCCCCCACAGCCGTGTGCGACGAGCTCGCCGGCAATCGCGCGACAGCCCTCCTACTTCTGGTCGGCCACCCGGAGCCGGCAGTGTCGATCGTCAGGTCTGTCCGCCGCGACCAGCGCCTCGCCGAGATCATGATCGGCGCTCCGGCCGGGCAGCCGGAGTTCGCCGAATGGGCGAGCCTGCTGGGCGACGACGGCGCCGCGATCCCGTTCTTGCGCTACCTGCCCGAGCGCCTCAGCCCACTCGGTGCACGAGTCGATACGGCCCTCCGCGAGCGGCTGGCCGAAGCGCCCTCCTTCGTCGCCTTCGAGGGCTATGACGCGGTCGCCGTCCTCGCCGACGCCCTCTGTTCTCACGGCGCGGACCGGGCGCGCATTGCCGAATCCTGGCCGCGCGTTGCAGTGGAAGGCACCCGCGGGCAGATCCAGTTCTCCCGCACGCCGGGCATCAGCGTGTGGCAGTGGGCATGGGCGCCGGTCCAAGTCGTTGATAGAGATCCGGCGGAGCCCGATCGCTTCCGTATCCTTCACACCGGCTGAGACAGCACGGTGGGCCGGCTGCGCCTCAGCCGCCCCACCGCCGCGTCGGTCAAGGGATGGGCTCGGCTGGACGCCGGAGGCGCCTCAGCAAGGACAGCCCGAGCCGATCAGCGAGGACCGCTCGGGGCGGATGTCAGCAGGCCCACCACCCAGCAGGGCGAGGGGTGGGCCTGCTCTGACTCACCACCTGGCAGGGCAAGGGGTGGGCCGCCTCTGGCTCACCTACACGATGACGAGGTCGCGGGGCGTGTTGTTGAGGCGCTCCGCGCCCCCTTCCGTGCACACCACGATGTCCTCGATCCGGGCCCCGTGCCGGCCGGGCAGGTAGATCCCCGGCTCCACCGAGAACGCGAAGCCCGGCTCCATCGGCGCCCCGTTGCCCGAGACGATGTACGGCTCCTCGTGCGTCTCGATCCCGATCCCGTGCCCGGTCCGGTGGATGAAGTAGTCGCCGTACCCCGCCTCCGCGATGATGTCGCGGGCGGCCGCGTCGATCGACTCGCACGACACCCCCGGCCGCACCGCCACACAGGCCGCGTCCTGCGCCCGGCGCAGCACCTCGTAGTACGCCGCGAACTCCGCGGGCGGCTCCCCCACGCTGTACGTGCGCGTCGAGTCCGAGCAGTAGCCGTTGTGCAGCTGGCCGCCGATGTCGACCACGACCGGCTCGCCCGCCTGGATCACCCGGTCGGACACGTCGTGGTGCGGGCTGGCGCCGTTCGGCCCCGAGGCGACGATGACGAAGTCGACCGTCGCGTGGCCCGTCGCCAGGATCGCCTCGGCGATGTCCCTGCCCACCTCGCGCTCCGTGCGCCCGGCCCGCAGGAACTCCGGGACGCGCCGGTGCACCGCGTCGATCGCCTCCCCGGCCTCGCGCAGCGCCGCCACCTCCGCGGCCGACTTGCGCATCCGCAGCTCCCGCAGCACGGTGCCGGCCAGCACCTGCTCGGCCTCCGGCAGCACCTCGCGGAAGCGGAGCGACGACATGGCCCACATCCGGTCGGCCAGGCCCACCTTGCCGACCTTGCCGAGCCGGGCGGCCACGACGGCGTACGGGTCGTCGGTCTCGTCCCACGCCACGAACTCCAGCCCCAGCCGCGAGGCCGGCGACGCCTCCGCGGCGGGCAGCTCCAGGCGGGGCACCATCATGTACGCGTCACCGGAGGCGGGCACCACGAGACAGGTCAGCCGCTCCAGCGGCTTGGCCTCATATCCGCTCACATAACGCAGATCGGGCCCGGGGGTCAGCAGCAGGGCGTCGACACCGGCCTTGGCGGTGGCCTCCTGAACGGCGGCGAGACGGGACACGGGATACAAGTCTGAGGACGTCACAGCCCATAATCTACTCGGACCCCGGCCCCTAAAATCCGCGAAAAGCTCTCACAACACAGCAGCCCATCGCTACACTCCGTCCAGAGTTGATCACGTAGTGTGGGGTCAATTGTCCAGTTCGACTGCACTTGAGAGTGAGACCATGGTCGACGTCATAGGCGCGGCCGAGCTGCTCAGCCACGACAACCACGACAGCCGCGACAGCGACGCCGAAAAGCTCGCCGCCCGGCTGGCGCACGCCCAGCGGCTCGGCAACATGGGCTGGGCGGAGTGGCACATGCACTCCGGCGAGACGATCTGGTCCGACCAGGTGTACCTGATCTTCGGCCGCGACCCCGCCGACGGTCCCATCGCCCTGCCCGACCTGGCCAAACACGTCGAACACGACGACGTCGGCACGCTCAGCCGCCTCCTGTGGTCGGCCATCGAAGGTGTCGAACCGGTGCAGGCCGAGTTCCGCATCCGGCGCGGAGGCGAGCTGCGCGACCTGCGCGTCGTGCTCGAGCCGCTCGTGGCCCCCGGCGGCCCCGTGGGCCTGCACGGCGTCATCCAGGACATCACCGGCCGCCGCCGCGCCGAGCGCATGATGTCGGAGTCGCGCCGCCAGCTCCTGGAGGCCCGCGAGCAGGCCGCCGAGGAGCGCCACGTCATGCTCGCCCTGCGCGACGCCATCCTCCCCGACTCCGCCGGAGACCTCGACCTGCCGCACGCCAACGTCGCGGTCCGGTACGTGCCGGCCGAGAAGACCGCGAACCTGGGCGGCGACTGGTTCGAGGCCGCCCCGGCCCACGACGGACGGCTGCTGCTGGCCATCGGCGACGTCTCCGGCCACGGCCTGCCCGCCATCGCGCACATGGCCCAGCTCCGTCACGCCCTCGTCGGCCTGGCCATGACCGGCCAGCCCGCGCACCGGCTCCTGGCCTGGCTGAACGACCTCGTCCTGCACCAGCTCAAGGAGACCACCGCCACCGCGATCATCGGCCATCTCGACCCGGAGACGCGCGTGCTCGCCTGGAGCCAGGCGGGCAACCTCGCGCCCATCCTCGTGCGCGAAGGGGCCGCCAGCCAGCTCGCCCAGCCCCGCGGCGTGCTGCTCGGCGCCGCCTCGGAGCGCCCGTACGAGCTGGCGACCACCCGCCTGCTGCCCGGGGACCTGCTGCTGATGTTCACCGACGGGCTGGTCGAGCGGCGCACCCGCGACATCGACGTCGGCCTCGACCTGGTCCTGGCGGCCGCCCGCGACGTGCCCGCCCGCGACCTGGACGCCGGGCTCGACCGCCTCCTCGCCGACATCGGCGGCCCGAACCCCGAGGACGACGCCTGCCTGCTGGCGGTGGCCGTACCCGGGCAGAGCGGGTAACGGCTTGTCAGAGGTGCGACCATAGACGCGTGCTGATGCTTCTCGACACCCCATCGCTCTACTTCCGCGCTTTCTACGGCGTGCCGGAGTCGGTCAAGGCCCCCGACGGCTCCCCCGTCAACGCCGTACGCGGCCTCATCGACATGATCGCCACCCTCGTCCGCCAGCACTCCCCCACCGCGCTCGCGGCCACCATGGACGCCGACTGGCGGCCGGCCTTCCGCGTCCAGGCGATCCCGACGTACAAGGCGCACCGCGTCGCCCAGGGCGACGCCGAAGAGGTGCCGGAGGCGCTCGTCCCGCAGATCGCGGTCATCCAGGACGTGCTCGACGCCGTCGGCATCGCCCGCCTGGAGTCGCCCGGCTACGAGGCCGACGACGTGATCGGCACGCTCACCCACCAGGCCCCGGGCGCCGTCGACATCGTGACCGGCGACCGCGACCTGTTCCAGCTCGTCGACGACGCCCGCCCCGTACGCGTCCTCTACACCGCCCGCGGCATCCGCAACCTGCAGATCGTGGACGAGGCGTTCGTCACCGCCAAATACGGCATCCCCGGCCGCTCCTACGCCGACTTCGCCACCCTGCGCGGCGACCCCAGCGACGGCCTGCCCGGCGTCGCCGGCGTCGGCGAGAAGACCGCCGCCGCCCTCATCACCCGCTTCGGCTCGCTCGACGCCCTGCTCGAAGCCCTCGACGCGGGCGTCACCGACGGCTTCCCCGCGGGCAGCCGCACCCGCCTGGCCGCCGCCCGCGACTACCTGAGCGCCGCGCCCGCCGTCGTCGAGGTGGCCTCCGACGCGCCGCTGCCGCCGGCCGACCTCACCCTGCCCGCCAAGCCGCGCGATCCCGAGGCGCTGGTGCGGCTCGCCGACCGGTACGGCCTGGACAGCCCGCTCAACCGCCTCTTCGACGCGCTCGGCGCCTGACGCCTGGACAGCCCGCTCAACCGCCTCCTCGACGCACTCGGCGCCTGACCGCCGCCCGTTTCCCGCAGCCCTGCCTCGTCCCTCTGACCGCCGCGTCCCTTTGCGTGAGCCCCTCCTCCCCTACAGGGACGTCCACCGGAGCAAGCACGGCGGGGCCTCAGCGGGAGGCGAGGAAGGCGTGGACGGCGTCCTGCGCCGCCTCGCGCAGGCGGGCGTGCACGATCGCGTTCTCCTCGCGGTCGGTGCGCACCTCCACCACCCGCGGCCCCTCCCCGCGCAGCGCCTTGGGCAGGTCGCTGACGTCCTCCAGGAGCCGGTACGGCGTCCCCGTCGCGGCCGCCACATAGGCGAGGTCCACCCCGTGCGGCGTGCCGAACACCCGCTCGAACGGGTCGCGCACCGCCGCCTGGGGCAGCAGCGAGAAGATGCCGCCGCCGTCGTTGTTGACGACCACGAAGCACAGGTCGGGCCGGGGCTCGCGCGGGCCGAGGATCAGCCCGTTCTGGTCGTGCAGGAACGACAGGTCGCCGATCAGCGCGTACGAGGGGCCGTTGTGCGCCAGCGCCGCCCCCATCGCCGCGGACACCACCCCGTCGATGCCCGAGGCGCCCCGGCCGGCCATCAGCCTGATGCCGCGCCGCGGCCGCATGGCCTGGTCCAGGTCGCGGATCGGCATCGACGAGCCGCAGAACAGCAGCGCGCCGTTCGGCAGCGAGTCGGCCAGGTCCCTCGCCAGGCGCGGCTCGCTCGTGCCGGACACGTCCAGCACCGCGTCCATCACCGACCGGACCGCCAGGTCGGCCTGCCGCCAGGCGTGCAGCCACGAGTCGTCGCCGGCGGCGACCGGGATCTCCACGGCCTGCGCCACCTGCGTGGCCGAGCGGGTCGGGTCGGGCCAGCGGCTCAGGTCGGGCGCCACCACGATGTGCTCCTCCGCCCGCTTCAGCCACGACAGCAGCGGCCTGGACAGCCCCGGCCGCCCGAGCGTCACGACCACGTCGGGCCGGTGCGTGTCGGCGAACTCCGGCGTGCCCAGCAGGTAGTGGTAGGTCGAGATGGCGTGGTCGCCGTAGCGGCCGCCGCCGTTGGGCTCCGACAGCACCGGCCAGCCCGCCATGCCGGCCGCGGCCACGTACCGGCGCACGTTGGGCGCGCCGTCGCCGACCACCAGCACGCCGCGCCTGGTCGGCGGGAGGTGCAGGGCGGCCGGCGGGGGCGCGACCCTGACCCGCACCCACGGGCCGTTCGCGCCGCCGTCGAGCGGCTCGCACCAGGAGGTGTCGCCGTCGGGGATCAGCGGCTCCCTGAAGGCCAGGTTCAGGTGGACGGGCCCCGGGTCGGACGGGCCCATGGCGCGCTGGTAGGCGCGGCAGGCCAGCGAACGCCAGTAGGCCACCTGCCCGGGACGGTCCTCGGGCACCCCGACCTCGGCGAACCACCGGGCCGCGGTGCCGAACAGCTTGATCTGGTCGATCGTCTGGTTCGCGCCGGTGCCGCGCAGCTCGGGCGGCCGGTCCGCGGTCAGCACCAGCAGCGGGACGCCCGACTCGCCCGCCTCGATCACGGCCGGGTGGAAGTTGGCCACGGCCGTGCCGGACGAGCAGATCAGCGCCACGGGCCGCTCGGAGCGCTTGGCCAGCCCCAGCGCCAGGAAGGACGCCGACCGTTCATCGATGCGCACGTGCAGGCGCACCCGCGACTCGGCGTGCAGGGCCAGTGCCAGGGGGGCGGAGCGCGAGCCGGGCGCGAGCACCACGTCGGTCAGGCCGCAGCGCACCAGCTCGTCGACCAGCACCGTGGCCAGCGCGGTAGCGGGGTTCAAAGTGACGCCTCCTGCATCCGGCGAAGCCACTGGGGAGATTCAATCTCAAATGCCGACAAATGCTGAAAACTGACAGAGGGGCGCCGTACCGTCAGGGCTCCGTCCACGGGCGTCAGCGAATCGTCCACGACGTCGCCAGCCAGCAACGCCATCGTGCCGAGACCGCACGCGTACGGCAGCGACGGCAGCGCCGCCGCCAGCGCCAGCCCCGCCGCCAGCCCCACGGACGTCTCCACGGCGCTGGAGACCACGGCGGGCAGCCCGCACGCCTCCACCACCCGCAGCGCGCTGCGCACACCGCCGAGCGGCTGCACCTTGACCACCGCGATGTCGGCGGCCTCCGCCGCCCGCACCCGCAGCGGGTCCTCGGCCCTGCGGATCGACTCGTCGGCCGCGATCGGCACGTCGCACGCCCGCCGCACCGCCGCCAGCTCCTCCAGCGTGGCGCACGGCTGCTCGGCGTATTCCAGGTCCAACCGGTCGAGCCGCTTCAGCCGCCGCACCGCCTCGTCGACGTCCCACGCGCCGTTGGCGTCGACCCGCAGCCGCCCACCGGGCCCCAGCGCGTCGCGCACGGCCTCCACCCTGGCCACGTCGTCGTCGAACGTCTGACCGCGCTCGGCCACCTTGACCTTGGCCGTGCCGCACCCGGACCGCCGGACGATCTCGTACGCCTGCTCGGGCCCCACCGCGGGCACGGTCGCGTTGACGGGGACGCTGTCGCGCACCGGCGCGGGCCACCCCTCGAACGCCGCCTCACGGGCACAGGCCAGCCAGCGGGCGCACTCGCGCGGGCCGTACTCCGGGAACGGGGAGAACTCCCCCCACCCCGCGGGACCGTGCAGCAGCACGCCTTCCCTGACGGTCTGCCCACGGAATCGAGTGCGCATGGGGATGCGGAAGACCACGGGAGAACGCGTCACGACCCTCCCTGCGCCTCAATCCGACCTGTCGCCACTAACCTTACGAGCATGTGGAGGAACCCGTCGCATCCGGACCGTCCGCTGCATGCCATTGTGCAGCCTCCCGGCCCCGCCCTGTTCAGGGCCGTCCGCGACGCGCTGTCCGGCGAGGGCCCTGCCGTCCTGCCCCTGACCCCCGGCCACTCCGAGGCCGCCGTCGCCGCGCTGCGTCCCACCCACGTCGACGGCGTGCCCCAGAGCGACGGCGCGGGCGTCCCCAACGACGTGGCGGTGGTGATCGCCACCAGCGGCAGCACCGGCGCGCCCAAGGGCGTGCTGCTCTCGGCCACCGCGCTGCGCGCCTCCGCGGCGGCCTCCCTGCGCCGCCTGGAGGCCGCCAAGGGCGAGCGCTGGCTGTGCTGCCTGCCCGTCTCCCACGTCTCCGGCCTCCAGGTCCTGGTACGCGCCCTGCTCTCGGAGAGCGAGCCGATCATCCATGCCGGGTTCGACCCGCACGAGGTCCTCCGCTCGGGTGCCCACCACGTCTCCCTCGTCCCCACCCAGCTCCACCGGCTGGTCGAGCTGGGGGCGGACCTGTCGGTGTTCCGCACGATCCTGCTCGGCGGCGCGGCTCCCCGTCCCGGCCTGGTGGAGCAGGCCCGTGACCTCGGCGCCCGGGTCGTGACGACGTACGGAATGAGCGAGACGAGCGGCGGCTGCGTGTACGACGGCCAACCCCTTTACAATGTAGATCTCAAGATCGGCGAGGACGGCCTGATCAGGATCGCCGGGCCCGTGCTGTTCTCGGGCTACCGCTTCGGCGAGCCGGGCCCGGACAGTGGCACAGACCCGTTCGACGGCGACTGGTTCCGCACCTCCGACCTGGGCGAGCTGGCCGGCGGCCGGCTCCGCGTGCTGGGCCGGGCCGACGACGTGATCAACACCGGCGGCGAGAAGGTCGTGGCCGCCGCCGTGGCCACGGTGCTCTGCACCCACCCCGAGGTGGCCGATGCCGCCGTGATCGGCACGCCGGACGCGGAATGGGGTGAGCTGGTCACGGCCGTCGTGGTCCCCGCCAACCCCGACACACCCCCGACGCTTCTGCAATTGCGGGCGTTCTGCCGCGATAGGCTCCCCCCTCACGCCGCCCCGCGCGATCTTCGCCTGGTGCCCCAGCTCCCGCTGCTGCCGAACGGTAAGACCGATCTGGTACGGCTTCGGGCAGGAACCTGATGAGTTGCGGCTGCGTCAAATTGGGGAGAAGGAGGGAGCCTTCATGGACCAGACCCGCAAGATGTGGGCATCCGCGGCAGTCGTCGGCGTGATTGTCGCCGGAGGCGCCTCGATCGCGGCGGCCGCCTCGGCGGGCAAGCTCGACCAGGTCGCCAAGGAGACCAGAGCCGTGGTGGAGAAGGCGTCACCGTCCCCGACGACCAGCGAGGACGACGTCGTGGTCTCCCACGACGTCAACCCCGACCCGCGCGCCGTCATCGACTACTGGACGGACCAGCGCATGCAGGACGCCCAGCCGATGCCCATGCCCGTGGTCTCGGCCGGAGAGGTCGAGGTCCGCGAATAAGACTCAGGGGAGGGGCGGTTCGGCCCTATGGGCGTTCCGCCCCTTTTTCGTCCCCCCGGGAACAAATGACGGCGATTGGCGTTATTGATACTGGTGCGCCGTGCGGACAGCCAGACAGCCGCCCCACCACAACCTGCCTGATCGCTTCGACTCCGTACGGAGGAGGTGTCCTCATGCCCAGAACCGCCGTAGCGACCCCACCTGCGACTCTCGACCAGCTCATTGAACGAGGGCGAGCCCAGGGTCACCTTTCTCTGGCGGAGCTGCGTGACGCGTTCACGGAGGCCGGTATCAGCCCCTCGGAAGGCCGCACGATCCTGCGTGAGCTTTCGGAGAGCGGCGTGAGCCTGGCCGCCGAGAACGAGCCGTCTCTCAGCAAGACCGCCCCCAAGAAGGCCACCAGGAAGCCTGCGCGTGCAAAGACTACCGGCCGCAAGGCAGCCGAGGCAAAAACCGTCACCGCAGCCGCCGCCAGGGCAGTGACCCCGTCCGAGCGCAAGCCGGAGCACGAGGAGGACGTCCCCGACGACCTCGCGCTGAGCGCCGAGGAAGTCGACCTCGAGAACGACCAGATCGACCTGGACGACACCCAGTCGGTCATGGGCGACTCCGTGCACACCTACCTCAAGTCCATCGGCCGGCGCACGCTGCTCACGGCGGCGCAGGAGGTGGAGCTGGCCCGGCGCATCGAGGCGGGCCTGTACGCCGAGTACAAGCTGGAGACCGACCCGGACCTGTCCCCCTCCTACCGGGAGGACCTGCTCCTCGTCGTCGAGGACGGCAAGCAGGCCAAGGATCACATGCTGGAGGCCAACCTCCGGCTCGTGGTGTCGGTGGCCAAGAAGTACACCGACCGCGGCATGTCGCTGCTGGACGTGGTCCAGGAGGGCAACCTGGGACTGATCAGGGCGGTGGAGAAGTTCGACTACACCAAGGGCTTCAAGTTCTCCACCTATGCCATGTGGTGGATCAGGCAGGCCATCCAGCGCGGCTTCGCCGACTCGGCCCGTACGATCCGGCTGCCCGTGCACGTGCTGGAGATGCTCTCCAAGCTGTCGCGCATCGAGCGTGACATGCACCAGCGGCTGGGGCGCGAACCCACGCCCGAGGAACTGGCCGTCGAGCTCGACAAGACGCCGGACCAGATCGAGGAGCTGCTGCGGACCAGCCGCCAGCCGATCTCGCTCAACGCGACGATCGGCGAGGACGGGGAGACCACCATCGGCGACCTCATCGAGGACGTGGACTCGCCGGAGGCGTCGGAGATCGTCGACCGCCAGCTGCTGGGCGACCAGCTGCGTGGCGTCCTCGACAACCTCTCGCCCCGGGAGTCGAAGATCATGGCTCTGCGCTTCGGCCTCGTGGACGGCAAGCCGCACACGCTGGACGAGATCGGCAAGCACCTGGGGCTGACGCGGGAGCGGATCCGCCAGCTGGAGAAGGAGTCACTCTCCAAGCTCCGCCACCCCAGCAACACCCGTCCGCTGCTCGACTGGGCCAGCTGACACTCCGGGACGAGCCCCGGCACAACGAGGGAGGATGTGCCGGGGCTTCGCCCTGTGTTGGGAGACTTCGGGGTCAGCGGCTCGCGGGCACCGGCCGGGGCACGCGCGGGATCCCCCACATCCGGTTGTCCTCGCGCAGCGTGCGGAGCCGATCGACCTCCGCCGTCCACATGGCCCCGGCAGGCGTCGCCTTGGCCTTGCGGCGCGCGATCCGGTTGTCGTACGCCTTCACCCCGAACGTGGCCCGCTGCCCCGCCTCGGCGGCCCGCAGCGCGTCCGTCAGCGTCCGGTCGAACTCCCGCCCGGCAGCCAGCAGCTCGATCTCGTCGGCCGCGGCGGCCCGCAGCTCGCGCAGCGTCTGCTCGGCCTGACGGGCCCTCTCGAGCAACTCGGGGTAGCTCCTGGAGATCTCCTGGTCCGCGTGGTAGCGAACCTCGGCCTCACGGCTCACCCGCGGACGGAAAAACGCCATCGACCCTGCCCCTTCAACAGCCGGTACTCGTTCAACCGCCAAGGGTACGCCGTCGCGCGACACGGCGGGAAATCGGCCTGGCGCGACAGACTTTACGAAGTAAGATGATCTCCATGCCCGCCAAGAGACCGCCCGTCCCGCTCTCCCGCGAGCGCATCATTGAGGCCGCACTCCACATCGCCGACAGCCAGGGGCTGCGCCGGCTCACCATGCGGCGCCTGGGCGACGCCCTCCAGGTGGAGGCCATGGCCATCTACCACCACCTGCCCAGGGGCAAGGAGGCGCTGATGGACGCCCTGGCCGAGCACGTGACCACGGTCCACGTCGAGCAGCTGCCCACCTGGCAGGAGACGGCCAAGGCGTGGTGCAGGGCGGAGCGGGAGCTACTGCGCGACCACCCGGGCGTACTAGCACTCGCCCTGACCAAGCCCCCCAAAGGGGCCACAGCCCTCGCCATCCGGGAGCAGACCGAGCAACTCGCCGAGGGCGGCCTGCCTGACGCCGCGGAGGCGGTCAGGGCGCTGCGGGCCTTCGTCTTCGGGAGCGTGGCCGTCGAGGTGCAGCAGTCAGGCTGGGCCGATCCCGAGGTTGACGAGTGGGTCAGGCGTGACGAAAGAGCCGATGTGGATTTCGAGCGCGGACTCGACGCTCTGCTCAAGGGATTGCAAACGTAGTGCGCGTGTCGCGCTTGGCCCGTTATTCTGCATAAGGCACGCTGTGTCGAAGGTCACACGACCGGGCAAATCACCCGTAACGGGTCCCAACGGGCTATGCCCGAGAGTGTGATGGATGTCGCACACTTGCCAGAACAACTACCCGAGCCGGCTCCCGACCCTCCAAGCGGGAGCGTCCCACGAGATATCGGAGGCACGCCGATGTGCCCGCACGACCCGGCCTGTCCGGACGCCGAGGCGCCTGACCGCGAGAAGGCACGCACTCTCGCCTGCCACCCCGAGCAGGGGTGGAGCTTGCTCTGCAACGGCGTCGTCCTGTTCGAGGACACCGGGGAGCTTCTTCCCAGCGGCGCCACCATCGAACCGCACCGGCCCGTCGTCGGCGCCGCGTGACCTACGCGTAGTGGGCGATCCACTCCGCCACGACCTCGCCCACCCGGGCGGGGTCCTTCTTCAGGTCATGGCCCTCCCCCGGCAGCACCACCAGGCGCGCGGCGTCCGCGGCGTCCGGCACGCCGAACGGGTCGCGGTCCCCGTTGACCACCAGCACGTCCACCCCGGCACCGCGTAGCTCGTCGACCCTGGAGCGTTCCGGCTTCCCCGGCGGGTGCAGCGGAAAGGCCAGCGCCACCACCGCGGCCGCGCCGACCGCCCTGGCCGTGCGGCAGGCCACCCGCGCCCCGTTGCTCCGCCCGCCCTGCACGACAGGCAGCCCGGGCCGGCGCGTACGCAACTCCTTCAGGACGATCTCCCAGGCCTCGTCCTGCCTGGCGGCCGAGCCCGGCGCCCGCGCCCCCGCCACCCTGAACGCCTGCGTCACCCTGGCCACGCTGACCCCTGACTCCAGGGCGGCATCCCGTACGGCCAGCAGGTCGACGGCGTCCACTCCCCCGGACGACCCGTGGGTGAGCACCAGCAGCAGCCGCGGATCCGCGACCTCGTCCATGTGGACGAGTGCCGGCCCTCGCGGGGTCATGACCTCCATGCCAGCACGGTACCTGGGGAGGATTCCGGGTTAGCCCTCAGGTCGGATGACGGCGCGCCGAACGCGATGAATGATTACTCACATGCCAGACACAGGCCCTATCCGGGATGAGCTGCGGGCCACCATGGAGGCCCGCCGCGACCTCGGGCCCGAGTACGAATCCGCGCTCGTCGAGTCCTTCGTGGAGCGCCTCGACGCCACCATCTCCGCCCGCGTACGGGCCGAGCTGGACCACCACGGCGCCGCACCGCGCAAGAGGAGCACCCCGGGCGGCGCGATGATCCCGATCGCGCTGGGCTCGATGGGCATCGGCATCCCGCTGACGGCCATCGCGGCGGGTTACGCGGGGCTGACGGGGCTGACCATCGCGTGGATCGCGATCGTGATCATCAACGTGGCCGCCGCCGGGGCGGTCATGCGCCGTAACTGATCCGTGCGGGCACGCGGCGGGGGCCGCGGGAGGAGCCACGCCCGGCCGTCAGGCGTCCGGGGCCGCCTGCGGACCGCGGTACGCCAGCGTCCGGCTGTAAACGATGCTGGTCGTCGTGCTGCCGAACTCGGCGAGCTCGCCGACCAGCCGTTCCAGATGGCGCATGGAGCCCGCGGCCACCTTCAGCGTGTAGCAGTCGTCGCCCGTGGTCCGCAGGCACTCCAGGATCTCCACCCGCTCGGAGAGCAGCCGATGCAGCGGCTCGTGCCGGTTGCCCGGGTACTTCAGGCGCACGACGGCGAGCACCGCGTACCCCACCTTCTCCAGGTCGACGTCGGCGTGGTAGCCGGCGATGACACCCAGCGACTCGAGGCGTCTCACGCGTTCGGTCGTCGCCGACGAGCTGAGGTTCACCCGCCGTCCGAGCTCGGTGAACGGCACGCGGCCGTCCCGCTGGAGCTCGACGAGGATCGCCCAGTCGGTCGCATCGAGATTCTCGGCCATCCGGCCAACATACCGGCAGAATCCCGGAACGCCACGATTTATGCCGGAAGAAACCCCTTAATTCCGGGGTGATCGCCGGGATAGGTTAGACCGGTGCAAATAGGTGTAAACGTTCCGAACTTCGGGCCCGGCACCGATCCCGGCGTCCTGCGCGGCTGGGCGCAGACGGTGGAGGGGCTGGGCTTCGATCTGCTGATGGTCTCCGACCACGTCGTGGTGACGCCCGATGTCGCCAAGCAGTATCCCGCGCCGTTCTACGAGCCGTTCACCACCCTGGCCTGGCTCGCCGGCATCACCGGCCGGGTCCGGCTCGGGACGACGGTGCTCATCGCGCCGTACCGGCACCCGCTGCTGACCGCCCGCATGGCCGCCAACCTCAACCAGCTCAGCGGCGGCAGGCTGATCCTCGGTGTCGCCTCCGGCTGGGCCCGGCAGGAGTTCGCGGCGCTCGGCGTGCCGTTCGACCAGCGCGGGAAGCTCACCGACGACGTCCTCCTGGCGCTGCGGGCCGCCCGGGAGGACAGCGAGGACTATCGCGCCGGACCGATCCCGCTGTGGATCGGCGGCAACAGCGACGCCGGCATCCGGCGGGCGGTCCGCCTCGGCGACGCGTGGCACCCGCTGCGGAACTCTCTCCCCTGGCTGCGCGATGCGCTCGACAGGATGAAGGCCATCGCCGGCGACCGGCCGGTGCCCGCGTTCGTCCCGCGCATCGTCCTGCGGATCACCGGCTCGCCCGTCACCGGCCCCGGCCGCCTCGCCGGCGAGGGGACCATTGACCAGGTGGTCCAGGACCTCGAAGAGCTACGGCGGCTCGGCGCCGAGACGGTCGTGCTCGACCCGTTCGACGGCGACCCGGACGAGACCCTCCGCCCCGAGGCGAAATGGCACATGCTCGCAGCCGTCGCCGCTCATTGGAACCTTCACCCGCGAATGGAGCAACGGTGACCCAGAACGAGGAACGACTTCTGCGCCGTGCGATCGAGCTCGCCGCCGCGGCACGGGCGGGCGGCAACCCGCCGTTCGGATCGCTGCTGGCCGGTCCGGACGGCCGCGTGCTCGCCGAGGAGTGGAACACCACGCTCACCGACGACGACATCAGCGCGCACCCGGAGCTGAAACTGGCCCGCTGGGCGGCCCGCGAGCTCGATCCCGCCACCGCGGCCGCCACGATCATGTACACGAGCTGTCAGCCCTGCGGCATGTGCACGGGGGCGATCCAGCGCTCCGGGCTCGGCCGCGTCGTGTTCGCCCTCTCCGGGGAGCAGCTCGACGGACTCAAACCCGGTGGGGGCTGGCCGCAGGTGCCGCAGGAGGGCCCGGCACTGTACGACGAGGCGCGGGTCCCGGTCGAGGGGTACTACCACTGAGCCCCCGCGGCTGTCAGGCGTCGCGGTGGTAGCGGAGGCGGACCTCGGCGGCCAGGGTCTCGTCCTCGTTCTCCAGCCCGTACGACCACACCCGCCCCGCGTCGTCGCCGCGCCCCCGCAGCGGCAGGGTCCGGGCCAGCAGCTCGATGGCCAGGGCGCCGGTCTGCGGGTCGGCGCCGGACTCGACGCTCTCCGCGAACTCCGCGCAGGCCAGATCCAGGTGCGCGATCCCGAGCTGCACCCGCAGCCCCGGCACCTCCTCGGCCGGAGCGACCTCGAGGGCGTCCATGAGCAGGTCGGCCGCCGCCCCGGGCTCCCCCTGCTCCAGCAGCAGGCCGGCCAGCTGCTGGGCGGCGTGGGCGCCGACGTGCGGGTCGCCGCCCTCCATGGCGGCGCGCAGCTCATTCTCGGCCTCGGCCGGGTTGCCGGAGTCGGCGGCCAGCCGGGCCAGCGCCAGGTGGGCCAGCGGCACGTAGGTGGCCGTACCGACCCCCAGAACGGCCTGCCAGGCGGCCCTGGCCTGCTCGGCCCGGCCCTCCCGTTCGAACCCCTGAGCGAGGTGGCAGGCGGCCTGCGCGGCGTACTCGGGGTGCCCGGTGGCCAGCGCGGTCCTGGCGGCGGTCCTGGCGGCCTCCACATCGCCGCGCTCCTCCAGCACCACGGCGAGCCCGACGGCCGCCTGCGCCCTGTCGGGGCCGTCGGGGTCGGCGGCCAGCTCGGCGAGTATGGCGGCGGCGGCGTCGAGGTCGCCGCTCTCGGCCAGGCGGCGGGCGGCGTCGAGGGGCGGGGTCTCCAGCTCTGAGGACGTCAAGAGAGCTCCTTGTGGCGACGGTCGCACCGAGCCTAACGACTTCTGGCGATCATGTCTGCTCGGTTGACGCGGAAGGACTGGCCGGCTTCGGACGTCGGCGCAACAGCAGGCGCGGCAGCCCCGTCCTGCAACGGGGC
>NZ_JBFAHJ010000044.1:0-79667 GCF_040654115.1 Nonomuraea sp. NPDC050786
ATGGTACTGCACTCGGGAGGGTGTGGGAGAGTAGGTCACCGCCGCACAATATTTGTCGAAGAGGGCCATCCGGAAGGGTGGCCCTTTTTGCGTTCCCGGTCAGTCCTCAGCCCATACGAGTTCGAAGAGCCCAGCCTTCGGTGGCTTCACCTCCCGAAGCTTTGTGTGAGCCCCCGTGCGCGTGTCGACGCGGAACATGATCTCGTGGTGCGGCTCGCCCGTACCGCAATTCAGGAGCACTTCGGAGGCGCTCAGCCATTGGCTCGGGTGGCAGTGGTCGGCCTTGTCCGGCAGCGGCAGGGAGAGACGTATGTCGTGGAGGACCTTGCCGGCCACGGTGTCGATGGTGACCAGCCGGGCCGGGCGGATGTCGGCGCCGCCGGCGGGGAAGTTCCTGGCAACGACCTGCGCGGCCTGGTGCTTCCCGTCGGGAGTCAGGGCGCCGGAAGCCTGGGCGACACGTAGCCGGCGAGGCAAGGGGACCGTGGTGGTTCCTGACGGGTCCGTCACGGAGAGCGAATTCTCGTCCTCGACCATCAATCGCTTGCCTGACATGTCGAGGCGGAGCAAGGTCGCGTGCGGCGGCAATCGCCAGATCGTCCGCCCGTCGGCCACCCGCGTGATGAAGGCGGCCGGTAGGGAGCCGTCGTCTCCGTCGTCGGCCTCGAACTCGACGCTCAGCCACCGCCCGTTGTCCAGCAGCCTCGGTGAGACGGTGAGTTCCCGCATGGTCTGCGCGGGCACGTTCTCGAGAATGGGGCGGACCGTGCCGTTGACGAGATCGCGGACGACGATGCGGTGGTCACTTTCCCTTTCGTACGCGATGAGGCGGCCGTCGGCGCTCAGATCGACGGGGTTGCCGCCATCGGCGTCCGTAAGCTCCCAGGTCCTTCCCTCGCGGGTCACGATCCGCCAGTCGGCGCACTCCTCCTGCGGGCCTTCGGTGGCGGCGCTCTGGCAGAGGTACGCGTACGCGGCCGGTCCTTGAAGGGGGCGATCGGGGCCGGCGGAGTGCGCTGTGGCGGCCGGGTCTCTCGGGATCAGGGCGGTCAGCAGCATCGTGACGGCCCCCGTCGCCACGACGGCGATCGCCATCGGTCTCTTCATGTCATCCTCCCTGGAGAGTTGGATGCGACGGAGACCGGCGATGTTCGCGGGCGCCCGGGGCGGGAGCGCTTCGGGCAGTCAGTAGGGTTGAGGGGTGGATTATCGTGCGGTCGAACGCGCAATCATGGAGCGCGGCGTCGAGTGGGATTTCGAGCCGACGCTCGACAGGATCGCGGCCCTTCTTGACCTGCTCGGCTCGCCGCAGCGGGCGTACCCGGTCATACACATCGCCGGCACCAACGGCAAGACGAGCACGGCGCGGCTCACCGAGGTGCTGCTCAGGGAGCGCAATCTGAGGGTGGGGCGATTCACCAGCCCTCATCTCGTATCGATGCGCGAGCGGATCACCGTGGACGGGGAGCCGCTGAGCGAGGAGCGGTTCGCAGAGGTCTTCGAAGAGATCATGCCCTACGTCGAGCTGACCGACAGCCAGGGGCACCGGCGCATCCAGTTCTTCGAGCTGCTGACCGCCATGGCGTTCGCCGCGTATGCCGACACGCCCGTCGACGTCGCTGTGATCGAGGCGGGCATGGGCGGGTCCTGGGACGCGACGAACGTGGCCGACGGGACCGTGTCCGTGATCACGCCCATCTCGCTGGACCACATGGACCGGCTCGGGCCCGACATCCCCAGCATCGCCTCCGAGAAGGCCGGGATTATCAAGCCCGGCACGACCACCGTGCTCGCGCAGCAGGAGCTGGCCGCGGCGGAGGTGCTGATGCGGCGGGCCGCGGACGTCGGGGCCGTCGTGGCCCGTGAGGGCCTCGAGTTCGGCGTGCTCAGCCGTGAGGTGGCGATCGGCGGGCAGCTGCTCACGCTGCGGGGGCTCAAGGGCGTCTACGACGAGGTCTACCTGCCGCTCTACGGCGCGCATCAGGCGAGCAACGCCGCCTGCGCGCTGGCCGCCGTCGAGGCGCTGACCGGCGGTGACGACCCGCTCGACGTCGATCTCGTACGTCAGGCGTTCGCGCAGGCCTCCTCGCCCGGGCGTATGGAGGTCGTGCGGCGCACGCCGACGGTCGTGATCGACGCGGCGCACAACCCGGGCGGCATGCAGGCGACCCTGGAAGGGCTGCACGAGGCGTTCGACTTCGCCAAGGTCATCGGGGTGGTCGCCGTCATGCGCGACAAGGACGTCGACGCGCTGCTCGAGCTGCTCGAGCCCATTCTCGACGAGATCGTCGTCACCCGTAACTCCTCGCCCAGGTCGATGTCGCCCGAGGAGCTGGCGTCGCTGGCCGAGCCGCTGTTCGGCGAGGAGCGCGTACAGATCGTGGACCGGCTCGACGACGCCATCGACAAGGCGATCGGCATCGCCGACGCCGAAGGGGAGTTCAGCGGCACGGGTGTGTTGATCACCGGGTCCGTCGTCACGGCGGGCGACGCGCGGCAGCTGCTGAAAGCGGATGGTTCGCGATGAACTTTCAGGTCACTCCGGGCATGCGCCGATTGGGCGCGAGCGTGCTCGGCATGGAGGCCATCGTGGCGGGGCTGACCACGCCCGTGGCGATCACCGTGGGCGGCGTCGCGCCGGGGCTGGCCGTGACCGCCGGCATCGGTCTCGCCGTGCTCTGCGTGGTCGCGGCGGGCCTGCTCAAGAGGCCCTTCGGCTACGTTCTGGGCAGCGTCGTACAGGTGCTGGCGATCTGCACGGGATTCCTCGTCCCGACCATGTTCTTCCTCGGCGCGATCTTCACGGCGCTGTGGATTACGGCGATTATCGTCGCTCGCCGTGTCGAGGGCGCTACTTCCCGCTAAAGTCGGCGCATGACCGTCCCCCCGATCCAGCGGTCGGCCGGCCTCAGGTCGCCATGGCTGCTCGACGTGACACTCGGGCTGCTCGTGGTGGCCGCGCTGCCGTTGGCCATCGTCACCATCCCCAACACGCTCTCCGTCGTCGCCAAGCTGCTGCCGGGCGGCATCGACCAGGTCGGCCTGATGCGCACGCACGGGCTCGCCCTGCCCGCGCTGATGCTGACCGTGCCGCTGGCGGCCGTGGTGCTGCGGCGGGTGCCCGTGCTCCACGTGCTGCTCGGCGGGCTCCTGCTGGTGGCCCTGTCGGATGCCGCCGGTGGCTTCGCGGGCTCGGAGCTCATGGTGGGAGCGGTGCGAGTGCTGCGCGGCGTGGGTTCGGGAATGGTCGTCCCGGCCACGCTGGCCGCGGTCTGGGGCCGCGGACCGGTGCTGCGGGCGCTGTGGGTGGGTGTGTTCAGCTTGAGCCTGCTCGCGGCCCAGGCGCTGGCGCTCTGGCCGCTCGACCAGGCGAGCAGCTGGAGGGTCACGCTGCAGCCGTACCCGATGCTGACGGGGGTCGCCCTGGCGCTGGCGGGCGCGTACGTGCTCGTCTGGATGCTGCTCGGGCGGCCCGACGGGCCGGGGTTCGACGACGGGGAGCGGAGCCGGTTGCTGCTGGCCGTCGTGCCCGCGGCGGGCATCGCGGCCGTGGGGATCGCCACCGCGACCGAGGAGTGGCGGGCCGTACCGGTGATGCTGCTGGCGGCGCTGGCGGTCGCGGGGCTGCTGGCGCTGGCCTCGATCGGCACGGCGGAGAGCCGCACGCTGGCGTACTCCATGGTGGCGGTGGGCGTCGTGCTGCTGCCCAGTGCGGCCCAGGTGACGATGGTGGAGATGGGCGGGCTCGGCGGGCCCGGGCTCAAGGGGCTCTGGGTTCCCTACGGCGTGGCAGGGTTGCTCGCGGTGGCCGCGTCCGTGGCGGTGCGGCGGCTCGCCCGGGCGTCCGCGCGGTGGCTGGCGCCTCTGGGGCTGCTGGCCATGGTCGTCGGGCTGTGCTCCGTGCGGCTCATGGTGCCGTCCGCTGCCGGGCTGGTGCTCGTCGTGCCGTTCTCGCTGCTCGCCGTGGGAGCGGCGGTGGCGCTGACGTCGGCGCTGCAGGAAGTGGGTGTCGGCGCCGCCGTGTTCGGGCTGTCGCTCGGCCTCGCGGGCGTGCTGGCGGGCTTCCTGCTCGGTACGGGCGTGCAGATGGCCATGCTGAACGGGGTCTCCTCGGCCCAGGAGCTGGTCGACAGCTTTGTCGGCGCCCTGCATTCCTGGGCGCTGGTCGGCGGTTTCCTCGTGGTCGTGGTCATCGTGCTGGCCGCGGTGACGGCTCGGCGGAGTGCGCGGAACGTGCCTCACGTTCCGTGCGCCGGTCCTGGTACGCCGGTCGTCGCGGAGAGCGATGACGACGATCCGCCCGCTGAGCCGCCGGCCTCCGTGCCGCCCGCGGGTGCCTTCGGCGAGCCGGCGCCGCAGGGCGATGGTGAGGACGGTCCGCTGCCCGCCGTGCCGCCCCAGGGCCATTCGCCGGAGGACACCGCCGCCTCTTAGCTGCCTTGGGGCCGTTCGCCGCGCTGTGCAGCCTCCCCGCAAGCCCTTCGGCGCAACAGGGTGGGCTGCGCGGGACGGTAAGCTGGCCCCGAGCCACGGCGACGCGTGGGCCCGTCCTCGCGAAGCATCCGCGGCCGGGCCGGGAGCCCGTGGCCGTGACCCTCACTCTGTTCGAAGGAGAACTCCAAGTGTCCGAGCGCACTCTTGTCCTGATCAAGCCTGACGGGGTTAAGCGCGGCCTCATCGGTGACGTGATCTCGCGCGTGGAGCGCAAGGGCCTCAAGGTCGTGGCGATGGACCTGCGCACCCTCGACGCCGACACCGCCAAGGCGCACTACGCCGAGCACTCCGAGCGGCCGTTCTTCGGCGAGCTCGTCGAGTTCATCACCTCCGGGCCGCTCGTCGCCCTGGTGCTCGAGGGCCCGCGCGCCGTCGAGGCCTTCCGCGCGCTGGCCGGCGCCACCGACCCGGTCAAGTCGGCGCCCGGCACGATCCGCGGCGACCACGCGCTCGAGATCGGCGAGAACGTCGTGCACGGCTCCGACTCGCCGGAGTCGGCCGCCAGGGAGATCAAGATCTTCTTCCCCGACCGCTTCTGAGCGATCCCGGTTCGCACTGTCGCGCCCGCGCAGCTTCCCGCTGCGTGGGCGCGTGTTTTTGTCGGTGGCCTGCCGTAGGTTGGCGGGGTCTTGGCGTGCGGGCGCCGATTCGTGGAGAAAGTTGTGTCACGGTTTTGTCGGCCGTTCTCCCTAGGGTTGGCAGAGTCAGCACGTGAAGTGGGAAGAAGATGAGCGTGGGCGTGGGCGTTTTGGATCGTTCCAGCAGCTGATCGGGTGTTGTGGTGCAATCCGGGCAAAATTGCGGTTGAGGTAGCGGCTGGAGATTTTTGTGGGGCGCGACGGCTCATTGCGCCCCTCGGTGGGTACGTCACGTTACGATTCGAATTCGATCCGTAGTCATTCGCGAACGACGTTACGGAGGGCTCCGTTCCCCATGGCCAGCAAGCTCGCGTTTCTCGGCCGTGACATGGCGGTCGACCTGGGCACCGCCAACACGTTGGTCTACGTGCGCGGCCGGGGCATCGTCCTCAACGAGCCGTCAGTCGTAGCGATCAACACCGCCACCGGCAAGATCGTCGCCGTTGGCATCGAGGCCAAGCGGATGATCGGTCGTACGCCCGGCAACATCGTCGCCGTCCGGCCGCTCAAGGACGGCGTGATCGCCGACTTCGACGTCACCGAGCGAATGCTGCGATATTTCATTCAACGGGTGCACCGACGCCGGCACCTCGCCAAGCCGCGCATCATCATCGCCGTGCCCAGCGGGATCACCAGCGTCGAGCAGCGCGCGGTCAAGGAGGCCGGGTACCAGGCGGGCGCCAGGAAGGTCTACATCGTCGAGGAGCCCATGGCGGCCGCCATCGGAGCCGGTCTGCCGGTGCACGAGCCGACCGGAAACATGGTGGTCGACATCGGCGGGGGCACCACCGAGGTGGCGATCATCTCGATGGGCGGCGTGGTCACCAGCCAGTCGATCCGGATCGGTGGCGACGAGCTCGACCAGGCGGTGATCTCGTTCGCCAAGAAGGAGTTCTCCCTGATGCTCGGCGAGCGCACCGCCGAGGAGATCAAGATAGCCATCGGCTCGGCCTCCCCGGACGGTGAGGAGTCGCACGCGGAGATCCGCGGGCGTGACCTGGTCAGCGGGTTGCCCAAGACCATCGTCGTGTCGAGCGGGGAGATCAGGAAGGCCATCGAGGAGCCGGTCAACGCGATCGTCGACGCCGTCAAGACCACGCTCGACAAGTGCCCGCCCGAGCTGTCCGGCGACATCATGGACCGCGGCATCGCGCTCACCGGCGGGGGCGCCCTGCTCAAGGGGCTGGACGAACGGGTCAAGGCCGAGACGGGCATGCCCGTGCACCTCGTCGAGAACGCCCTCGACTCGGTGGCCATCGGTTCCGGCAAGTGCGCGGAGGAGTTCGAGGCGCTCCAGCAGGTCTTGGTGCCGGAGTCGCGACACTGATGAGGGACTCGCGCCGTGCCCGGCTGATCCTCGGAGGGCTGCTGATGGCGGCCCTGATCATCCTGACCATCGACCACCGTGCCGGGGGAAGCTCGCCGCTGAGGCCGCTGCGGTCGGCGGCGGCCTACGTGTTCGGCACGGCGGAGCAGTTCGGTGGCGGGCTGGTGCGGCCCGTCGGAGGGTTCGTGAGCGCGGTCGTGAGCGCGCCGAGCGCCCAGGAGCGCATCGACGCGCTCAAGGCGGAGAACGCCCGCTTGCGCAACGAACTGGTGGCAGGCAAGCTCGACGCCACCCGCTCCAAGGAGCTCAAACAGCTGCTCGGGCTGTCGGGGACGGCTGGGTTCAAGGTGGTGCCGGCCAACGTGGTCGCCAGGCGCGGCCTGCCGGGCTTCGAGGACGCCGTACAGATCGACGCGGGCGCGAGCGACGGGATCCGGTCCGAGATGACCGTGCTCAACGGCGACGGGCTGGTCGGGCGGGTCATCCGCACGTCCCCGCACACCTCGACGGTCGTGCTGCTCAGCGACCCCGCCTCGGCCGCCGGGGCGCGGCTGGAGGGCGGCAGGGAGATCGGGGTGGTGCACGGGGTGGGGGAGCACGGGCGGCTCGTCCAGTTCCGGCTTCTCGACTCCACGGCGCCGTTGACCCGGGGGGCGCGGATCGTCAGCTTCGGCTCGCAGAACGGCAGCCCGTACATGCCCGGCGTGCCGATCGGGGTGATCGAGCGGGTGGAGCTGACGCCAGGGGAGCTGACGCGCATCGCGTACGCCCGGCCGTACGCGGACCTGACGGCGCTCGACGTGGTGGGTGTGGTGGTGGCGGCACCCCAGCGGAGCCCCCGTGACGTGGTGCAGCCGACCAAGGAGGGATCGCGATGATCGGGAGGCGGTCCGGCTCCCGGCTCTTGCCGCCGAAGGGATGGGATGGAGCCTGCTGGGGCTGTGGCGGCCGTGTGGGCGCCTGTAGGGGGCATGTGGAGCGTTCCATCCAGTCCGCGTATGACGCGTGCGTGAGAGGGGCTGTGGCGGCGTCTGGTGCGGGCTCTACGGCTGCGCCCGGTGCCAGGCGGATGTCGGTGCGGGTGGTCAGGGGCCGGATGGTGAGGAGTTCCCGGGAGGGGGCGCGGTGATCGGCGGGTTGTCCGTGTTGCTGGCCTTGCTTGCGCAGGTCATGCTGGTCAACCGGGTGTCCCTGCCGGGCGGGGGCGCTCCCGATCTCGTGCTGCTGGCGGTGATCGGCGCGGCCATGGGGCGGGGCGCGCCCTACGGGGCGGTGCTCGGGTTCTGTGCCGGGCTGCTCGCCGACGTCATGCCGCCCACCGCTCATCTCCTGGGGCAGTACGCGTTCGTGCTGGCGGTCGTCGGCTATGTCGCCGGGCGCGGCGCGGGCGGGCCGGTGACGACGGTGGTGCTGTGCGTGCTGATGGCGCCCCTGCTGGCGGCGTTCGTGGTCGAGCTTCTCTCCGATCCCCGGATGACACTGTCGATGCTGACCGACCAGGTGCCTGTCACCGTCGTCTACACGCTGCTCGTCTCTCCCCTGGTGATCTGGCTGACCACGCGCGGCAGGGAGGCGAGGTTCTCGACATGATCAGGATGCGGGCCAGGCTGCTGGTGTTGCACGTGCTCGTGGTGATGATGCTCGTCGTGCTGGCCGTGCGGCTGTGGCAGGTGCAGGTCGTACGCGGGCGGGAGTTCGTGACCCGGGCGACGGAGACCAGGACGCGGGCCGTGATCGTGCCTGCGGTACGCGGACAGATCCTCGACTCACATGGGCGGCCGCTGGTACGCAACAGGACCGCGCTGGTCGTCTCCGTGGACAGGACCAGGCTGACCAGGATGCCCGACGGCGGTCTGTCGGTGCTGCGCAAGTTGTCGGGAGTGCTCGGCAAGCCGGTCACGGACCTGCAGCAGCGCATCACGCCGTGCGGGCCCGGGGTGTCCAAGCCGTGCTGGACGGGGTCGCCGTACCAACCGGTCCCGCTGGACGAGAAGGTGGACACCCGGGAGGCGCTGCAGATCCTCGAGAGGCAGGAGGAGTTTCCCGGGGTGACGGCGGAGATCCACTCCGTCCGGCAGTACCCCGGCGGGCGGGCCGGGGCGCAGATGCTCGGCTACCTGCAGCCGGTCACCGAGGCGGAGCTGGAGAAGCGGGAGGGCCTGAAGGCCAGCTTCTCCGGGGTGGACCTGGCCGGGCGGGACGGGCTCGAGTACGTCTACGACGACGCGCTGCGTGGCAAGTCGGGGCTGCGCAGGGTCCAGGTCGACCGGATGGGCAAGGCGCTCGGGGTCGAGGAGCAGATCACGCCGGTCCCCGGCGACCATCTGGTGACCAGCATCGACTCGCGGGTGCAGGGCGTGGTGGAGAAGGCGCTGGCCAGGGCGATGAAGTCCGCGCCAGGGGCCGACGGAGGCGCGGGGGTCGTGCTCGACGCGCGTACCGGACGGGTGGTGGCGCTGGCCAGCGCGCCCGGGTACGACCCGGCGATCTGGGCGGGCGGGATCTCTACGCGCGGCTACCAGTGGCTGCTGTCGGACAAGTCCGGCAACCCGCTGGTGTCGAGGGCGATCAACGGCCAGTTCGCGCCCGGCTCGACGTTCAAGATCTCGTCGGTGGCGGCGATGCTGCGCTCCGGATACCCGCTGAACGGCACCTACGACTGCCCCGGCTCCTACATGGTGGGCGACCGCGCCTTCAACAACTTCCACGGCATCGGGCTGGGCTCGATGAACCTGCACACCGCGCTGGTCAAGTCGTGCGACACGATCTTCTACCGGGCCGCGTACGAGCAGTACCTCAAGGACGGCGGGCGCAACCCGAAGAAGGACACGAAGGAGATCTTCGCCAACACCGCCAGGGCCTTCGGGTTCGGCAGCCCGACCGGGGTGGACCTACCTGGCGAGTCCTCGGGGCGGATCCCCGACCGGGCGTGGAAGAAGGACCTCTGGAACCGGACCAACGCCGTGACCTGCGAGCGGTCCCGCAAGGGGTATCCGGAGGTCAAGGACCGGGCGCGGGCCGAGTTCCTCAAGCGGCTGGCGCTGGAGAACTGCACCGAGGGGTTCCTGCTCCGGCCGGGTGACTCGGCCAACTTCGCCATCGGCCAGGGCGACGTGCTGGTGACGCCGATGCAGCTCGCGCGGGCGTACATGGCGCTGGTGAGCGACGGGAAGCTGCGCAGCCCGCGCATCGGGTGGGCGCAGGTGCGGCCCGACGGCACGGTGGTCAAGACCATCCCCGTGCCGGTGGTGGGCAAGCTGCCGATCTCCGACAAGGAGCGCATGTACATCAAGAACGCGCTGAGCGACGTTCCCTCCGACGGCACCGCCGCGGGGGCCTTTGCCGGCTTCCCCATGAACAAGGTGCGCATCGGTGGCAAGACCGGTACCGCGGAGGTGTGGGGCAAGAAGGACACCTCGTGGTTCGCGTCGTTCGCGCCGACCAACAACCCGCAGTACGTGGTCGTGGTCATGGTCTCGCAGGGCGGGATGGGCGCGGAGACGGCGGCGCCCGCGGTGCGCGAGATCTACGAGGGGATTTACGGCATCAAGCGGCCGCCGGCTGTGCCCGGGGGGAAGCTCACGACGAGACTGCCACGGTTCTCACCTGACGGAACGGTGGCCGGGGGATGAGCGCCCGGAGGATGAGTGGCCAGGAGCTCGGCGCTCAAGGGATGAGTGGTCAGGGGCTGAGTGGCCAGGGGCTGGGCGGCCTGGGGACGAGTAGCCAGGGGATGAACGGTCAGGAGACGAGTGGCCAGGGGGTGGGCGCCCGGGGGACGAGTGCTCCGGGGGTGAGCGCTTTCGCCCTGGAGACCGGGCTGCCCGGCGGGGGGCCAGGGGGCAGCGTGGATGAGGGTGGCTCTGTGGCGGCGGGCCGTGGTGGGGGCCCGGGTGCCGGTGGGCGTGGCGGTGGCCGGTGGACAGGCGGTCGCCGGGTCGTGCGGCGGTTGGCCGGGCGCGGGGTCGTGCGGTGGGTGGTCGGTTGTGCCGTCGGGTGGGTGGTCGGGTGCGCGGTCGGCTGGCTGGTCGGCCGTGCGGCCGGTGAGACGGGGGGCCGGAGATGATCGACCGTGCGGCGGCCATCCGGCGGCCCTCGCTGCTGCGGCGGGTGACCGCCGAGAACTCGACGGTGCGCAGGCTCGACGGGCTGATGCTGGTCGCGGTGGCCGGGCTGTGCGTGATCGGGACGCTGCTCGTGTGGTCCTCCACCAGGACCTGGGCGCCGGGATCCACGGGCCTGGTCAAGAAGCACGTGTTCAACGAGGTCATCGGCGTGATGCTGTGCGCCGTCGTGGCGATGGTCGATCATCGCGCGATGCGGGCGTACGCGCCCGTGGTGTACGTGGTCTCGCTCATAGGGCTGGGCCTGGTGATCACGCCGTTGGGCGCGACCATCAACGGGTCGCACTCGTGGATCCTGCTCGGCGGGGGGTTCGCGGTGCAGCCGTCCGAGTTCGCCAAGGTCGGGCTGCTGCTGATCATCGCGATGCTGCTGGCCCAGCCCGGAGAGGGCAGCGATCGGCCGCGCGGGCTCGACGTGTGGCTGGCCCTCATCGCCGCGCTGGTCACGATGGGGCTGGTGATGCTCCAGCCCGACCTCGGGACGGCGCTGGTGCTGGCGGTGATCACGGCCGCCGGGCTCATCGTCGCGGGGGTGCGCAAGCGGTGGATCGTGGCGCTGGGGATGCTGGGGGTGGCGGGGGTGTGCTCGGTGTTCTACTTCCAGCTGCTCGAGCCGTACCAGGTGGCGCGGTTCACGGCATTCGTCGATCCGAGCGTCGATCCGCGCGGTGTCGGCTACAACAGCACGCAGTCGATCATCGCCATCGGCTCCGGCCAGCTGCTCGGCAAGGGCCTGCTGGGCGGCGGGCAGACCACCGGCAGGTTCGTGCCCGAGCAGCACACCGACTTCATCTTCACGGTGGCGGGGGAGGAGTTCGGGTTCCTCGGGTCCGTGACGGTCGTGCTGCTGCTCGGGGTGGTGCTGATACGCGGGCTGAAGATCGCCAGGCAGTGCGACGACAGGTTCGGGACGCTGGTCGCGGGGATGATCGTGTGCTGGTTCGCGTTCCAGACGTTCGTCAATGTGGGGATGACGATCGGGATCATGCCCATCACGGGGCTGCCGCTCCCGTTCGTCTCGTACGGCGGCACCGCCACGTTCGCGAATCTCATCGCGATCGGGCTTCTTCAGGCCATCAGGGTGCGAAGACAGTCGTTCAATTGAGTGCTCGGCGGCAACGACATCGACATCCCCGGACCGGCCACCGTCTGACCGCCGCTACGCTGGACGGTATGCCTGTCGAGTCGATTTTCCCCCGCCTGGAAGCGCTGCTGCCCAAGGTGCAGAAGCCCATCCAGTACGTCGGAGGTGAGCTCAACTCGACCGTCAAGGACTGGGACTCCGCCGACGTGCGGTGGGCGCTGATGTACCCGGACGCCTATGAGGTCGGGCTGCCCAACCAGGGCGTGGCGATCCTCTACGAGATCCTCAACGAGCTGCCCCGCACGCTGGCCGAGCGCACGTACGCGGTCTGGCCGGACCTCGAGGCGCTCATGCGGGCCGAGGGCGTACCGCAGTTCACCGTCGACGCGCACCGGCCGGTGCGTGCCTTCGACGTGCTCGGGCTGTCGTTCTCGACCGAGCTCGGCTACACCAACATGCTGACCGCCCTCGACCTGGCGGGCATCCCGCTGCTCGCCGTGGAGCGGGGTGAGGACGACCCGATCGTGCTCGCCGGCGGCCACGCGGCCTTCAACCCCGAGCCGATCGCCGACTTCCTGGACGCGGCCGTGCTCGGCGACGGCGAGCAGATCTCCATCGCGATCAGCGAGGTCATTCGCGAGTGGAAGGCCGAGGGCAGGCCGGGCGGCCGCGACGAGCTGCTGATGCGGCTCGCCGAGTCCGGCGGGGTCTATGTCCCGAAGTTCTACGACGTCGACTACCACCCGGACGGTCGCATCAAGCGCGTCGCGCCCAACAGGCCCGACGTGCCGTGGCGGGTGCACAAGCACACCGTGATGGACCTCGACGAGTGGCCGTACCCGAAGAAGCCTCTGGTCCCGCTGGCCGAGACGGTGCACGAGCGGTTCAGCGTGGAGATCTTCCGCGGCTGCACCCGCGGCTGCCGCTTCTGCCAGGCCGGCATGATCACGCGTCCGGTGCGGGAGCGCTCGATCACCACGATCGGGGCCATGGTCGAGAACGGCATCAAGGAGTCCGGCTTCAACGAGGTCGGTCTGCTGTCGCTGTCGTCGGCCGACCACTCCGAGATCGGCGACGTCGCCAAGGGCCTGGCCGACCGCTACGAGGGCACCAACACCTCACTGTCGCTCCCCTCGACCAGGGTCGACGCGTTCAACATCGACCTGGCCAACGAGTTCTCCAGGAACGGCAGGCGCTCGGGCCTGACGTTCGCGCCCGAGGGCGGCTCCGAGCGCATGCGCAAGGTGATCAACAAGATGGTCACCGAGGAAGATCTGATCCGCACCGTCACCACGGCCTATTCGCAGGGGTGGCGCCAGGTCAAGCTCTACTTCATGTGCGGGCTGCCCACCGAGATGGACGAGGACGTGCTCGGCATCGCCGACCTGGCCAAGAAGGTCATCAAGGCGGGCCGTGAGGCGACCGGCAGCCGCGACATCCGCTGCACGGTCTCCATCGGCGGCTTCGTGCCCAAGCCGCACACGCCGTTCCAGTGGGCGGGTCAGGCCGACCACGAGACCGTCGACCGGCGGCTCAAGGCGCTGCGTGAGGCGCTCAGAGGCGACAAGGAGTACGGCAGGGCCATCGGCTACCGCTACCACGACGGCAAGCCCTCGATCGTGGAGGGCCTGCTCTCGCGCGGCGACCGCCGGGTGGGCGCCGTGATCCGCGCCGTCTGGGAGGACGGCGGCAGGTTCGACGGCTGGAGCGAGCACTTCTCCTACGAGCGCTGGATGGCGGCGGCCGAGAAGGCCGGCGTCGACGTCGACTGGTACACCACGCGAGAGCGTGAGGAGAACGAGGTCCTGCCGTGGGACCACCTCGACGCCGGGCTCGACCGCGAATGGCTCTGGCAGGACTGGCAGGAGGCCGTCGCCGGCGGTGAGGTCGAAGACTGCCGCTGGACGCCTTGCTACGACTGCGGCGTCTGCCCGACGATGGGCACGGAAATTCAGATCGGCCCCACGGGGCGGAAACTCCTTCCTCTTACGGTGGTCTAGCGCGCTCAGTGGGCAGCCCGTGCCTCGGCGTACACGTACACGCGTCAGGGCGGCTTATCCTGAGACGAAGGAACTCTTACAAGGGAAGGACGACAAGCTCTGAAACCTGTTCCCGAAGGGCCTCCGCCCGCGCCCACGGTGCAGCGCCTTCGCGTGCGTTACGCCAAGCGCGGCCGCCTGCGCTTCACAAGCCACCGCGACATCTCGCGGGCCGTTGAGAGAGCGGTCCGCCGTGCCGGCATTCCGGTGGCCTACAGCGCGGGCTTCTCGCCCCACCCGAAGATCTCCTACGCGGGCGCGGCGCCGACCGGTGTCGCCAGCGAAGCCGAATACCTCGAGCTCGGTGTCACCAAGCCGTGCGACCCCGAGCAGATCAAGCGGGGCCTTGACGGGTCTCTGCCGCCTGGGCTCGATGTGCTCGACGTTGTGGAGGCGGGTCCTGGGGCGTTGGCCGACCGCTTGGAGGTCTCCGAGTGGGAGGTGCGGCTGCCCGGTGCCGATCGCGAGCTCGCCGAGGTGGCGGCGGAGAAGTTCCTCGCGGAAGGTGCCGTGGAGGTCGAGCGCCTCACCAAGAAGGGTCCCCGCCGCTTCGACGCGCGCGAGGCCGTCCTGGCGCTGACGGTGTCCGAGGGAGCAGACAGAACCGCAGCTCAGGTGCTTGGAGGACCGTGTGTCATACTGCGCATGGTTGTTCGGCACATGACTCCTGCCGTTCGACCCGACGATGTGCTCACAGGGCTGCGCCTTGTGGCCGACTTCGCGCCGCCGGTTCCCCCCGAGGTGACCAGGCTGGCGCAGGGGCCGCTCGACGTCAGCACCGGTGCGCTTGCCGACCCGCTCGACCTGGACCGCGATACCACGCGCGGCGGCGAGGCGGGACCGGCGGGTGAGCACGTCGCCGGTTAAGGAAGCGCCCTGCGCGAGTGGGGCACGACCGCTGACAGGACTTGGCGCCGGTGCCTCCTCATCGGGGGTGCCGGCGGACAACGAGACACGAGGGCTCCTGCGCGGCGCGGCGACGCGCCCGGGAGCTGACGGGAGAGCGCCCGCATGCTCGAGAACGAGCCCAACGCCGGGGCCATTGGCCCTGACGGGGAGACAATTGAACAGCCCGAGGTGACCCCACGTCGCCGCTCCGCCAGCCGCCCCGCGGGTCCGCCGCCGGAGCTGCCCGACGAGCCGGCCTCCGTTCCGGTCACCGTTGCCGCCGCGCAGGCCGCGCCTTCCGTGGCGAATGTGCAGGCGGTGCAGACGAACGCCGCGCAGCGTGCGGCCGGCGAGCCGACACCCGAGATCCTGGCCGCCGCCGCGGCTGCCGAGGAAGCCGCCGCGGTTCCCGCTGGTGCCGCTTCCGCCGGTGCTGCTTCTGCTGGTACGGCGCCTGACGGTGCCGCGCAGGCTGATGGCGGGGCCGTTGCCGGTGCGGTGGATGCCGGTGTGCCTGCCGCGCCCGAGAGCCCGGTCGAGGCGGCCGTGGCGGAGGCGGCCGCCGACGAGGTGGCCGAGAAGCCCAAGAGAGCCACGCGGACCCGGTCCACCGCCACGACGACGCGGCGCCGTACCACGACGAAGAAGGCCGAGGCGGAGGCCGCGGAAGCCCTCCCTGAGGGGGAGACGCCCGCTGAGCCCGCCGAGCCGGTGAAGCGGCGCAGGACCCGTAAGAAGGCGGAGGCGGAAGAAGCCGTGACGACCGCGGCGGTGGCCGACGAGTCCGGCGCCGCGGAGGCGGCGGCCGGTGCCGGTGGCGGCGAGAGCGCCGTTGGGGCGGCGGCCGGAGGCGGCCAGGGTGCCGCCGGAGCCGTGACCGACGGCGAGGGTGCCGGTGAGGGCGCTGCCGGAGCGCCGGGTGCCCGCAAGGGCGCTGCCCGAGCGCGGGCCGGCAAGGGGGCCGCCGCGCAGGATGGTGCCGAGGTTGGCGCCGGTGAGGCCGAGCCCGAGGCGGCGCGCGTCGGTGGTGTGAAGGCCGAGTCCGGCGGCGCAGAGGCTGAGTCCGGTGGCGCTAAGGCTGAGTCCGGTGGCCAGGATGACGACGACATCCTGGAGATCCTGCCCGAGGACGAGCCGCTCGACGACGAGCCCGCGGGCGAGGACCTCGATGAGGATCCCGTGCGCCCGAGCCTGCTCGCCGACCCGTTCGGGCTGACCGCCCGCAGGCAGGACGAGCCCGGCACCATGTTCCAGCGTCCGGCGGCCATCTTCGCGCCGCTGTTCCAGGCGCCCGATCCCAGCCAGGCCAAGCCCGCCGCCTCGCGGCGGCCCGAGCCGCAGCCCGCTCCCGAGCCCGAGGAGATCGAGGAAGTCGTCGACGAGTCGGCGACCGTGGACGAGGCCGACGCCGACGTCTCCGACGAGCAGGAGGAGGAGGAAGGCACGGGCCGGCGCCGCAGGCGCAGGCGCGGTGGCCGGGGCCGCGGCAAGTCGCGTGAGCGTGACGAGGCCGACGAGGGCGACGAGCAGGAAGAGGACTCCGAGGAGGAGTCGGCCGAGGAGAGCGCCGCCCAGGACGAGGATGAGGGCTCCTCCTCGCGCCGCCGCCGTCGCCGTCGCCGCCGGGGTTCGGACGCGGACACCGAGCCGGCCAGCGACGACCCGCCGAACACGGTGGTCCGCATCCGCGCGCCGCGCGCCGGCCGTACGGCCACGCTCGACACCGCCACCGACGGCGTGCAGAGCGTGCGCGGCTCCACCCGGCTGGAGGCCAAGAAGCAGCGCCGCCGCGAGGGACGCGAGCTCGGGCGCCGGCGCCCGCCGATCATCACGGAGTCGGAGTTCCTGGCCCGCCGCGAGTCCGTCGACCGGATGATGGTGGTGCGCCGCCATGGCGACCGTACGCAGATCGCGGTCCTCGAGGATGGCGTGCTCGTCGAGCACTACGTCAACCGCGAGGCCAGCCAGTCCTACGTCGGCAACGTCTACCTCGGCAAGGTCCAGAACGTGCTGCCCTCGATGGAGGCGGCGTTCGTGGACATCGGCAAGGGCAGGAACGCCGTCCTGTACGCCGGCGAGGTGAACTTCGACACCGCCGGGCTCGAGGGCCAGCCCAAGCGCATCGAGTCGGCGCTGAAGTCGGGCCAGTCGGTGCTCGTGCAGGTCACGAAGGACCCGATCGGCCACAAGGGCGCCCGCCTCACGTCGCAGATCAGCCTGCCGGGGCGTTACCTGGTGTACGTCCCCGACGGGTCGATGACCGGGATCAGCCGCAAGCTGCCCGACAAGGAGCGCACGCGCCTCAAGAGCATCCTGAAGAAGGTCATGCCGGAGAACGCCGGTGTGATCGTGCGTACCGCCGCCGAGGGCGCCTCGGAGGACGAGCTGGCCCGTGACGTGGCCCGGCTGTCCGCCCAGTGGGAGAACATCCAGAAGAAGGCCAAGTCGGCGAGCCCGCCCGAGCTGCTGTCCGCCGAGCCCGACCTGACGATCAGGGTCGTGCGTGACGTCTTCAACGAGGACTTCACCTCGCTGGTCGTGCAGGGCGACGACGCCTGGGACACGGTGGACGAGTACGTCAAGTACGTCGCGCCGCATCTGGCCGAGCGCCTGTCGAAGTGGGACGGCGGCCAGGGCGACGTGTTCGAGTCGTACCGGATCGACGAGCAGCTCGGCAAGGCGCTCGATCGCAAGGTGTGGCTGCCCAGCGGCGGCTCGCTGGTGATCGACCGTACGGAGGCCATGACCGTCGTCGACGTCAACACCGGCAAGTTCACCGGCCAGGGCGGCAACCTCGAGGAGACCGTCACCAGGAACAACCTGGAGGCGGCCGAGGAGATCGTGCGCCAGCTCAGGCTGCGTGACATCGGCGGCATCATCGTCATCGACTTCATCGACATGGTGCTGGAGTCCAACCGCGACCTCGTGCTGCGGCGGCTGCTGGAGTGCCTGGCCCGCGACAGGACCAAGCACCAGGTGGCCGAGGTTACCTCGCTGGGCCTGGTCCAGATGACGCGTAAGCGGGTCGGACAGGGGCTGCTGGAGGCGTTCTCGACGCCGTGCGAGTGCTGCAACGGCCGTGGCCTGCTCATCTCCACGGAGCCGGTGGAGGCCAAGCCGGAGCCGCGCGGCACGCAGGGGAAGATGGCGGTCGAGAAGGCGGTCTCCGACAAGGTGTCCGCGGCCAAGGACACCTCCGGCCGTGATACCGTGACCGGTGCGCTTGAAGACGTCCCGGCCGAGGACGACCAGGCCAGCCAGACTTCCGGCAGAGGGCGGCGACGCTCACGCCGAGCCAAGTCTGCCGAGTAGCCCTCGGCAGGCTGCCGACGTTCCGTCCGGTTCGCCTAGGGGCCACTGATCCGGTACCCTAGACAATCGGTGCGTCAGGTGACGTGCCCTGTTGGCGCGCTTACTCGGTTCGTCGGTTTGAGACAGGCCGAATGACAGGCGCAGCATTCGGCGGCCGCCTCTCCGTGAGGCGGCCGATGTACGAGACAACAGTGAGTCAGTAGAAGGGTTCCGCGGTGTACGCGATCGTTCGTTGCGGCGGCAGGCAGCAGAAGGTCTCCGTCGGTGACGTCCTCGAGGTGGACAAGGTCGCCGGCGAGGTCGGCTCTTCGGTTTCGCTGCCGACGGTGCTCGTCGTCAACGATGGCGACGTGACCACCGAGGCGGGTAAGTTCACGGTCAGCGCCGAGATTCTCGGCGAGACCAAGGGCCCGAAGATCCGCATTCTCAAGTACAAGAACAAGACCGGTTACAAGAAGCGCCAGGGTCACCGCCAGCGGTACACCCAGGTGAAGATCACCGGTATCGACCAGGCCTGATCGGGAGTTTGAGAGATGGCACACAAGAAGGGCGCGTCGTCCACCCGGAACGGCCGTGACTCCAACGCCCAGCGCCTGGGCGTCAAGCGCTTCGGCGGCCAGCTGGTCAACGCGGGCGAGATCATCGTCCGGCAGCGTGGCACCCACTTCCACCCTGGCGACAACGTGGGGCGTGGCGGCGACGACACGCTGTTCGCGCTGGCGGCCGGGCACGTGCAGTTCGGTGTCAAGCGCGGCCGTCGGGCCGTGAGCATCGTTCCCGTCGCGGAGTAAGTTTCTCTCCGCTGACCTTGGGTCTGTTGCTTCAGGGGTGGATCGCGATGTCGATCCACCCCTTTGCTTTTGGCTGGACGCCGTACGTATTGGGATGAGAGGCCCCCGCGAGGGGGATGGAGGGGTGCGGGATGCCGGACTTTGTGGACCAGGTGGTCCTTCATATCAGTGCCGGTGACGGAGGGAACGGGTGCGCCTCCATCCACCGGGAGAAGTTCAAGCCGCTCGGCGGGCCCGACGGCGGGAACGGCGGGCGGGGCGGTGACGTCGTTCTCGAGGTCGACCCCAACACGGCGACGCTGCTCGACTACCATCGCCGGCCGCATCGCAAGGCCGAGAACGGCAAGCAGGGGCAGGGCTCGAACCGGGACGGGGCCAACGGGCAGGACGTGATCCTGCCCGTGCCCAACGGCACCGTGGTGAAGGACGCCGCCACGGGTGAGGTGCTGGTCGATCTCGTCGGCGCCGGCACGCGGTACGTGATCGCCCAGGGCGGCCACGGCGGGCTCGGCAACGCCGCCCTGGCCACGACCAAGCGCAAGGCGCCCGGGTTCGCGCTGCTGGGCGAGCCCGGGGACGCGCTGGACGTCATGCTGGAGCTCAAGAGCGTGGCGGACGTGGCGCTGGTCGGGTTCCCGAGCGCCGGCAAGTCCTCGCTGATCGCCGCGTTGAGCGCGGCCAAGCCCAAGATCGCGGATTACCCGTTCACCACTCTGATCCCCAACCTGGGGGTGGTGACCGCCGGGGAGACCGTGTTCACCGTCGCCGACGTGCCCGGGCTGATTCCCGGGGCCTCCCAGGGCAAGGGCCTCGGGCACGAGTTCCTGCGGCACGTCGAGCGGTGCGACATGCTCGTGCACGTCATCGACTGCGCCACGATGGAGCCGGGCCGGGACCCGATCACCGACTACGAGGTGATCGAGGCCGAGCTGCGGGCGTACGGCAAGCTCGAGGACCGGCCGCGGCTGGTCGTGCTGAACAAGGCGGACGTGCCCGACGCCCGGGAGCTGGCCGAACTGGTCACGCCCGAGTTCGAGGCCCGGGGGATGCGGGTGTTCACGATCTCGGCCGCCACGCACGCGGGGCTCCGGGAGTTCACGTACGCGATGGGCGAGTGGGTCGCGGCGGCCCGGGCCAACAAGCCCGTCGAGGAGCCCACCCGGCTGGTCATCAGGCCCAAGCAGCTCGGCGACGCCGGGTTCCGGGTGCGGCGGGTCAACGAGAACCTGTTCCAGATCACCGGCGAGAAGCCGGAGCGGTGGATCAGGCAGACCGACTTCAGCAACGACGAGGCCGTGGGCTACCTCGCCGATCGGCTCGAACGGCTCGGCGTGGAGGCGGAACTGGCCAAGGCCGGGGCCACCGCGGGCGCCGAGGTGGTCATCGGGCCGATGGAGGGCGGCTACGTCTTCGACTGGCAGCCCACGCTCCACGCCGAGTCCGTGCGACAGGGTCCGAGAGGGAGCGACAACCGCCTCGGCTGAGGTCCTTCGCGGGCTGCGGGCGGGGTGTTGTCGGGGCGTTGTTCCGCCGTGCCTGCCCGGCCGCGCGTCGTCGGGGCGCTGTTCCGCCGTTCCTGCCCGGCGATGACGTGACTGCCCGGCGATGGCGAGGGCCGTGACCTCGATCGGGGCATGCGCGCCGCGCCGCGGCGGCCCTGCGCAGCGCGGCGCCGGGCGGCCGAGAGGCCCTTCGGCCTCGGATAGGCTGCGAGACGTGCGGGAACAGATCAGCTCAGCGTCGAAGGTCGTTGTCAAGGTCGGCTCCTCCTCGCTCACCACCCCCCAGGGCATGATCGACGTCGACCGTGTCGACGCCCTTGTGGACGTGCTGGCGGCGCGGCGCCGTACCGGGACGCAGATCGTCCTGGTCTCCTCCGGGGCGATCGCGGCGGGCCTCGGCCCGCTCGGGCTGACCACGCGACCGCGCGACCTGGCCACCCAGCAGGCGGCCGCGTCCGTCGGGCAGGGCGTGCTCGTCGCGCGCTACACCTCCTCCTTCGCCCGCTACTCCCTGCGCGTGGGGCAGGTGCTGCTGACCGCCGACGACATGATGCGGCGCGCCCACCACGCCAACGCGCAGCGCACGCTCAACCGGCTGCTGGAGCTGGGCATCGTGCCCATCGTCAACGAGAACGACACCGTGGCCACCGACGAGATCCGCTTCGGCGACAACGACCGGCTCGCGGCCCTGGTGTCCCATCTGATCCACGCGGACGCGCTCGTGCTGCTGTCGGACGTGGACGCGCTCTACGACGGCCCGCCGAGCCGCAGCGGCGCCCGGCGCCTGGCGGAGATCCGCGGGCCCGAGGACCTGGTCGGCGTCGAGCTGGGCAAGAACGGCGCGGCGGTCGGCACCGGCGGCATGGTGACCAAGGTCCAGGCCGCCAGGATCGCCACGGGGGCGGGGGTCCCCGTGGTGCTCACCGCGGCCGCTCACGCGGCCCAGGCGCTCGGCGGAGCCGATGTCGGCACCTACTTCCACCCCGGCGGCCGGCACCCCGGCACGCGTCTGCTCTGGCTCGCGCACGCCACCACCGGACGCGGCCGCCTCCATCTCGACCAGGGCGCGGTGGAGGCCATCGTGACGCGGCGCAAGTCGCTGCTGCCGGCCGGGGTGACGTCGGTGGAGGGTGAGTTCGCGGCGGGCGATCCGGTGGACCTGTGCGGGCCTCAGGGGCTCGTGGTCGCCCGCGGCCTGGTCAACTTCGACGCCACCGAGATCCCCGGCCTGCTCGGCCGCTCCACCAGGGAGCTGGCGAGCGCACTCGGTCCGGAATATGAACGCGAGCTGATCCACCGTGACGACATCGTCATACTGGAAACGCACAGCTAGTCCTGCCAGGACGTCCCCAGGCAAGAGCATCGGAGCGCAGCCATGAGCACAGAGTTCCTCAAGGTCGCCCACGCGGCACGAGAGGCCGCCGCCGAGCTGGCCCCGCTGCCGCGGGCGCCCAAGGACGAGGCGCTGCGTGCTGTCGCCGACGCCCTGGTCGCGCATGCGGCGAAGATCGTCGAGGCCAACGCCAAGGACGTCGAGCAGGCCAGGGCGCAGGGCACGTCGGAGGCGATGATCGACCGGCTGCGGCTGGACGAGGCCAGGGTCGGGAAGATCGCCGAGGCCGTGCGCCAGGTGGCCGACCTGCCCGACCCGATCGGCGAGGTCGTACGCGGCGCCACCCTGCCCAACGGGCTCGAGCTGCGCCAGCTCAGGGTGCCGCTCGGCGTCATCGGCATCATCTACGAGGGCCGGCCCAACGTGACCGTCGACGCCGCCGCGCTCTGCCTCAAGAGCGGCAACGCGGTGCTGCTCAGGGGCTCCTCCAGCGCCTACTCCTCCAACACGGCCCTGGTGCGGGTCATGCAGGACGCCCTGGAAGGCACCGAGGTGCCCGCGGGAGCAGTCCAGCTCGTGCCGGGGCAGACCCGCGACTCCGTCAAGGAGCTCATGCGGGCGCGCGGCCTGGTGGACGTCCTGATCCCGCGCGGCGGCGCGTCGCTGATCAACTCGGTGGTCGAGGAGTCGACGGTGCCGGTCATCGAGACCGGCGTCGGAAACTGCCACGTCTACGTCGACGCCGAGGCCGACATCGACCTGGCCGTGCAGATCCTGCTCAACGCCAAGGCGCAGCGGCCGTCGGTGTGCAACGCGGCCGAGACGTTCCTCGTGCACGAGGAGATCGCAGACGCGTTCCTGCCGCGAGCCCTGTCGGCGCTCGCGGAGGCGGGCGTGACCGTGCACGGTGACGAGCGCGTCGCCGGCCACGGCCCCGGTGTCGTGCCCGCCACCGAGGACGACTTCTACGCCGAATATCTCTCGCTCGACATCGCCGCCGCCGTCGTCGGCTCGCTGGAGGAGGCGGTGGCCCACATCAGGAAGTACGGCTCCGCCCACACCGAGGCGATCGTCACCCGGTCGCAGCGGGCGGCGCGCAGGTTCGTCGCGCTCGTCGACTCGGCGGCCGTGGCGGTCAACGCCTCGACCAGGTTCACCGACGGCGGGGAGTTCGGGTTCGGGGCCGAGATCGGCATCTCCACGCAGAAACTGCACGCGCGCGGCCCGATGGGGCTCCCCGAGCTCACCTCCACCAAGTGGGTCTATACCGGTGAGGGGCATTTGCGCACGTCAGAGGGCACGGTGGTAGCCGGTTGACCGGCGTGTCGGCCTGACCGACGCCGGGGAGCGCGGGTTGACTGAGAGGCATGGAGATTGTCGTCGCCCTCGTCTTCTCGGCCGCGGTGCTGTTCGGCGCCGACCGGCTGCTGCTCTGGCTGGAGGGCCGGGGTCACGTCAACTGGCGCAGAAAGGGGCGCAGGCAGCTGTCGGAGGAGCCCACGGCCCGGCTCGACAGCATGCTCTCCGACCACACTCGCCGATAATCCTTCGGCGTGCCGCAAGCGGCGAATCGCGTCCCAGCGCTAGGGTTGTGTCCCTTATGAGCGCGCCGGGCGGGAGGGACGGTGACTAAGCTCGGCAAGGTCGGGCCGTACACCCTGGTCGAGCGGCTCGGCCGGGGTGGCATGGGTGAGGTCTACCTCGCCCACAACCGCCGCGGCGAGCGCGTCGCGCTCAAGGTCCTGCATGACCTGGCCGAAGACCAGACCTCGCGCATCAGGCTGGAGCGGGAGGTCCGCGCGCTACGCAGGGTCGAGAGCCCGTACGTGGCCAAGGTGCTCGACGCCGACCTCGACGGCGCCCGCCCCTACCTGGTCATGGAGCACATCGAGGGCGTCACGCTGCTCGACCGCGTACGCCAGAGCGGCCCCCTCGACGTGTCCGAGCTCGTGGACATGGCGCAGGGCATCGCCGCGGCGCTCGCGATCATCCACGCGGCCGGGGTCGTGCACCGGGACCTCAAGCCCGGCAACATCATCATGGGCACGCAGGGGCCGGTGCTCATCGACTTCGGCATCGCGCAGGTGCTCGACGCCACCCGGCTCACCATGACGGGCACGTTCCTCGGCACGCCCGGCTACACCGCGCCGGAGATCTTCGCCGACGAGCAGGTCGACTCGCCCGCCGACGTGCACGCCTGGGCGGCGACGGTGGCGTTCGCGGCGACGGGACGGCCGACGTTCGGGCGGGGTACCGCCGAGGCGCAGATGTACGCGGTGCTGAACGGGCAGGCCGACCTCAAGGGCGTGCCCGTCCAGCTGCTGCCGCTGGTGCGCGCCGCGCTCAACCGGGAGCCCGCCAAGCGCCCCACGGCGGCGCTGCTGGCCGACCGGCTCTCCCGGCTGGCCAGAGCCACCAGCGCGGGCGATCCTGAGCCCGCCCCCGACGAGGGCAAGGCGGGCCGTGCCGCCACTGAGGAGACCAAGTCCGCGCGCAGCCGGGCGAACACCGACGGCAAGGTTCCCGCGCCGCGTTCCCGGCCGAACGCCGACGGGAAGGGCGCGGCGGCTCGCACACCGGGCACGGACGGCAAGGCCACCGGAGGGCGGAGCCGTACGGGGGCGGACGGGGCGGCGGCTCGGAGCCGTACCGGGACCGATGGGAAGGGTGCGGCGGTCCGGAGCCGGGCGGAGGTGCCGCCGCCGCGCGGCCGGACGAGCGCGGACGGGAAGGCCGCTGTCACGCGGTCCAAGATGCCCGCGGCACGCCAGCGCACGGCGGCGGCCGTCAGGAGCAGGCCGCAGGTGCGCGGCAGGACCGGGCTCAGGGCCGAGTCGGCCACCACGCTGCCCGCGGGCAACGGCGCGCTGCTGCTGCTCGCCGTGCTGGCCGTGCCGTGCGTGGTGACCTCGGTGATCTGGCCGATCGCCTCCATCGCCATCACCACGGTGTTCGTGGTGCTGACCCGGACGCTCTGGATGAGTCACTGGATGGTCAGGAAGCGCAGCTCGCGGCGTACGCGGGTGGCGCTGCGCGTGCTGCTCTTCCCGTTCGCCCTGGTGGGAGCGGGCTCGACCGCCGCCGTGTGGCCGGGTGTGCCCGTCGCGCTGGCCGCGGGTGGCGCGCTCTGGGTGACCGGCGGAGGAGTGATCGACTCCGACTGGTGGCAGCAGCCCGCGCCCGTGACGGTGGCGGGCGTGGTGTTCGGGATGCTGTGCGGCGGTTTCGCCGGGCGCGAGATCGAGCGGATCGGGCATCGGCTGCCTGACCTGCGTAGGGAAGGACTGCGCGCACTGGCCGTGCTGGGCGGGTTCGTCGCCCTGTGCGCGGCCGCCGTGCGCGCCATCGCTCTCTTGCTCTGACCCGCCGGCTCTTCGAGGTGGGTCGTGGTCGCGGCCCGTCGCCTCTCTGAGGTGTTCGGCCTGCTCTCCATGGTGGGTCGTGGTTTCGGCCCACCGCTCGTCGCCGATCGCGGCGGGTTCTCGCGGCCGATCAAGCTGATCGGCCGCGTACGGCGGTGCGGCCGGTCAGCCCTGGCCGCCGTCGCGGCGCGAGAAGCGGTTGAAGATGCGCTCGCCCGCGTTCACGGCGCCCTCGGCCACGTCGCGCAGAACGCCGATGAACGGGTCCTGCGACTGCGACCAGGACGCGCGGTAGGACTCGGCCGCCGCCTTGATCTCGTCGGTCACTCGTGCGTTGGCGTCGTCCTCCCTGCGCGGGTAGTCGCCGCCCAGGATGCGGTCGTACTCGCCGCTGCGCTGCCACTTGTCCAGCTCGGCCACGCGTACCACCGCGAACGGGTGGGTGGTGCCGAGCAGGTTGAGCACCTTGAGGAAGCCGTCGCGAAGGTCGCCCGCGGTGTCGTACTCCTGGTACTGCTCCAGGAATGCCTCGATGTTCATCTCGTGGGTGTAGTCGCCGCCGGCCAGCTTCATCAGCGCGCGCTTGGCCGCCTCGGGGTTCTGCCCCGTGAGCAGGCCGCCGCGGTCGGACGAGAGCTCGGACTTGCGGTACCACTCCTCCAGGCCCGCGACGATCGCCCGCAGGCCGATGTAGCCGAGCGGGATCCAGGCGACGCGGGTGGCGAGGCGGGTCAGGATGTCGAGCATCGTCCGGTAGACCGCGTGCCCCGACAGGATGTGCGAGGTCTCGTGGCCGATGACGAAGCGCTGCTCCTCCTCGTTCATGAGGTTGAGCAGACCGGTGGTGACGACGATGAACGGGTCGTCGAAGCCGATGGCCTTGGCCTGGACCGCCGGATCCTGCTGGATGTAGATCTCCGGGATCCGGTGCAGGTCGAGGGTGTAGGCGGCGTCGCGGCCCATGTCGTAGATGGAGCGGAACTGGGTCTCGCTCACGCGCACGGCCGACGCCAGGTACATCAGGCGCAGCCGCCGCTCGCTGATGAGGCCGGACATCTGCTTGAGAACCGTGTCGAACCCACTCAACTTACGCAGAGCGACCAGGGCGGACCGGTCTGCGGGGTGTTCGTAGGCTCGGGACGAGATGCCGGGCAGTTGGACGCGGTTGCGGTCCGGGGTGGTCGTCATGCCCGGCATGCTACGTCCGCAACGGAAGCGATGCGCGGCCATCACCAAGGGGGGTGCCATCATGTTGGGGTACGACGTCCACGTAAGGTCCGTTTCATGATGAATGCGCCTGGTGTGCAGGGGAAGCGGCGAGTTGGGGTGATGGGTGGGACGTTCGATCCCATCCACCACGGCCACCTTGTGGCTGCCAGCGAGGTGGCCCACCACTTCGACCTGGACGAAGTCGTCTTCGTGCCGACCGGCCGGCCGTACCAGAAGTCGGAGCGCGAGGTGTCGGCACCGGAGGACCGCTACCTGATGACGGTCATCGCGACCGCGTCCAATCCGCGTTTCTCGGTGAGTCGCGTGGACGTGGATCGGCCAGGGCCGACCTTCACTATCGACACTTTGCGCGATATTTCGGAAATTTACGGTCCGCAGGTTGACCTGTTCTTCATCACCGGCGCCGACGCCCTCGGCGCCATCCTGGGCTGGCAGAACGCGGACGAGCTCTTCGAGCTGGCGCACTTCGTCGGCTGTACGCGGCCGGGGCACACGCTGCACGATCCCGGGCTGCCCGCGGGACGGGTGACGTTGCTGGAAATCCCCGCGCTGGCCATCTCGTCCTCCGAGTGCCGGCAGCGCGTGGCCAAGGGGGAGCCGATCTGGTATCTGGTGCCCGACGGCATCGTCCAGTACATCAACAAGCGCGGGCTGTATCACGGCGAGGGATGAAGGACTCGTGCCGTAGGTGAGGGGTTTCGGCCCGGAAGGGTACCCTCAACATAAGGGCATGCTGCCGACACAGGAGGACAGACCCGCATCGTGACCGCATCTGACAGAGCCGCCCAGCTCGTGCGCATCGCCGCGGAGGCCGCGGCCGACAAGCTGGCCGATGACATCCTCGCCTACGACGTGAGCGAACAGCTCGTCATCACCGACGCCTTCCTGCTCTGCTCCGCCACCAACGACCGCCAGGTCCGCGCCATCGTCGACGAGATCGAGGAGCGGCTGCGTGCCGAGGCGGACGCCAAGCCCGTGCGCCGGGAGGGCGAGCGCGAAGGCCGCTGGGTGCTGCTCGACTACATCGACATCGTCGTGCACGTCCAGCACGAGGAAGACCGTACGTTCTACGCGCTTGAGCGCCTGTGGAAGGACTGCCCGGCCATCTCGCTGCCGGAGAGCGTCCTGCAGGCCAACCTCCAGCGGGCGCGCGCGTGATCGCACCGGTATCTCTCATCTCGGTTCCCAGATCGCCCGTGAGGACTCCGCATGAGTAGGCGGATCGTCTGTCTGCGGCACGGGCAGACACTGTGGAACGTCGAGCAGCGATTCCAGGGGCATTCCGACATCCCCCTCGACGAGACCGGCGTGGCGCAGGCCGCCAGGGCCGCCTCCCTGCTCGCCTCGCTCCGGCCCACCCTGATCGTCTCCTCCGACCTGCAACGCGCCAACGACACCGCGCTGGCGCTCGCGCGCGTCGTGGGGCTCGACGTGGCGGTGGACAAGGACTTCCGCGAGCGTGGCGGCGGTCAATGGGAGGGGCTGACGCGCGACGAGATCGCCGCGCGCTGGCCCGAGGAGTACGCGGCCTGGGAGGCGCCGGACGGGGAGCCCGTCACCGACGTGGCCACCAGGGTGGCCGGCGCCATGCGGCGCTGGGCGGCCAAGCTCGACGACGACGGGCTGCTGGTCGTGGCCTCCCACGGGGCCGCGCTCCGGCTCGGGATCTGCGAGCTGCTCGGGCTGCCCGAGCCGTTGTGGCCGGCGCTGGGCGGTCTGGGCAACTGCTCCTGGTCCGTGCTGCAGGAGGGGCGCAAGGGGTGGCGGCTGCTCGAGCACAACGCCGGGACGCTGCCGGAGCCCGTCCACAGCGACGACCGGCCGGACGCCGAGGTATAGGCGAGTCCGTACGGCTCGGGGGCCGTACGGCGGGCCGGCGTGCGGCCGTACGGCGGGCCGCCGTGCTCGCTCTTGGCCGGGGCGCACGGCGCGATTATGCGAATCGGCGTGGATGGCTATATGCTCTCGGAGCGCCGCAACGGGTGGACTCGGAGCGGTGACCAGGGGCTATAGCGCAGTTGGTAGCGCGCCTCCATGGCATGGAGGAGGTCTGGGGTTCGAATCCCCATAGCTCCACCCCAAACAGCTGGCGGCGGTGTCCTTCGGGGCGCCGCCGTTCTGCGTTCCAGGACAGTCGGCCGTACGGTCTCCTAGTGGCCCTTTTCGTACACGAGGAGGCCCCGTGACAGGTGCAGCGGGACCATGATGAGCTCGACCACCAGGGCCTTCCAGGCGTAGTAGAGGTTGACCGCCTTGTTCAGATAGACGAACGGGAGGTTGATAAGCACCTGGTGGACAGGGAGGCGGCGGCGTCTGGCCGCGTACAGGAGTGCCGGGATGGTCAGGAGGAGCTCGCCGCCCGCCCACCACGCCATCGTGCCGGTCACCGGCTCCCGCAGGCCCAGCGTGAGGATCAGCGGGGTGATCCACCACAGCGGGGCCAGGAGGATCTCCAGGAGGGCCACGATGACCCACGTCGCCAGCATGGGCTTGCGGGTGAGCAGGCGGGGGAGGTGGAGGCGGACGTTCTGCATGAAGCCCGCCATCCAGCGCCACACCTGTTTGCGGAGGTAGGTGAGGGTCTCGGGGTCGGCGGCCCAGGCCATGGCGTCGGACACGTAGACCGCCTTGCGGCCTTCGAGCTGCTGGCTCCAGGTGAAGTCCATGTCTTCGACCATCGTGCGTTCGGGGAAGCCGCCGAACGCGGTCAGAGTCGTGCGCCGGAACACCGAACAGCAGCCCGAGCAGACCATGGGGCTGTTGGCGAGTTGCTGGATCGGGCGGTGCCAGTGGAAGCCGAAGAGGTATTCGGTCGACCTGCCACGCTCCCATGGGGTGCGGGTGAAGCGGGTCTGCACGTTGCCGGCGGCCACGCCTACGGCGGGGTCGTCGAAGACGGGCTTGACGCGCTCGATGTAGTCGGGGGCCAGCACCGTGTCGGCGTCGACGGCCAGGACCAGGTCCGTGTCGCAGTGGGGGAGCGCGTGGTTCTGGGCTCTGGCCTTGCTGCCGAGATTGCGGGGAGGGCGCAGGACGGTGACGCCGTAGGCCGCGGCCACCTCGCCGGTGCGGTCGGTGGAGCCGTCGTCCACCACGATGATCTTCTCGGGTGGGGTCGTCTGGGCCTGGATGGAGCGGAGCGTGGCGGGGAGCCCGGCCTCCTCGTTGTGCGCGGGAACGATGACCGTGAGGGTCTGCTGGCTCACCTGCGCCTCCCGAGCTTGAGCGCGACCAGGGTCACCAGGCCGACCATGGCGTAGATGATCAGGCTGAATCCGAGTGTGGGCGGGCCTCCGGGCATCCTGCGGTTCCCTTCTGAGCGGGTGGAGTGGATCGGGTGATGTGGGAACGAGGATGCCTGGCGGAGTGGGAGCGGGGAGGTTCCGAATCGGGTTCTGGGGATGAGGGTGGCGGGGCCGGCTCCGCCTGTGGACAACGCGTGCTCGCGGCGCCGGCGGCCGGTCTCCTGCGCCGCGCGGAGGCGGAAGGTGAGGAGGGAGGCTGGGATGCCTCTGCCCGAAGGCGGCGGCCAGGATGCTTCCGCCGCCCGGCCTGTCGGCGGGCGAGCCTCCCTCCGGAGACGACGGCGACCAGGGAGGACCCGGCTCCCTGGCCGCCGTCGGTGTTATCTCAGGGCGTACGCCCGGTCGATGTCTGGGTTATCTCAGGGCGTACGCCCGGTCGATGGTCTGGGTGGTCGAGCCGCCCGCCGTGTCCGACGCCGTGACCCGCAACGACACGAACCCGCTGGTCTGCGCCAGCGCGGGATGCGCCACCTCGACCCGGAAGCGCCCGTCGCCCCGCTTCTTGACCCGCGTCGCGTCATGCCAGGTCACCCCGTCGTCGACCGAGTACTCCACCCGTACCCGATTCACGACAGGCGCCCGCCGCACGGCCGAGTGCGCCCCCGCCCGCAGGTCGAAGGCGAACGACTGACCGGCCGGAGCGCGGTTCAGCACGTCGAGCGGCAGGTCGTACCGGAGCTGGATGGCCGGCTGGAACGCGCATCCGGCCCCGAACGAGCACGAATACCCCCGAGGCGCCCCGGAGGAGGGCGGCGCGGAAGAGGTGAACTGCGAGGTCGTGCTGACCGTCCGGGACAGGGCACGGTCCGGGGTGTCCACGGCCTCCAACCGGTACGCCCCGCCCGGCGCGGGCACCGGGAAGTACCGAGGCCGCCACCCTTGCGCGGCCACCTCCTGACCGCCCACGGACAGCCGCGGCTTGGAGGTGACATGGCTCAGGTCGGTGTAGTGCCGGGGATCGGAGTCCGCCCACTGCTCCAGGGGCACGAAACGATCCGAGTCCCGGCAGAGCGCGCAGGGCACCGGCACCGGGTATCCCGAGGGCACGTCGGCGGCCGCGGGCACCAGCGGCGCCTTGAACCACTGCTCGGAGACCCGCCGGTCATCCCCGGCGAACCGGTCGTCGGAGTGCAGGATCAGCCCGGAGTTCGTGATCGTGCGCGACCACACCACATCGTCGGATACGGGCCCGAAGTACTCGGTACGGGTCACCGGCATCGGCAGTGACCCGCCGTACGTCAGGCGCCCCGGCTCCTCGCCGGCCGTCGACTCGCCGTACTCCCAGCCGCTGGTGTCCGGATTGTCGGCATGGTACGCGGCGTTGATCCGTACCAGGTCCTTCATGTCGACCCGCGCGGGCCGGGAAGGCACGCGCCCGCGCGAGTCGAAGCGGAGGTGGTAGACCGAGGCCGGCCCCGCGTACGGCTCCAGGCGCAGCGACACCGGCCCAGCGGCGAGTGCGGAGCGCACAGCGCGCCCCTCGGCGGCGCTCAGCCCCAGCCGCATGGCCCAGCCCAGCGGCACCCGCGCCCGCCCGCCGTCGACGTCGAGGAAGCCGATGACGCCCGCCGCGCCCCGCAGGGAGGCCTCACGGCCGGCGTCGTCCATCGCGACGCCCGCGTTGACGTAGCCGTTCTCGACGGGGATCCCGACGAGGACGACCTTCCCGGACACGTCCACGCCCGAAAAATCCTCAGGTCTCCCTCTTCCAACTGAAATAACGGGATAAGTTGCGGCGGAGGTCAGCCGGCGCATGGCGTCCATGTCGTACGCCGGATGCAAGGTCAACGACCCCGCGGTCACCGAGGTGAGCACCGGAGGCTCCAGGTTCCACTGGTGCGACAGCCGCACCTTGCCCGCCTTGGCCGACGGCACCGGCGTGACGTACAGCTGCTGCCCGCCCAGGACCGCGCCGTACAGCGAGACCGGCTGGGCGCGGTCGGTGAACGTACGCACGTAGTAGGCGCTGCCGCCCCCGTCCAGCGCCTTCGGCGTGTCCGGCCGGATCGGCGCCGTCTTGCGCGCGTCCAGGGTGACCGTCTTGTCCCCGTCGAGCCGGACGTTCTCGATCACCCAGCTCGTCCGGTTGCTGATCCGGCTCTCGTTGGCGACGCCGATCACCTCGTACTCGCCTGCGGGGAGGTAGAACTCGCCGTTGCCCGAATAGTCGGTGTGCAGGTAGTAGTACCCGTACGGGTTGAACGGGTCTTCCGCGCTGTTCGCCCGCTTGAGCGGAACCGCGTACACGAGCGGCTCGGCCTGGTATCCGGGGAAGAACTCCTTGGTCCCGTACGAGTTGACCAGCGACACCCCGAGCCGGTGCGTCGCGGGACCGGTGTAGTAGCTGAACGGCGTCACCAGTCGCACGTCAGAGGAGCCGGAGGCCGCCGTCACCCAGCCGCCGTACGCGCCGATCGGCCCGGCCGACGGGTCGACGGTGAGTGCGACGGTGGCGGTGCCGTTCGCGGGCACGGTCACGCTCCGCGCGCCCAGCTTGATCGCCTTGTCCGGGGCGGGCTTGCCGCTCCAGCCGCGGGTGACGAGCGAGACGTCCAGCGTGACCGGTTCCGCACCGATGTTCCGGTAGGTGACCTGCCTCGTGGCGGGCTTGCCGAGGAGCCGGAAGTCGACCACAGAGGTGGCGAACACGCTCTGGGCGGTCGCGCGGGCCACGTCCACCAGGCCGCTGCCCTGCTCGAACCAGTTGTGCCCGTCGTTGCGCCGCGCCGTCGAGGTCAGCGCGTCGCGGAGCTCGCCGGCCTGCCAGCCGGGGTGCTGCTGGGCCAGGATGGCCGCCGCTCCCGCCACGTGCGGGGTCGCCATCGAAGTGCCGCTGAACGCCGTGTACCGGTCGTTGCCGGGAATGCCGGGCAGCGAGGAGTCCGCCGAGCGGGCGGCGACGATGTCCACGCCGGGAGCGACGATGTTCGGCTTGACCGCGGCGTCGTCCAGCCGGGGGCCCTTGCTGGAGAAGCCGGCCAGCGTCGTGCCCGTCTCCTTGTCCACCGCGCCCACGGCCAGCGCCTCGTCGGCCGCCGCGGGCACGCTCACGGTGAGCGGGTCCGACTCGTTGCCCGCCGCCGTCACGAACAGCGTCCCGTACTTCTTCGTGAGCTCGTTCAGCGCCTGGCTCATCGGGTCGGTGCCGTTGCCGCAGCAGGAGCCCAGGCTCATGTTCACCACGTCGGCGCCCTGCGAGGCGGCCCACTCCATGCCGGCGATGGCCCACGACCAGTCGCCGAGGCCGTTGTCCGCGAGCACCTTGCCGACCATCAGGGACGCGGCCGGCGCCACCCCCTTGTACGTCGGACCCGCGCCCGCGATCGTCGAGGCGACATGCGTGCCGTGCCCGATCCTGTCGGCGGTGCTCGCCGAGTCGGAGAAGTTCTCGCTGGCGATGATCCGTCCGGCGAAGTCCGGGTGGGCGGCGTCGATCCCGGTGTCGAGAACGGCGACCTTGACCCCCTTGCCGTCGAACCCGCGCTGCCATGCGGCGGGCGCGCCGATGAGGGGCACGCTCTTGTCGAGTGACGCCTTCGTCTTGCGGTCCAGCCAGATCTTGGCGATCCCGCCGCCGCTCAGCTTGTTGCCGGTACGGAGCCCGGCCCAGAAGTCGTCCGCCCGCTCGGCGCGTACCGTGATCGCCGCGCCGTTGACGCTGTCGAGCACCCGCACGTTCTCGCCGGCCGGCAGGGCCCTGGCCGCGCTCGCCAGCGCGGATGGAGCCGGATCGCCCTGGTAGGTGACGAGCAGCGGGATCGCCTCGACGCGCTGCTCCCGTGCCAGGGTCTCGACGTCGAACAGCTCCTCGTCGAGGGTCCCCGCGGCGACCATGGAGGCCGCGTCGGAGGGCAGGACGAGGTAGCCGCCGTCCTTGCCGGGCAGCGTGGCGAACGTGACGCCGGCGCCGTCGGGCCTGGGCGCCGGCTTGATGGCTATGGAGGGGATGCTCCCCTGCGACGGCGCGTACTCGACGACGTCGCCGGTGATGAGGGTGAGGGTGACACGTGCCGGCTGGGTCTCAGCGGGCCCGGTGGCCGCGGATGCCGCCTGGTGGGGCGGCACGACAACGGCGGTGAGCACGAGCGCTGAGCCCGATAACGCCGCCGATAACCGCGTGTGAAATTTGGACAAGACGCGCCCTTTCGGTCATAACCGGAGCGCTTTCGGGAGCGCTCCCAACTATCCGAGAGGGCCAGTATCCATCACATGATCACGACCGCATCGCGAAACGGACGATCACCGGGCTCGGCGATTCCGAGCCCGGTGAAAGAAGGGCCCGTCACGTGCAGGCGGCGCCGTTGAGGGTGAAGGCGGACGGCTTGGAGGTGTTCCCGTTGTGGGTGGCCTGGAAGCCGAACGAGGCGGACGCGCCCGGCGCGATCGTGCCGTTGTAACTCACGTTCCTGGCCGTCACCTGGCCGCTCGCGGGCGAGATCGTGGCGTTCCACGCCGAGGTGATCGTCTGGCCCGAGGGGAGGGCGAAGGCGAGCGCCCAGGAGGAGAGCGGGGTGGTGCTCGTGTTGGTGATCGTGACGGCGGCCGTGAAGCCGGTGTTCCATGCGTTCATCGTGTACGTGACGCCGCATGCTCCGCCGGGCGTGGGCGTGGGCGTGGGCGTGGGCGTGGGTGTCGGGGTGGGAGTGGGCGTGGGTGTCGGGGTGGGAGTGGGGGTGGGTGTCGGGGTGGGAGTGGGCGTCGGGGTGGGTGTCGGGGTCCCGCCGCCGGGCTTGTCAAGGCCGAAGAAGGCGATCGCGGCGGCGGCCATCCCGCTCATCGGGAGGCTGTGGCCGACGCCCTGCAGGCTGATGGCCTCGACCGGGGACATCGTGCCGGTGCCGCCGTACCTGGTCCTGGTCCAGCCGGACTGGGGCTGGTCGGTGCTGCTCGGCGTCTGGCTCAGGCCGTGGACGTTCGTCCACTGCTTGATCTCCTCCTGGAAGTTCGGGTAGCGCAGCGTGGTGTCCGCCGTGCCGTGCCACACCTGCATGCGCGGCCGGGGACCGGTGTAGCCGGGGTACGCGCCGCGTACCAGGTCGCCCCACTGCTGCGGCGTCTTGACGACCTGGCCGTTGGCGCAGGCGCTGTTCCACATCGACCCGTCCGTGGTGGCGAAGCAGGCGAACGGCACGCCCGCGAACGCGGCCCCGGCCTTGAAGACGTCGGGGTAGTCACCCAGCAGGACGTTCGTCATCATGGCGCCGGACGAGGCGCCGGTCACGAAGGTGCGGTCGGGGTCGGTGCCGTACCGCTGCTGGACGTACCTGACCATGGAGATGATGCCCACCGGGTCGCTGCCGCCGTCGTGCCGCAGCGCCTGCGGCGAGGAGACGTCGAAGCAGGAGCCGCTCCTGGTGGCGGAGGGGTAGATCACGATGAACTTGTACCGGTCGGCCAGCGAGGCGAACTCCGTGCCGGAGTAGAAGGCCGGGCCCGATCCCGTGCAGTAGTGCACGGCCACCAGAAGGGCCGGGCGGGACCCGACGTTGTCCGGTACGTACAGGTGCATGCGGAGGTTGGTCGGGTTTGTGCCGAAGCCGGTCACCTCTGTCAGCTGGGCCGAGGCCGCCGGGGGCGCCGTGATCAGGGCCGCGACGACGAGTGTCACGGCGGCGATCAGGGCGCCCGCTATCCGAGCTCTGGCGTTCATCGGGCTCCTCTCGTTCGCCTGAAACATTGCGAGTTTGAAGCGAAACTTTCAGTGACGCAATCGTGGCTGGTGGCTGGCTCTGGCCGGGTACGGATGACCTGCGAATAAGCGCGCGCGAGCGGGCGAGCTCCATGAAAGTTTCCGCGCGCCGACTCTCAAAAGAATTTTTCAGCCGGGCGGCTAGCGCGAAAAATAATTCCCGCTTCATCTTGACCGTGGCCGTTGTCGCTGGGAAAGCTGTGGCAGCAGAGCCAAAGGTGAAAGGACCCTCATGGTCACAGTCCGCGCCTTCGCGTCCGGTGACGAGGCCTCTCTGGTCGAGGCCTGGAACCGCAGCATGCCAGGCGACCCCACCACCCCCGCCTGGTTCCGCGACTGCGTGCTGCTCGATCCGAACTTCGATCCCGGAGGCTTGCGCGTGGCCGCCCTGGACGGGCGGGTGGTCGGCTGCGCGTACGCCGTCCGCAGGCTGACGCCCCTGGCCCCTGGGACGGACCTGGAGCCGGAGACCGGCTGGATCCCGTTCTTCTTCGTCGTCCCCGAGCATCGCGGCGGCGGGCTCGGCAGGCGGCTCGTCCGCGAGGCGCTGGCCTTCCTGGAGGAGAACGGGCGGACGAAGGTGGACTTCTCGTCGTACACCCCGAACTACGTGCTCCCGGGAGCGGACGCCGAGCTCTACCCGGACGGCCACCGGCTGCTGACCGGGCTCGGCTTCCGGACCCTCTACTCGCCGGTCGCCATGGACCGGACGCTCGTCGGCTACGTGACGCCTGACGAGGTGCACGACCTGCGCGCCAAGCGGGAGCAGGAGGGATACGCCTTCCGCAGCCCGGCCGACGGCGAGCTGCCCGAGCTGATCCGCTTCGCGGCCGACGTCTTCAACCCCGACTGGGGCGAGGCGATCCGCGCCCACCGCGACCCCAAACGCATCGTCATCGCCAAAAAAGATCAGATAGTGGGATTCGCCCTGTACGCGGCCTACCGCGGCATCCCGGAGCGTTTCGGCCCCTTCGGCGTCGACCCGGAGCAGCGCGGCACCGGCCTCGGCAAGATCCTCCTCCATCTCACCATGACCATGATGCGCGCCGAAGGGCTCCACTCGTCGTGGTTCCTCTGGACCGGCGAGGCCGGCCCGGCCGGCCGCCTCTACACCACGGCCGGATACGAGATCACCAGGAGGTTCCAGGTGATGAGGCGGTCGGTATGACCCACGTGCTCGCCATCGGCGCCCATGCGGGCGACCTCGACCTGACGGCGGGCCGGCCGGATCGGAGCGGGAACTGCGGCCGGACGTCATCCTGTCCCATTCGCGCAGGACAGCACGGTGATGTACGCCGGGCGGCTGATCGAGAGCGGGCCCAGCGAGGAGCTCACGCGGTCGGCCCGGCATCCGTACACGCGGCTGCTCCTGGAGTCGGCGCCCGACCCGGACAGAGTGACGCCCCCTGAGGCCACACGGCACGGCGAGCCGGCCGCCGCGGAGGTCGCTCAGGCGGGACGGTAGCGGGCGGCGAGCTCGGCGGCGGTGGCCCCCATGCGGTCGCGCAGCTCGGCGGGGGCCAGCACCTCGACGTCCGTTCCGAGTCTGAGGAGCTCGCCGAGCGCGTGCTCGATCGACTCGATCGGCACCGCGACCCGCGTCCATCCCTCCTCGTCGGGCGGCCCGGCGGTCTCGCGGGCCGCCGCCACCACGCCGGGGGTCATCAGGTCGGGCAGGCGCTCCAGGCCGCGCGGCGACAGCCGCACCACCGCCTCCCCCCACCGCAGCCGGGCCTCGAACTCGGCCAGGTACGCCTGCCAGTAGGCCGCGAGGTCGAAGTCGTCGGGCCGGGTGAAGCCCTCCGGGAGCGGGTGCAGGTCGAGGATCTGCGAGACGCGGTACGTACGCACGTCCTCGCCCGCCCGCGCGACGAGGTACCACCGCCCGGCCTTGACGACCAGCCCGTACGGGTCGAGCCGCCGCTCCACCTCCTGGGGCGCCTTCCAGCGCCGGTACCGCACCTGGATGCGGCGCTCGTTCCAGACGGCGTCGGCCACCGCGGACAGGTAGGTCACCGGCTCCTGGTCGCGGTACCAGGTGGGCGCGTCCAGGTGGAAGCGCTCCTGGATGCGGCCCGCGCGGTCGCGGAGCTCGACGGGCAGCGCGGCCTTCAACTTGAGCTGCGCGGCCGTCACCACCGCGCCCAGCCCCAGCTCGGCCGCCGGCCCCGGCAGGCCGGCCAGGAACAGGGACTCGGCCTCGTCGGCCGTCAGCCCGGTGAGTCTGGTGCGGTAGCCGTCGAGCAGCTGGTAGCCGCCCTTCGGGCCGGCGTCGCCGTAGAGGGGGATGCCGGCGGCGTGGAGCGAGTCGACGTCGCGGTAGATGGTGCGTACGGAGACCTCCAGCCGGTCGGCCAGCTCCTGCGCGGTCATCCGGCCGCGCGTCTGCAGGAGCAGCAGGATCGACACCAGGCGGGAAGCACGCACATTCACTGACACTACCTGTCAGTGGCCCCGCCTTAGGTTCGGCGGCATGAACGATTTCGATTTCCTCGCCGGCCGCTGGAACGTCGCCAACCGCAAGCTCGTGAAGGTGCTCGCCGGCAGCGACGTCTGGGAGGAGTTCCCCGGTCACTCGGTGGCCACCCGGCACTTCGACGGGGGAGCCAGCTTCGACGAGATCACCTTCCCGACCAAGGGCTTCATCGGGATGACCCTGCGCGTGTTCAATCAGGAGACGCGGCAGTGGTCGATCTACTGGGCCAACAGCAGGACGGGCGTGCTCGACACCAGGCCGATGGTGGGCACGTTCGAGGGGGACCGGGGCGAGTTCTACGGTGAGGAGACCCATGAGGGCCGGCCCGTGCGGTGCCGGTTCATCTGGACGGTGCACGGCCCGGACGCGGCCCGATGGGAGCAGGCGTTCTCAGCGGACGACGGGCAGACGTGGGAGACGAACTGGACGATGGACTTCAGCCGGGTGTGAGCTCGACCCCCGCCTGGAGCGCGCGCGGGGCGGCGTCGGCGCTGGCCCGCCCCCACAGGACCGCCGCCACCGCGACGGCCGCGATCAGCAGGACGAGCGTGCCGGCCACGATCACCCACCACCAGGCGGACCTGGGCGGCTTGGCCTCGTAGAGCGGCACGTCGGGAAGCATGTCGGGCGTGTACGGGAGCCGCACCGTGGCCGGCGGCTCCTGGCTTTGACGCGGAGGAGTGTCGTGGCGGGGAGACGGGTTCGGACGGGGGTAGCGGTGCCTGATCGTTTCGAGGGGATCCTGCCCCTCGGGGTCAGGCTGCTCTCGGGTCATGATCACCCCAGGGAGTCGCTGCCGGAGTTGCGGTGATGTACCGGGTCATTGTCACACTTGCCCAGCGGACCCGTCCCGTCACTCGTCAGCCCTGATTTCCGCCGTAGGGCGGCTGCGGCTGCTGCCAGTTCGCGGGAGGTGCGGGGGGCTGCTGCCAGCCGGGGCCCTGCGGCCCGTAAGGCGGCTGGACGGGCTGCTGCGGCTTGCGGCGGGCGACCACGGCCCAGATCAGCAGGCCAGTGCCGCCCGCGTCGAAGATCATGGAGATCGGGGTCGTGATGCCGAACACCGCGTCAATGCTCATGCCGAGCGAATCGGCCATCATCGGGATCAGGATCCAGGAGCGGAGGATGTTGAACAGCACTCCGAGCAGGAGCACGATGCAGCCCGCCAGGCCGATCATGGCGGCGGAGCCGTGGTCACGCCGCGCTCTCGCGGTCAGGACGACGCCGATGAGCAGCACGATGCCCATCACGACAACGCTGATGACAGAGGTGACAGTGGATGCGGTCATCGTGGACCCAACCTCCATAAGGGGACTGCCGATCGAGGATGAGAAACCGGACTCGACGACGTTACGGGGATTCGCGGAGGTCTTCCACCGCCTGGCTGATCGAGTTCAGGGTGAGAGGACCCTGGTAGCGCACGCCGTTCAGGAAGAGCGTGGGGGTGCCGCGCACGCCGCTGTCCCGGCCCGACTCCTCGTGCAGGGTGATCCGCGCGGCATGGCCCGGCACGTCGGCCCAGGGGTCGACGTCCAGTTCGGCGGCGTAGTGCTCCAGGTCGCTGTCGGTGAGGAAGCGCTGGTTGTCGAAGAGGATGTCGTGCATCTCCCAGAACCGCCCCCGGTCGGCAGCCGCCTCGGAGACGATCGCGGCGGCCGTGGCCCGCGGGTGCAGCGTCGGCAGCGGGAAATGCCGGAAGACCAGCCGTATATCGGGATTTTTGTTGAGAAGTTCATCCAGAATCGGGTGGAGCCGCCCACAGTACGGGCACTCGAAGTCCCCGTACTCCACGATCGTCACCGCGGCGTTCTCCGGTCCCCGCACATGGTCGCTGGGCCCCACCGGCACGGTGAGCCTGTCGGGCAGCTCCTCGGTGGGCTCGGCCTCGGGCGGCGCGCACACCCCGCCCCGGTCCCACGCCAGCCGGAAGATCACCCATCCCATCGCGGCGGAGAGCAGCGAGCCCGCCAGGATGCCGATCTTCGCCTGGGTGTGGATGGCCGGATCGTCGGCGAAGGCCAGGTCCACGATGAACAGCGCCACCGTGAACCCGATCCCGGAGACGGCCGCTCCGCCCAGCAACTGCCCCCACACCAGGTTCCCCGGCAGGATCCCCCACTTGAACCGCAGCGGCAGCCACGTGCCGAGTGAGATCCCGGCGAACTTGCCCAGCACCAGGCCGAGCGCGACACCGATGGAGACGGGCGAGGTGAGGGCGGCCCGCAGGCTCTCGCCGTCGAGCGGCACCCCCGCGTTGGCCAGGGCGAAGACCGGCACGATCACATAGCTGCTCCACGGGTGCAGCCGCAGCTGCAGCCGCTCGTTCACCGAGACGGCACGCTGGACCCGCCGCGTGGCCTCCCTGGCCGCCTGCGCGCTCGGCTCGCTGGTGAACTCCTGCACGGCCTCGCCCGCGAGCAGCAGCTTGTGATCGGTGGGCGCGTAGACGAAGACCAGGATGCCGAGGGCGATGCCGACCAGGGTCGGGTGGATCCCGCTCTCGAGCGTGGCCACCCAGAGCGCGAACCCCAGCACGATGTAGGCGGGCGCCCGCCAGATCCGCAGCCACCGCAGGGTCACGATGGCCGCCAGCAGCAGGGCGGCGGCGATGAGCGCGGGGACGTCGATGGCGGCGGTGTAGAAGACCGCGATGATCATGATGGCCAGCACGTCGTCCACGATGGCCAGCGTCAGCAGGAACGCCCGGAGCGGATCGGGGCACCGGGCGCCGACGACGGCCAGCACGCCCAGCACGAACGCGGTGTCGGTGGCGATCGGCACGCCCCACCCGCCCGCGCCGGGGCCGCCGGCGTTGAGCAGGAGGTAGACGCCGGCCGGGACCAGCATCCCGCCGAACGCCGCGACCGCGGGCACGGCGACCAGCCGCCGGTCCCTGAGCTGCCCCAGCCGTACCTCGTACGAGACCTCGAGCCCGATGAGGAAGAAGAAGACGGTCATGAGCCCGTCGTTGACCCAGTGCCGCAGGTCCAGCGAGAACGCGGCGTCCCCGAAGGAGATGCCCATCCGCGTGTGCCAGAACGCGTCATAGGTGCCGCCCCACGGCGAGTTGGCCCAGAGCAGGGCGAGCGCCGTGGCGACGAGCAGCACGCTCGTGCTGCCTGCCTCGGTCCTCAGGAAGGCCCGCAACATCTCAGATCTCCCCCCGAAGACCTCCAGCGGAGGAACCGATCCTATGGGCTCCGGAAGAACAGATAAAACGCCGCATCCCGGGCAAGCAGGAAACCGACGATGGCCAGCCCCCAGCCCACGAGCGACGCCGCGTTCCTGCTCATCCAGGCTCGCAGGCGCTCCAGCTTCGGCTCCAGCCAGGCTCCCGCCAGGCCGCGCAGCGCCATGAGCGCCAGCGGCGGCAGGAACATGACGAGCACGTACGCGGCCAGCACGGGCACCCACTGCCCGGCCGGCAGCTCCGACGTGGTCATGATGCCGATCGCGGCGAGGTAGGGCATCATCGTGGCCAGCTCCAGGGCTCCGGCGCTCAGCCCCAGCAGCACCATCACGCGGGGACCGCCCACCCGGGGCTCGAAGCGCCGCTCTGGCTTGCCCAGCTTCGCGCGCCGCTTGGGATCGAACCGGAAGCTCAGCGCGAACAGCCCGACGCCGAGCACGAGCTGCACCCAGTACGCCGGTCCGCTGCGCAGCACGTCGCCGAAGCGCTCCATCACCGTGGACATCCCCAGCATGAGCGCGACCCCCACCAGGAAGTAGAACGCCGCCAGCGTGGCCAGGTAGATCGACAGGCGCGGCCGTCCCGTGCCCGCTGTGGGGGCCAGCAGCAGGTAGACGGGGATGCCGAGGGTGCCGAAGCTGGTGCTGTCGACGAGCGCGAGGGCGGCGAGGGTGAGCAGCAGTCCGATCGTCATGCCAGGATCATGCCGCCGCGGGCCGGAGCCCCGCCTCCTCCGGCGGGCTGAACCCGGCGTACACACTTCTGCGCACCCGGATGCCGGGAGCACGGGAATCTCCGCAGGTCATTCGGGGTTATACAAGAAGATCGACTGACCGAACAGGCCAGCCTCGCAAACGCCGTTGGCGGAGGTTCTCATGAAGGCATGGTCGCGCTGGCAGGACTGGGTGACCCTGATCGCCGGCATCTACGCGCTGCTCTCCCCGATCTGGGTCGCGAGCGCCTCGGGCGCCGCGCCGTCCCTGATCGTGCTGGGTATCCTCATCGCGCTCACCTCTCTCGCGTCGCTCGCCAGGCCGGGCCTGGTCGCGACCGAGTGGCTGAACACGCTCTGGGGCGTGCTCCTGTTCGTCGCCCCCTGGGTCATGACCTACACCCAGGAGCGCGGCGCGTCCTGGACGTCCTGGGTCGTGGGGGTCGTCACGGTGGTGCTCAGCCTGACCGCGGTGCCGGTCAGCCGGGCGGCACACCGCCACGTCATCCAGCACTAGGCACTCACCGGAAAGGCCGGACCCCCGCGCGAGGCCCGGCCTTTTACGTGGGCGGTGTCACAGATTGCGCAGGTACGCCAGCGACGGCGCGAAGAAGTACTCGCCGCCCCTCATCGTCACCGTCTGAGCCACCTGAGCCTGCGGGGTGGACATCTCCGGCTTCCCCCAGACCTTGGGGAAGGTCACCTTGATGTCCCGATCGCCCTGCCCGATGACCGGATCGTGGCCGGTGGCCGGGTTGAGGAAGTCGGGATTGTTCGCCCACGACTGCTGCGTGAACTCGAACTGGCTCACCAGGCTCCCGTTGAACGCCATGAAGAGCAGCCCCACCTCGCCGCTCGGCCGCGTCTCCGGCGGCGAGTCGTCCCACGGCTGGTCGGTGCGCTCCCCGTACGTCTGCCCGCGCCGGGCCATGAGTACCTCGCGCCCGAACGAGCGCGGGTTGGTCTTCCTGATGTGCCCGCTGAACGGGCACTTGGTGCCCTCGCCATCGTCGTCGAAGGTGAAGTCGTTGCTCACCGGGCCGCCGCCCGCCTTCGCCTTGCTGGTCAGGGGAGTGCCGTCCTTGAACCTTCCGACGATCATGGCGCCCGCCCGGTCGCGGTCGCCGTCGGCCAGGCCGAGGTTGTCGGCCAGGTCCCGCTCGATCTCCTTGAACGCCCGCACGTTCTGCTCGAGCTTCCTGAACACCAGGTAGCTGCCGTGGTGCCGGACGGGGTTCGGCGCGAAGGGGTCGGGCACGAGGACGTTGCTCAGCGGGAACGCCGGGTTCCAGTGCTTCTTCGGCTCCTTGTCCACCTCGTCCTTCACGAACAGCGGCTGGCTGCGGCCGTCCACGTACCCGAAGTGCTCGATGCCGTCGCCGGCGGGGTTGCGCATGCCCTGCCCGGTCTCCTCGCCGAGCAGTCGCGCGCTCTCCGGCAGCTCTCCGAGGATCTCCTCGCGCAGCGCCGCCACCCGCTCCGGCTCCGCGTCGCCGATCAGGATGACGGCGTGGATCTCCCGCTGGTACGTGCGCTCCCACATCTCCACCGGCGGGTCGTTGACCTCCGCGATGCGCCGCTTCATGCCGTCGCGGAACACCTTGTCCCCGAACTTGCGCAGGTCCTCGACCGAGTGGCCGAGGTCGCGGTATCCGGCCTTGCTGATGCCGATGCCCACGTACGGCGTGCCGCGACGGCCCTTGGTGGTGAAGTCGCGCACCTCCTCCAGGTGCTTGCGCGCCGACTTCATCTTGGTGGTCGCGACGTGCCGCAGGAACGCCCTCCCTTCCTTGACGTCGTTGAACCTGACGAACAGCACGGACAGGTGCTCGCGCACGTGCGCGCGCAGGATGTTCGGCTGGAGATTGTCGAGCATCGCCTTGGTGTCCGCGTCGAGCGTGGCCGAGTCCCAGGCCAGGGGTTGTGCGTTGTTCAGGTCGACAGGCATTGCCGAGTCCCTTTCCCCGTTTCGATGAAATCGGGCCCCCTGCGCGCCGCACGAGGAACGTTCTTCACGAATCCCCCGACGCGCCCCAATTCGTACGACTCCCCAGAGTGCGAGAAAGTTTCCCTGAATACGGCCGGTTGGATTTCCCGATTCGGCGGCCTACCGCTCACGTGGTATCCGCGCCGCCTCCCCAGGGACGATTACGCGGTCGCCGCCGGCTGCGAACGTGAAGCCATGGACGCACTCCGCACGGCTCTGGGCCGGTTGTCGCTGCTCTACGCGCTGATCTTCCTGTTTTTCGCGCTGATGCACGCGGGGATCGCGTTCGGGCCGGTGGGCGAGCCCGTGATCGTGCCGGCCGCGATCGTGGAGACGCTCTGCGCCGGGGCCATGCTCGCCGGGTCGTACGGCGTGCTGGGCAAGCGGGCCTGGGCCTGGGACGGGCTGATCTACAGTCACGCGGCCGCGCTGGCCGGGGTGCTGCTGGGGATCCTGTCGCTGGCGCTCGGGCCGGGGCCGGCGAGCGCGCCGCTCGGCTGGTATCACAGCGTGATGGCGGTCGCGCTCGCCGCCGGGCTCGCCGGATCCTTCTACGTCTCCAGGGTGCGCAGGTAGGCGGCGGCCTCGTCGATCTGGTCCTCGCCGAAGACGCGGATGCCGTTCCGCTCCAGCAGCGCCGTCGTGACGCCCTGCCCCGGTGCGCGGCGGCCCGTGAACGTGCCGTCGTAGATCGACAGCGAGCCGCAGGACGGGCTGCCCTCCTTCAGCACCGCCACCCGGACGCCGGACGCCCGCGCCGCCGCGAGCGCCGACCGGGCGCCCGCGAGGAACTCGGCCGTGACGTCGGACCCGTCGCTCGCCAGCACGCGGGCGGCGCCGGCCAGGACGGCCGCGCCGCTCGCGCCGCCCTCGATCTCGGCGGCCGGGCGCGGGACGGGCAGCCCGCCCGCGACCTCCGGGCAGTGGGGCACCAGCCGGCCCTCCTCACGCCAGGCCGCCAGCCGGGCGTCCGCGCTGGTCTTGGCGCGGCCGTCGTAGCGCACCCGGCGGCCCATCAGGCAGGCGCTGACGAGGACTTTCTCCATGCCTTCGATCCTATGAGCGCGATCGGCGCCAGCGAGACGGCGGCCGGCGCCATCGCGACGCCGTACGCCGTACGCGACCGCGCGCTCGACCGGCTGACGTGCCGGCCTCGACGGCATCGAGCGGGCGCTCCCCGGAAGGTAGACCGCCCGCCCCTGGGGATAGCCTTGGCCCCGATGAACACCGTCGTCTCCACGATCGTCATCGTCGCCTCGCTGCTGCTCATGCTGGCGAGCCTGATCGTCGCGATCCGCAACCGGCCGATGGGCATGGTCCTGCTGGTCGGGTTCGCCGTGCTCGAGGTGGCGATCCTCGTTCAGGCGGGCTTCGTGATCGCGGCGGTGGCCGGGGGCGAGGGGCCGGACGAGAAGGTCACGCTGTTCGGCTACGTCGCCGGGCAGGTGGTGATCCCGCCCGCCGGGGTGTTCCTGGCGCTGGCCGAGCGGAGCCGGTGGGGGTCGGCGATCCTGGTCGTGGCCGGGTTCGCGATCGCGGTGATGACGGGCCGGCTGCTGCAGATCTGGCAGGGGGGCGCGTGACCACCTCCATCAGCACCGGTCCCGGCCGTGCCCTGATCGCGGTCTACGGGCTGTTCTCGCTGGCCGCCGGGTCCCGGGCGGCGGTCCAGATCCTGACCAAGTTCGACGAGGCGCCGCTGGCGTACTCGCTGTCGGCCCTGGCGGCCGTCGTCTACATCGCTCTGACCGTGGCGCTCTGGCGCGGGGCCCGCACCTTCGCGCTGGTGGGGCTGGTCATCGAGCTGGCGGGCGTGCTGATCATCGGCACGCTGAGCCTCCTCGACCCGGCCGCCTTCCCCGACGAGACCGTCTGGTCGGTGTACGGCAAGGGCTACGTCTTCATCCCGCTCGTGCTGCCCGTGATCGGTCTGTTCTGGGTTCTGCGGCGCAGGCGTTAACTCGGGGGGTGTTCGGGCAGTGCAACATGCCATGAGCACGATCGAACACTCAGTGGACGTAGAGGTCCCCGTCAGGGTGGCCTACAACCAGTGGACGCAGTTCGAGAGCTTCCCCGAATTCATGGAGGGCGTGGAGTCGGTCAAGCAGATCGGCGACACGCGTACGGCCTGGGTGGCGGAGATCGCCGGGGTCAAGCGCGAGTTCGAGGCCGAGATCACCGAACAGCATCCCGATGAGCGCGTCGCATGGCGCTCCCTCGACAAGCCGCGCCACGCGGGCGTGGTGACCTTCCATCGGCTCGACGACTCGAGGACCCGGGTCACGCTCCAGATGGAGTACGACCCGGAGGGCTTCGTGGAGACGGCAGGGGACTGGCTGCAGCTCGTCCGCCTGCGCGTGGTCAACGACCTGGATCGCTTCAAGGCGTTCATCGAGTCGCGCGGCAGTGAGACCGGCGGCTGGCGCGGTGACGTGCCGGGGCCTCACCAGCACGGCTCGACGTACGACGACTCGACCCAGCCGACGCCACCCGAACCGGTGGGCGGGGACCCGCTCGTACCGCCCGGCACCGTGGGCGGCGGGGACACCCGGCCCGGCGGCACCCTCCCGCCTCCCGGCCCGGTCCCGCCCCGCCCCGCGCCCCCGGGGGGTCCCGACCCGGTCCTGTGACCTGAGCCGACAGCCGGCCGGGCCGGCACCCCGCCGCCCGGCCGCGCCACCCCACCCGACCCCCCGTCCGCCCCACGCCTTACCCACACGGCCACGCACGTGACGGTGTCGGGTATTTCCCGCGCCGGCATGCTCGCTACGATGCCGTGTCTCTGCCGCATGGACATGCAGGCTACGGGGCCGTGTCTCTGCCGCGCGGACATGCTCGTTACGGCTTCCTGCCCTTCCGACGTCTCGCTACGGCGCCTGTGCCCCTCCGATGCGGGCCGCGCCACGCGGTGACGCCGTGTCTTTCCCGCACGGCGACGCCGGCCCGGTCGCGCCTTGCCGCCCCGTCGCGCGCCCTCTGAGGCGCCACCTTCCCAGGCGGGCGGCCCGCGCCGCTCGCGCTGCGCGTCATGTGCGTCACCTGCGCCCCGCCGTCCGGTATGCCCGGGTGTGCCGCGCTGCCCGCGCCGCTTGCGCCAGCGCCGCATGACTTCGCGACCTGCTCCTGTGGCGCGTGTCTCTGCGTCGCGCGTGTCCGCGTAGCGTGGCCCTGCGCCGCGCGACTCCGCGACGCGCCCCCTGCTGCTGCGTGTCGCCTTCGCCCGGTGTGCCCGGCACCGTGCACAGCGCCGGCGGCCGGACTCCGGTCGAGATGACCGCCGTGCACGTCAGCCATCCCCGCGGTGCTCAACCCATCCTCACGACCGGTCCGGCGCGGCGGTATCCCATGAGGCGAGACGGTCAGGAATAAAGGGAGGTTTCGGTCCTGTTAACATGGCGATTCGTCCCATGACTTGATGAGTGGAGGACTCGCCCCGCATGAGCGTGCTCGCCCCGGAAGCCCGCCGCACCAGCACCACCGGACCCCTCGCCTGGCTCCTCGTGCTGGGGATCGTCCTCGCCGCCCTCAATCTCCGCACCGCCGTGACCAGCGTAGGTCCGCTTCTCGACCAGCTGGCGGGCGCGCTGGGCATGACCAGCGTCGGCACCGGACTGCTCACCACCCTCCCCGTGCTCGCGTTCGCGAGCGTGGGCGCGATCACGCCCACCCTCGCCAGGCGCGTCGGCGAGCACCGCCTGCTGCTGCTCGCCCTCGTCACCCTGGGCGTCGGCATGCTGGTCAGGTCGCTGGTGGGGTCGGCCCCGGTGTTCCTCGTGAGCAGCGCCGTCGCGCTCTCCGGTGGCGCGGTCGGCAACGTGCTCATCCCCACGCTGATCAAGCGTCACTTCCCGGCCCGTACCGGAATCATGACCACCGTCTACACCACAGCCCTGGCGGCGGGCACCATGCTGGCCGCCGCCGCGACCGTGCCCATCGAGCGCGCGTCAGGCGACTGGCACATCGCGCTCGGCGTGTGGGCGGCCCTGGCCGCCGTCGCCGCCATTCCGTGGCTTGCGCTCCTGCGCAGCGAGCCGGAGCGGGACACCGGCCGTCGGGACGCGGGCATCCGCAGCCTCCTCAGGAGCAGGCTGGCGTGGATGGTCGCGATCTACTTCGGCACCCAGTCGATGATCGCGTACGTGATGTTCGGCTGGCTCGCCACCATCCTGACCGACGGCGGGTTCAGCACCTCGCAGGCGGGAGTGATCCTCGGCGTGTTCACCGCGCTGAACATCCCCGTCTCGATCCTCGTCCCGATGGTCGCCTCCCGCTTCCGTGACCAGCGTCCGGTCGTGGTCGGGCTGGTCGCGTTCTACGCGGCCGGCTTCCTCGGGCTCTGGCTCGGGCCCGCCGACCTGGCGCTGGTCTGGGTGGTGCTCATCGCCGTGGGCATGGGGTCGTTCCCGCTGGCGCTGACGATGCTGGCCCTGCGCACGCGTACGCCCGAGGCCACGGCCGCGCTGTCGGCGTTCGGGCAGAGCGCGGGATACCTCATCGCCGGCGCCGGTCCCCTTCTCGTCGGCGTGCTGCACGAGGTGACCGGCGGTTGGGCGCTGCCGTTCACGCTGCTCCTCGTGGTGCTCCTCGTGCAGCTCCTCACCGGCCTGTACGCCGGCCGCAACCGCTACCTGGAGGACGAGTACGCGGCACCTGCGAAGATGGCCGGGTGAAGACAACCCTCGTCACCTTCCCCGACGGCCGGACCAGCGGCCGTTCCCAGATCGTCGGGGCCGTGCCGGTGGGGGACCGGCACGGTCTCGTCGTCACCGAGACGCCGTTCCACCCCCTCAACCATGCCTGGCCGGACCAGCCCGCGGACCGGGGCACGATCGGGGGCCTGCCGGTCCTCGACTGCGTGACAGGGGCCCAGTCGAGCACCGGCGAGGTCCTCGTCGGCGACTCCATCCCGGTGCGGCGCGGCACCGAGGGCTGGGAGTGGCTGGTCGTCCACGTCACCGAGGAGCCGCTGCCCGTGGGGGCTGAGGTGGAGCTCGAGGCGGACGCCGGCTTCCGGGCGGCGGTCTCGGCCGGTCACACCGTCTGCCACCTGGCTGCCCTCGCCCTGAACTCCGCCCTGGCCGACCGCTGGCGCAAGGAGACGGCGCCCGACGCGCTCGGCAGCCCCGACTTCGACCACGCGGCGATCGTCTCGTCGCGGATCGTCCCGCACGGGAGCGTGGACGTCTATCGCCTGGGCAAGTCGCTGCGCAAGAAGGGGTTCTCCGCCGAGGGGGTCGACTTCGAGAAGGTCGCCCAGCGGGCCAACGAGCAGTTCGCGGCCTGGGTGGCCGCCGACGCGCCGGTCTGGCTGGACATCCCGGGGCCGGCGCTGACGGACCGCCGCACGTGGCACTGCTCGCTGCCGGACGGCGAGGCTTCCATGGCCTGCGGCGGCACCCACGTCAAGAGCACGGCCGAGCTGGGCCGGGTCGAGGTCGAGCTCACGCTCGAGGAGGCGACCCTGACCATGCGCACCACCTGCGGCCTGCCGGCCTAGCGGCCGGCCGCGAGCGCAGGGCGGCACCGAACGGCTCTGGATCATGTCCGTCAGCATATGTTGACAAGCACCCGCTTGTCAGCACATGCTGACACCATGGAAGTCACCGAGCTGGCCGAGGCGGCCGCCGATCATGACCCAGGAGTGGGGCTGGCGGCCGTGGCCGCCCTCAGGGCCCTGCTGGAAGAGCTGGAGGCGACGCACGTGTCCAACGCCCGAGCCCAGGGCTGGTCATGGGAGCAGATCGCCGACGCGCTCGGGGTTCGGCGGCAGTCGGCTCATCGCAAGCATGCTCGCAGGACGGGGAGGTAGCCGCGTGTTCGCCAGGTTCACCGAAGGGGCCCGTAGGGCCGTGGTCAAGGCGGGGATAGCCGCGCTCGACGCGGGGCGGTCCGCGCTCGACGCCGATCTGATGCTGCTGGGGGTGGCCGAAGTGCGGCCGTTCTCGCTGTCGTCGTTCACCGCCTCCGCGGCCGACGTGCGGGCGCGGGTCGACGTGGGTGACGCGCGGTCGCTGCTGGCCACGTTCGGGATCGACCTCGACGCCGTGCACCGCCGCACCAGGGCGGGCCTGGACGCGCCCGGGCTGTGGCACCTGCGGCGGTCACGGGTGCGGCCCTTGCGGGTGACCCTGTACGGGCCGCTGGGTGAGATCCCGCTGGCCATGCACGCCAGAAAGGTGATCGAGGTGGCCATGTGGTGGCGTCCCGGGCCGGTCACGGGGGAGGGCCTGCTGTGGGGCCTGCTCGCCGACCACGCGAACGGCGCCGCCGCGATCCTCAGGGACGCCGGGGTGGATCTCCCCGCGCTGGTACGCGAAGCTCGCTCCCCTGTCAGGCGAACCGCCTGACGCCCGTACCCCGGCCCCTTCGCCCGCGTACGGGACGACGGGGCCGGGACGCGCCCCCGGGCCTCAGGCGGGCTCCAAGTGGGCGATCTTCTCCGGGTTCGCGATGAGGTAGATCGTGTCGATCTTGCCGTCCGAGACCAGCAGCGAGACGACAGTGATCACCCGCCCACCCGCCGAGACGACCATCGCCGGGGCGTTGTTCAGGGTCGTCATCCCCAAGGACAGGTCGGCGATCCCCGCCATGCCGATCGATGCCATGAAGCTCGCCATGCCGGCGGGAGTGGTGACCGACACCAGCCAGCGGCTGACGTTGCCGGCGCCGGTGATCGCCCGCAGCGCGGCCCGGGCCTTGCCGCCGCCGTCGCTGACCATGGTGACCTCGCTCGCGAACAGCTCGATCAGCCCGTCGATGTCGCCGTTGACGGAGGCGTTGACGAACCGCTCGGTGATCCGCCTCCGCTCCTCCCTGTCCACGTCGAACCGCGGCCGCCTCTCCCGCACGTGCTCCCGCGCCCGCCGCGCGAGCTGCCTGGTCGCCGGCTCGGCCCGCCCGATGATCTCCGCGATCTCGGAGAACGGCAGGTCGAAGGCCTCCCGCAGCACGAACACGGCCCGTTCGAGCGGCGACAGCGTCTCCAGCACCAGGAGCAGCGCCAGCTCCACGGACTCGGCCAGCTCGGCGTGCTCGGCCACGTCAGGCTCGGTGGCGATCGGCTCGGGCAGCCACGGCCCCACGTACGACTCCCGCCGCGACTTCGCCCACTGCAGCCGGTCGATGGCCAGCCGCGAGGTCACCCTGATCAGGTACGCCTTCGGATCGTCAACGGTCGCCTCGTCCACGCCCGACCAGCGCAGCCACGCCTCCTGCACGACGTCCTCGGCGTCGGCGACACTGCCCAGGATCCGGTACGCGACGCCGATCAGCAGGGGCCGCTGATCCTCAAAGCTCGGCATAAACCCTTAGAGCTACCACAGGGCCCGCGGTGTGACACAGGGGCTCCGGAACTCCGATACACTTGGTGATCGCAAGGGGCTATAGCGCAGTTGGTAGCGCGCCTCCATGGCATGGAGGAGGTCTGGGGTTCGAATCCCCATAGCTCCACCCGAAGCAGTGTCACTCGACGGCGGCGCCCCTCAGGGCGTCGCCGTTTCGCATGTCCCGGCCCTGCGGACGCGCGGTGCCCACGAATCCCCGACCCAATAAGGAGTCCCGTAATTGGTGATCATCTCTCAGGAGACCACGTTCGACGAGGCCGAGCTCTACCGGCTGTACGACTCGGTGGGCTGGCAGCCCTGGACGCAGGACATCGGCAAGGTGCGCCGGGGCCTGACGAACTCCCACCTCGTCATCACCGCCAGGGACGAGGCAGGGCAGTTGCTCGGCCTGGCGCGCACGGTGTCCGATGACGAGATCATCTGTTACGTGCAGGAAGTGCTGGTCGACGAGAGGCATCACGGTCAGGGGATCGGGCGGCGGCTGATGGAGCACCTGGTAGAGCGGTACGCGCACTGCCGGTACTTCGTGCTGACCACCGACCACGAATCCACCCCCGAAGGGGTCGCCAATCACGCCTTCTACCGGCGGATGGGCCTGATCGAGCATCACGAGCAGGGGCTGTCCGCCTTCGGGCTGCGGGTGCGGAGCTCCTAGGGGCAGTCACCTCGCGAGCACGTCCAGGTAGTGCTGGTTGTACATGATGCCGAGGACGTTGCCGAACGGATCGGTCACGGACGCGGTGACGAACCCGTCCCCGCGCTTCGTGATCGGCTCGTACTCCGCGGCGCCCAGGGTGAGCAGCCGGTCGAAGACCGCCTGCACGTCGTCCACGTGCCAGTGCATGATCGCGCCCCCGGGCCGGTCGGCCGCGCCCGCCGGGGCGTAGCGGCTGTCGATGATGCCGAGCTCGTGCTGGTAGTCGCCGACGCGCCACTCGATGTAGCCGGGGACCTGGTAGTACGGCTCCATCCCGAGCAGCTCGGTGTACCAGGCCCTGGCCGCCTCGAGGTCGGCTGCGTAGAAGTTGAGGGTGGCGAATCCGCGGAGCATGTGTCTGGTCCTTTCTTCCCTGTGATGAGCACCATTCTTCCGGGCAAAGTGCTCACCGAATGAGCACTTTTCAGGGGAGAATTCCGACCATGCGAGCCGATCGACTTGTCGCCGCCCTGCTGCTCATGCAGGCCCGCGGCCGGGTGACCGCGGCCGAGCTGGCCGTGGAGCTGGAGGTCTCCGTGGCCACCGCGCGGCGCGACCTCGAAGCGCTGTCCGCGGCGGGCATCCCCGTCTATCCGCAGGCCGGGCGCGGGGGCGGCTGGTCGCTGCTGGGCGGCGCCAGGACCGACCTGTCCGGGCTCACCGCGAACGAGGCCCAGGCGCTCTTCCTGCTGGCGGGGCCGGCCGCGTCCGCGGCGCCCGAGGTCAAGTCCGCCCTGCGCAAGCTGCTGCGGGCGCTGCCCCAGACGTTCAGGGCCGACGCCGAGGCGGCGGCCGACGCCGTGGTGGTCGACCCCGCCCCCTGGGGCGAGGGCGACCGCGAGCGTCCAGAGCTGGTGGAGGTCCTCCAGAGCGCCACCGTACGGCGCCGCAAGGTCAGGCTCGTGTACGAGGGCCGCTCCCGCGAGCAGACCCACCGCCTGGTCGATCCCTGGGGCCTGGTGGACAAGGACGACGTCTGGTATCTCGTGGCCGGCACGGAGGCGGGGCAGCGCACGTTCCGGGTGGACCGGATCGTCGGGGCCGCCGTGACGGACCTGACCTTCGAGCGGCCTGAGGGGTTCGAGCTGTCGCAGGCGTGGGGGAAGGTCGTGGACGAGATGGAGCGGCGGCGCTCGCTGCTCTCGGCGACCGTGCTCATCGCCGAGCGGCTCCTGCCGGTGCTGCGCTCCCACTTCGGACGCCACTGCGAGGTCGTGGGGGCCGAGGACGACGGACGGGTCAGGGTGCGCGTGGCGGCGCCGATGGCGTTGACGATCGCCGAGCAGCTGGCCGGGTGGGGCTCGCGGGTGGAGGTCGTGGAGCCGGACGACGTCCGGGCGCAGCTGGCCAGGATCGGGTCCGAGCTCGTCGAGCGTTACCGCGACTGACCGCCTAATACCGCCGGTGGCGGTGGCCGCCGAACGACTTGCCGACGTGGAAGCCGCCGGGCAGCCGTACGGAGACGTGACGGCGGCCGTCTGGAGTGGTGGTGACGTGGAAGCGCCGGTTGCCGAAGCTGTGGCCCACGCCATGTCGAGACAGGTTGATCCGGAACGGTCCTACTTTGATGGTCTTTCGGTAGTGCCAGCCCATGTCCCTCCTTCTCTCACCCTGACAACGACCGGCGCGTCCGGCGGGTTCCGGCGAGCACCTGAGCCAGGGCTTCGAGGGCGTGCGGGTAGGCGCGTTCCGACGGGGCGGCGTACCCGATGAGCAGGCCTTCGCGGCCGGTGCCCCGCCAGAGGGGGGAGGCGCCGCGCAGGGCGATGCCCCGCCGCTCGCAGGCGGCGAGGAGCTCCGGCTCCGTGGGGCCGGTCTCGGGGAGCAGGAGGAGGGCGCGCAGTCCCGCGGCCACCCCGGGCAGGATGGCGCCGGGGAGCGGCTGGTCCGGCCCTGGGCCGAGCCGGGCGAGCAGGAGTTCGCGGCGGCGGCGGTAGCGGAGGCGGGCGGCGCGGATGTGGCGCTCGTAGTCGTGGGTCTCGATCATCCTGGCCAGGACGAGCTGGCCGAGCACCTCGGTGTGGGCGTCGGCGTACAGCTTGGCCTCGGTCACCGGGCCGATCAGCGAGGGCGGCACCGCCATCCAGGCCAGGCGGAGGGCGGGGGAGAGGGACTCGGAGGTGGTGCCGACGTACACGACCTGCTCGGGCGTGGTGCCCTGGAAGGCGCCGACCGGCTGCCGATCGTAGCGGAACTCCCCGTCGTAGTCGTCCTCCACGACCAGCCCGCCCCACTCGCGCAGCGCGCGGCGGCGGGCCGGGTGCAGCGGGACGCCCATCGGGTACTGGTGAGCGGGCGTGACCACCGCCGCCGCGGTGGCCGGGGAGAGCAGGTCCACCTGCGCGCCGCGCTCGTCCACGGGCAGCGGTACGGTGTCGCGCCCGGCCCGGCGCAGCACCTCGCGGTAGAAGTCGTGCCCCGGCTCCTCCATGGCGAAGGGCCCGTCGATCACGCGGGCGAGCAGGTTGAGCGCCTGGACGAACCCCGCCGTCACCACGATCAGGTCCGGCGTGGTGATCACTCCACGGGTCCTGCCGAGATAGCCGGCCAGGGCCGCCCGCAGCTCGATCCGGCCGCGCGGGTCACACGCGCCGAAGACCTCGGCGGGCGCGGTGGAGAGCACGTGCCGGGTGGCCCGCGACCAGGCACGCGTGGGGAAGGCCGACACGTCGGGCCGGCCGGGCCGCAGATCGTGCGGCGGCGCCGGCGCGGGCCCGCCAGACTCCGGAAGAGGTGGCGCGGTCCGGGTCACGCCGGCGACCTCGGTGGCGGAGCCGGGGCGGGCGGCCAGGTAGCCCTCGGCGACGAGCTGGTCGTACGCGGCGCTCACCGTGCCGCGCGAGAGCCCCAGCTCGGCCGCCAGCGCGCGCGTCGAGGGCAGCCGCGTGCCGCGCGGCAGCCGCCCGTCCCTGACCGCCTGCCGCAGCGCCTCCTCCAGTCCGCGCCGCCGCCCGCCGGCGGTGGAGATCTCCAGATGCAGGTCCACCCCGAAACCGGCCCAATTTTTCCGCACAGAACCGGATCTTACGGATGGTCCGGTATCACGGTCTACCGTGGGTGAGCTGGCCATATCCGGAAGGACCGCATCATGATCGTGACCGCTCACCTGAGCGACATCCACATCGGCGCGACGCCCCAGAGCGTCGGCCGTGCCGCCTCCGTCATGCGTTACCTCGACGCGCTCCCCTACGACCTCGACGCCGTGCTGGTCACCGGCGACATCGCCGACCACGGGCTCCCCGAGGAGTACGAGGAGGCGCGCAAGCTGCTCACCTCACGCCACCCGGTCCTGGTCGGCCCGGGCAACCACGACGTGCGGGAGCAGTTCCGGCGCGTCCTGCTCGGCGAGCGGCAGCCGGACGGTGGGCCGATCAACCAGGTGCTCCGCACCTCCCGGGCCGTTTACGCCATGTGCGACTCCTCCATCCCCGGCGAGGACGCCGGCCACCTGGACGACGAGACGATCGCCTGGCTGGAGGACGTGGCCGGCGGCGCCGATCTGCCGGTCTTCGTGGCTTTCCACCACCCGCCGGCCGTCCTGCACAGCCCGCCCGTGGACGGCATCCGGCTGCACGCGCACGAGCCGCTGGCCGAGCTGCTCGGGCGGCACCCCAACGTGCCCGCCGTGCTGGTCGGCCACGCCCACACGGCCGCCGCCACGACCTTCGCCGGGCGTCCGCTGCTGGCGGCTCCGGGTGTCGTCTCCACGCTGAAGCTGCCGTGGGAGGGCGGCACGTCGTTCGAGAACTGCGTGGACTTCGATCTTCCGCCGTCGGTCGCCTTCCACGTCCTCGACGACCAGGGCCGGGTGACCACACACTACCGCGTCGTCCGATGAGAAACCGGGGATGGTCCGGGCCTGCACCGTCGGCCCGGACCCGTGTGACCCGACCGTAATGTCGGGGACTCTTGACTGGTGTGTTGTTAGCGTTCACAGTCGGCAGAGCGACCCCTTCACTCGGGGTCCCGAAGCGATCGGCAGGCGCGGCAACCGTCGTCACCTCGTCGTGCGCGTACTCCAGGAGTGATCAGCTTCGACACCAGGCGGCCCGGTCCGGCCGGGGTGCGGGGCGTACAGGAAGGAAAGAGAGCGCCGGCGTGCCAGTTGGCATGTTAGCGCTCACATGAGAAGGGAACCCCCCAACGTGTTTAAGAGGATCTCGGCGCTGGTGCTCGCCGGGCTCACCGCGATGACGGTGACCTCGTGCGGGAGCAGTGGTGGCGGCAGTGGTGGCGGTGGCGGCTCGATCACCATGGGCTTCTCCCAGGTGGGCGCGGAGAGCGGGTGGCGGACCGCGAACACCAAGTCGGTCCAGGACTCCGCCAAGAACGCGGGCATCACGCTCAAGTTCTCCGACGCCCAGCAGAAGCAGGAGAACCAGATCAAGGCCATCCGCTCCTACATCCAGCAGAAGGTGGACGTCATCGCCTTCTCGCCGGTGGTGGAGTCGGGCTGGGACACGGTGCTCAAGGAGGCCAAGGACGCGAAGATCCCGGTCATCCTGACCGACCGCGCCGTCGACTCCAAGGACACCTCCCTGTACAAGACCTTCCTCGGCTCCGACTTCGTGGAGGAGGGCAAGAAGGCCGGGCAGTGGCTGGTCAACGAGTACAAGGACAGCAAGGACCCGGTGAACATCGTCGAGCTGCAGGGCACGACGGGCTCGGCGCCGGCCAACGACCGCAAGGCCGGGTTCCAGGACGTCATCAAGGCCGATCCGAAGTTCAGGGTCATCGCCTCGCAGACCGGCGACTTCACCAGGGCCAAGGGCAAGGAGGTCATGGAGGCCTTCCTGAAGTCCAACCCGGACATCGACGTGCTCTACGCGCACAACGACGACATGGGCCTGGGCGCGATCGAGGCCATCGAGGGCGCCGGCAAGGTGCCCGGCAAGGACATCAAGATCGTCACCGTGGACGCGGTCAAGGACGGCATGCAGGCGCTGGCCGACGGGAAGATCAACTTCATCGTCGAGTGCTCGCCGCTGCTCGGCCCGCAGCTCATGGACCTGGCCAAGAAGGTCGTCAAGGGTGAGCAGGTGCCCACTCGCGTGGTGACCCAGGAGACCACGTTCACGCAGGAGCAGGCCAAGCAGGTGCTCTCCTCCCGTCAGTACTGACCGCCTTGTCGGGGGCGTCGCTCCCCGTACTCCAGCCGGGTCTTTCGGGGATCTCTACCGGCCGGAGTGCGGGGCGCGGGGCGGCCCCCCACCCAATATGGAAAGGGTCGAAATGGCCACACCCGCGCCGGTCCTGACGATGAGCGGGATCGGCAAGCAGTTCCCTGGCGTGAAAGCCCTGGACGGCGTCGACCTCAGACTGCTGCCCGGCGAGGTACACGCGCTCATGGGAGAGAACGGCGCGGGCAAGTCCACCCTGATCAAGGTGCTCACCGGCGTCCATCCCGCCGACGCGGGCACCATCGAGCTGGGCGGCACCCCCGTGGCGTTCGGCAGCCCGCTGGAGGCGCGGCAGGCCGGCATCAGCACGGTCTACCAGGAGGTCAACCTCTGCACGAACCTCTCGGTGGCCGAGAACATCTTCATCGGCCGCGAGCCCCGCCGCGCAGGCCGCATCAACTGGAAGCGGATGCGGGCCAGGGCCGGCGAGCTGCTTGCCCGGCTGGAGCTCAGCCTGGACGTGTCGGCGCCGCTGTCGGCGTACTCGCTGGCCATCCAGCAGATGGTGGCCATCGCGCGGGCGATCGACATCGAGGCGAGGGTGCTGATCCTGGACGAGCCCACCTCCAGCCTGGACGCGGACGAGGTCGAGCAGCTCTTCCGGGTGATGAGGAGGCTGAAGGAGGAGGGCATCGCCATCCTCTTCGTCTCCCACTTCCTCGACCAGATCTACGAGATCTCGGACCGCATGACGATCCTCAGGAACGGCAGGCTCGTCGGCGAGTACCTCACCAGGCAGCTCCCGCAGGTCGAGCTGGTCGCCAAGATGATCGGCCAGGAGCTGGCCGCGCTGGAGCGGCTGCACGGCGAGGCCAAGGTCTTCGACCGGCCGCTGGTGGAGGCGCGGGAGCTGGGGCGGCCGGGCGCCATCGAGCCGTTCACGCTCACGATCCACGAGGGCGAGGTCGTGGGCCTGGCGGGGCTGCTCGGCTCCGGCCGTACGGAGATCGCGCGGCTGCTGTTCGGCGCGGACCACGCGGGCACGGGCGAGATCGCGGTCGGCGGGTCACCGGTGTCGTTGCGCACGCCGCGCGCGGCCATGAACCACAAGATCGCGTTCTGCTCCGAGAACCGCAAGGCCGACGGGCTCATCCCCGACCTCACCGTGCGCGAGAACATCATCCTCGCCCTCCAGGCCACCAGAGGCTGGACCAGGCCGGTGCCGCGCGACCAGCAGGACGAGCTGGTCGGCAGGTACATCAAGGCACTGAAGATCAGCCCGCCCAACCCCGAGCACCTCGTACGGAACCTCAGCGGCGGCAACCAGCAGAAGGTCCTGCTGGCCAGGTGGCTCATCCTGGAGCCCAGGCTGCTCATCCTGGACGAGCCCACCCGGGGCATCGACGTGGGGGCCAAGACCGAGATCCAGCGGCTGGTGGCCGAGCTCTCCGACGGCGGCATGGCGGTGCTGTTCATCTCCGCCGAGCTGGAGGAGGTGCTGCGGCTCAGCCACAAGGTCGAGGTGCTGCGCGACCGGCGGCTGGTGGCCGAGCTGCCCAACGACGACTCCCTCACGACGGACGTGCTCATGGAAACGATCGCAAGCGGAGGCCGGGCCTCATGAGACGGCTGCTCTGGCCGGTGGTGGTCCTCGCGCTGCTGCTGGTCCTGAACGTGTTCTTCACGCATGGCTTCTTCTCGATCCAGGTCAGGGACGGCCACCTGTACGGCAGCCTGATCGACATCCTGCGGTTCGGCGCGCCGCTGATCCTGGTCTCGCTCGGCATGACGCTGGTCATCGCCACCGGCGGCATCGACCTGTCGGTGGGCTCGGTGGTGGCGATCTCGGGAGCGCTGGCGTGCCTGCAGATCAGTGAGGACGCCAGCGTGTTCACCGCCGTGGCGGTGGCCCTCGGGCTCTGCCTGGTGCTCGGGGCCTGGAACGGATTCCTGGTGGCGGGCGTCGGCATTCAGCCGATCATCGCCACGCTCATCCTCATGGTGGGCGGTCGCGGCCTGGCCCAGCTCATCACCGACGGGCAGATCATCACGGTCAACAGCCCGGCGTACAAGCTGATCGGCGGCGGTTACTGGCTGACCGTGCCGTTCGGCATCCTCATCGTGATCGCCGTGCTGGCGATCACCGCGTTCCTCACCCGGCGGCTGGCGCTCGGCATGCTGATCGAGTCGGTCGGCGGCAACGCCGAGGCGAGCAGGCTGGCGGGCATCAGATCGCGCGGGATCATCATCATGGTGTACGCCTTCGCCGCCCTGTGCGCGGGCGTGGCCGGGCTGATGATCAGCTCGAACGTCTCCAGCGCCGACGGCAACAACGCCGGCCTGTGGATCGAGCTGGACGCCATCCTGGCCGTCGTGATCGGCGGCACGTCGCTGTCCGGCGGCCGGTTCTCGCTCGGCGGGACCGTGCTGGGCGCGCTGATCATCCAGACGCTGACCACCACGATCTACTCGATCGGCGTTCCGCCGGAGACCACGCTGCTGTTCAAGGCGCTGGTCGTGACGGCGGTCTGCCTCATCCAGTCCCCGTCCTTCCGCGAGAAGGTCTTCCGCAGACGCGGGCGGGCGGCGCCTTCCAGTCCTGCGGCCGAGGAGAAAGTGCGGATCACCGCATGACCACGCTGACGATGGGGCGGGCGAGCGTGCCCGCCAAGTACCTGCCGGTCCTGGTGACCGGGTGCCTGTTCCTGGCCATGTTCGTGGTCGGAGGGATCCGCTACGAGGGGTTCGCCAGCGGCCAGGTGATACTCAATGTCTTCATCGACAACGCCTTCCTGCTGGTGGTGGCGGTCGGGATGACGTTCGTGATCCTGACCGGCGGCATCGACCTGTCGGTGGGGTCGGTGGTGGCGCTGTCCACGATGATCTCGGCCAGCCTCATGAAGGGGCCGGGGTGGCCGCCGTACCTGGTGATCCCGCTGGTGCTGGTCATCGGGGCGGGGCTGGGGCTGATCATGGGGTACATCGTGCACGCCTTCGACATCCAGCCGTTCATCGTGACGCTGGCGGGCATGTTCCTGGCCAGGGGGCTGTGTTACACGATCGGCACGGACTCGATCCCGATCGAGGACCCCACGTTCACGGCGTTCGCGCAGGCGCGGATCGACCTGTTCGCCGACATGTGGATCTCACCGAGCGTGATCGTCGCCGTGGTGGTCGTGCTGGTGGCGGCGTACGTGCTGCACTACACGCGGCTCGGCCGCGCGGTCTACGCCACAGGCGGGAGCGAGCAGTCGGCGCTGCTGATGGGGCTGCCCGTGGGCCGGACGAAGATCGCGGTCTACACGATCAGCGGGTTCTGCTCGGCGCTCGGCGGCGTGCTGCTCTCGTTCTACATGCTCTCCGGCTACGGGCTGCACGCGGTGGGCATGGAGCTGGACGCCATCGCGGCGGTCGTCATCGGCGGTACGCTGCTCACCGGCGGTAGCGGCTTCCTGTTCGGCACCGTGCTCGGGGTGCTCGTGCTCGGCCTGATCCAGACGATCATCAGCTTCGAGGGCACTCTGTCATCGTGGTGGACCAAGATCTTCATCGGAATGTTGCTTTTCGTCTTCATCTTGCTGCAGCGCCTGTTCTCCGCGCGATCCCGGCGCTGACCTGCGGTGAAAGTTACCCGAAAGTTTCCGGTAGGTTATGCGCGCCCGTTGACACGAGCGTTGTTAGCGATAACAATCGGCGGATAGCGAATGAGAATTTTGTTCTGATTCGTCACGCTCTGTGATCGAATCTCTCGCTCTACCGGCAGCTGCCGCGTCCAGCGCTGCCGCGACCCCCATCGCAAGGAGATGACATGAGGTTGGGACGAATCGGGGGCGTGGTGTCCGTCATCGCGCTCGCCGCGACGATGACGGCCTGCGGCTCGAGCACCAAGACCGTTGACGCGAAGGCCTCCTCCTCGGCCGCCGCCGGTAACGCGGGCGCCATGATCGGCGTTACCATGCCGACGAAGTCGTCGGAGCGCTGGATCCACGACGGCGACAACGTCAAGCAGCAGCTGGAGAAGCTGGGCTACAAGGTGGACCTGCAGTACGCGGAGAACGACATCCCGACGCAGGCCAACCAGATCGAGAACCAGATCACCAAGGGCGCCAAGCTCCTCATCATCGCCTCGATCGACGGCACCGCCATCACCTCCCAGCTGCAGCAGGCCGCCGACAACAAGATCCCGGTCATCGCCTACGACCGCCTGATCCGCAACAGCCCGAACGTCGACTACTACGCCACGTTCGACAACTTCAAGGTCGGCGTGCAGCAGGCGACCTCGCTGCTCAAGGGCCTCGGCGTCGAGGACGGCAAGAAGGGCCCGTTCAACGTCGAGCTCTTCGCCGGCTCGCCCGACGACAACAACGCCACGTTCTTCTGGAACGGCGCCATGTCGGTGCTCAAGCCGAAGATCGACGACGGCACCCTCAAGGTCGCGAGCGGCCAGACCGACTTCAAGCAGGCCGCCATCCTGCGGTGGGACCCCGCCACGGCGCAGAAGCGCATGGAGGACATCCTCACCAAGACCTACACCGGCGGCAAGAAGGTCGACGGCGTGCTCTCCCCGTACGACGGCCTGTCCATCGGCATCCTGTCGGCGCTGAAGAGCTCCGGCTACGGCAAGCCGTACCCGATCGTGACCGGCCAGGACGCCGAGCTCCAGTCGGTGAAGTCGATCATCGCTGACGAGCAGTACTCCACCATCTTCAAGGACACCCGCAAGCTCGCCGAGCAGACCGTGAAGATGGCCGACTCCGTGCTCAAGGGCCAGAAGCCCGAGGTCAACAACGACAAGGACTACGACAACGGCAACAAGGTCGTCCCGTCGTACCTCCTCGACCCGGTGATCGTGGACAAGAGCAACTACAAGGAAGTCATCATCGGCAGCAACTACTACACCGAGGACCAGCTCAAGTAAGGGCTCTGGCCCCGGGGACCCCAGCGGGTCCCCGGGGCTTCCCTGAGTGAGGGGCATAATGACCGAGCACATCTTGCGGATGAGCGGCATCACCAAGACCTTCCCTGGCGTCAAGGCGCTGGAGAACGTCAACCTGTCCGTCCGGCGCGGTGAGATCCACGCCATCTGCGGAGAGAACGGCGCCGGCAAGTCGACGCTGATGAAGGTGCTCTCCGGGGTCTACCCGCACGGCGAGTACGAGGGCGAGATCACCTTCGAGGGCAGGAAGGTCGAGTTCGGCGGCATCCGCGACAGCGAGCACGCCGGCATCGTGATCATCCACCAGGAGCTTGCGCTCAGCCCGCAGCTGTCGATCGCGGAGAACATCTTCCTCGGCAACGAGCGCGCCAAGCGTGGCTTCATCGACTGGAACCGCACCAACTACGAGGCCGGCGAGCTGATGAAGCGGGTCGGCCTGCGCGAGAACCCGACGACGCCGATCGCCGACATCGGCGTGGGCAAGCAGCAGCTCGTCGAGATCGCCAAGGCGCTGTCGAAGGAGGTGCGGCTGCTCATCCTCGACGAGCCGACCGCCGCGCTCAACGACGACGACTCGGCCCACCTGCTCGACCTGCTGCGGGGCCTGCGGGACGAGGGCATCACCTGCGTGATCATCTCCCACAAGCTGAACGAGGTCATCGCGATCGCCGACTCCGTCACGATCATCCGCGACGGGCAGACGATCGAGACGCTCGACATGGCGACCGACAACGTCACCGAGGACCGCATCATCTCTGGCATGGTCGGCCGCGCGCTGGACAACCGCTTCCCGCCGCACGAGCCGACGATCGGCGACGAGGCGCTGCGCATCGAGGACTGGACGGTCTACAGCCCCAGCCAGCCCGGCAGGAAGGTGGTCGACGGCGCCGCCCTCTCGCTGCGCCGCGGCGAGATCGTCGGCCTCGCGGGGCTGATGGGCGCCGGGCGCACCGAGCTGGCGATGAGCGTGTTCGGCCGCACGTACGGGGTGCACATCTCGGGCAAGATCTTCAAAGACGGCAAGCCGATCGAGATCCGCAACGTGCAGGACGCGATCAGGCACGGCATCGCCTACGCCACCGAGGACCGCAAGAGGTACGGCCTCAACCTCATCGAGGACATCAAGCGCAACATCTCGGCGGCCGGCCTCGCCGGACTGTCCAAGAACGGCTGGGTCAACGAGAACGAGGAGTACAAGGTCGCGGAGCAGTTCCACAAGAGCATGAACATCAAGGCGCCCAGCGTCGACAGCGTCGTCGGCAAGCTGAGTGGCGGCAACCAGCAGAAGGTCGTGCTCTCCAAGTGGATCCTGACCGAGCCTGACGTGCTCATCCTCGACGAGCCCACGAGAGGCATCGACGTCGGGGCGAAGTACGAGATCTACACGATCATCAACCGCCTGGCCGACCAGGGCAAGGCCGTGCTCGTGATCTCCTCCGAGCTGCCCGAGCTGCTCGGCCTGTGCGACCGCATCTACACCCTCTCCGAGGGCCGCATCACCGGCGAGGTGCCGCGCCAGGAGGCCACCCAGGAAAACCTCATGTACTTGATGACCAAGGGACAGAAATAATGAGTAGCATCTCGCCCACCGACGTGGAGGTCGGCGCCAAGGGCGACGGGGCAGCGCCACGGCAGCCGGGCAGGGTGTCGCTCGGCGGTGTGTCGCTCAACCTGCGATCCAGCGGCATCTACATCGCCTTCGCGCTGATCATCGTGCTCTTCACGGTGCTGACCGACGGCGCGATGCTGGAGCCGCAGAACATCTCCAACATCATCGTCCAGAACTCCTACGTCCTGATCCTCGCGATCGGGATGATCCTGATCATCATCGCCGGGCACATCGACCTGTCGGTCGGCTCGGTGGTGGCGGTCACGGGAGCGCTGGCCGCGGTGCTCATGGTGAACATGCACTGGCCGTGGCCGCTGGCCCTGCTGGTCACGCTGGTGGCCGGGGCGGTGATCGGGGCCTGGCAGGGGTACTGGATCGCGTACTTCGGCATCCCGGCGTTCATCGTGACGCTGGCGGGCATGCTGCTGTTCCGTGCGCTGACCCTGACCGTGCTGGGCAACCAGGGCATCGGCCCGTTCCCCGACCAGGTCCGCACGCTGGCGAACGGCTTCACCAACGGCTACCTCGGCAACATCGGTCTCGGCCCGCTCGGCGGCGCCGACCTGTTCAGCCTGCTGATCGGCATCGTGGCCATCGCCGGCATGGCCGCCACCCAGTGGCGCACCCGCAACGCCCGCCGCGGCTACGGCCAGGCGGTCGAGCCGATGGCGCTGTTCGTGCTGAAGCTGGCGGCCGGGGCCGCGCTGATCCTCTTCCTGGTCGTGCAGCTCGCCCGCTTCAAGAACCTCCCGTGGGTGCTGGTGCTGCTGGCCATCCTGGTGCTGGCGTACTCGCTGATGGCCAACCGCACGGTCTTCGGCCGGCAGATCTACGCCATCGGCGGCAACCTCCAGGCGGCCGTCATGTCCGGCGTGAAGGTCAAGTCGGTGGTCTTCTGGATCTTCGTGAACATGGGCGTGCTGTCGGCCATCGCCGGCATCATCTTCGCCGGCCGGCTCAACCAGGCGGGTCCCACCGCGGGCAACAGCTTCGAGCTGGACGCCATCGCGGCGGCCTTCATCGGCGGCGCGGCCGTCCAGGGCGGCGTCGGCAAGGTGGTCGGCGCGATCACCGGCGGCCTGATCATGGCGGTCATCAACAACGGTATGTCCCTGATCGGCTCCCCGAGCGAGCGGGTCATGCTCGTCAAGGGCGCCGTGCTCCTTGCGGCCGTCGCGTTCGATGTGTGGACGAAGCGCAGGGCGGGTGCTTCGCGTTAGTAAGATCCCCTGAGCCCAGCGAAAGGAGAGACCGTGACGACCCCCAAGCGCCGCCTGCCGGTCATGGCCGACGTGGCCAAGGAGGCGGGCGTGTCGCACCAGACGGTCTCCCGGGTGCTGAACGACCATCCGAACGTCCGGCCCGACACCCGGGCCCGGGTGGAGGAGGCGATCACCCGGCTGGGCTACCGACGTAACCTGGTCGCCCGCGCCCTGGTCACCAAGCGGTCGCGGACGCTCGGCGTGGTGAGCTTCGACACCACCCTGTACGGCCCGGCCAGCACGATCTACGGCATCGAGCAGGCGGCCAGGACCGCGGGCTACTTCGTCAGCATCGTCAGCCTGAAGTCGATCGACGCGGCGAGCGTGCGCGACGCCATCGAATACCTCGCCGAGCAGGGCGTGGACGGGGTCGTGGTGGTCGCGCCGCAGCGCTCGGCCGGGCGTGCCCTGGAGAACCTGCCGCCCGGCATGCCGGCGGTGGCGGTCGAGGGCACGCACAGCGCCGACGTGTCGGTGGTCTGCATCGACCAGGTCCAGGGCGCCAGGCTCGCCACCCGCCACCTGCTGGAGCTGGGCCACGAGACCGTGTGGCACGTCAGCGGCCCGCCCGACTGGCTGGAGACCGAGGGCAGGATGGAGGGCTGGCGCGCCGCCCTGAGGGAGGCGGGCCGGCCGGTGCCCGAGCCGCTGGCCGGCGACTGGAGCCCCCGCGCGGGCTACGAGGCCGGTAAGAGCCTGGCCGCGATGGAGGGCGTCACGGCCGTGTTCGCGGGCAACGACCAGATGGCGCTCGGCGTCCTGCGGGCGCTCAGCGAGGCCGGCGTGCGGGTGCCCGACCAGATCAGCGTGGTGGGCTTCGACGACATCCCCGAGTCGGAGTTCTTCTCGCCGCCGCTCACCACGGTCAGGCAGGACTTCGACATGGTGGGCAGGCACTGCATCGAGGTGCTGCTGCGGCAGATCGACGTGGGGCCGACCGCGTACGAGCGGCTGGTCGTGCCGCCCGGCTTCGTCGTGCGGTCGAGCACCGCGGCGGCTCGTAGGTGATGATTGGCATGGAAGTAACCCCCGGGAGTAAAATGTGAACGCTAACAGTTACGTGGTCGGAGTCGACTTCGGCACGCTCTCAGGGCGTGCCGTCGTCGTCCGCGTCAGCGATGGCGCGGAGCTCGGCAGCGCGGTGCACGAGTACGCCCACCGCGTGATCGAGCACAGCCTGCCCGGCTCCGGCAAGAGGCTGGGACCGGACTGGGCGCTGCAGTCGCCGCAGGACTGGATCGACGTGCTGAAGATCGCCGTGCCCCAGGCGATCGCCGCCGCCGGAGTCGCGCCCGAGGAGGTCATCGGCGTCGGCACCGACTTCACCGCCTGCACCGCGCTGCCCACCACGGCCGACGGCACGCCGCTCTGCTTCGAGACGCCCGACGAGCCGCACGCCTGGCCCAAGCTGTGGAAGCACCACGCCGCGCAGCCGCACGCCGACCGCATCAACGAGCTGGCCGCGCGCCGGGGGGAGAGCTGGCTGCCGCGCTACGGCGGCAAGATCTCCTCGGAGTGGGAGTTCGCCAAGGGCCTGCAGGTCCTGGAGGAGGCCCCCGAGGTGTACGCCAGGGCCGAGCGCTGGATCGAGGCGGCCGACTGGATCATCTGGCAGCTCACCGGCGTGGAGAGCCGCAACATCTGCACGGTCGGCTACAAGGGGATCTTCCAGGACGGCGGCTACCCGTCCGAGGAGTACCTCGCCGAGCTCAACCCCGGCTTCGCGGGCTTCGTGAGCAAGCTCGCCACCGGACAGGTCGGCGAGAAGGTCAACGGCACGACGCTGGCCCCGCTCGGCGGTCTCGCCGGCCGCCTGACCGCGCAGGCGTCCGAGTGGACCGGCATCCCCGAGGGCGCCGCCGTGGCCGTCGGCAACGTGGACGCCCACGTCACCGCGGCCGCCGCCGACGCCGTCAGGCCCGGCCAGATGGTGGCCATCATGGGCACCTCCACCTGCCACATCATGCCCAGCGACCGGCTCGCCGAGGTGCCCGGCATGTGCGGCGTCGTACGCGACGGCATCGTGCCCGGCCTGTGGGGCTACGAGGCCGGCCAGTCCGCGGTCGGCGACATCTTCGCCTGGTTCGTCGACAACTTCGGCGGCGACCTCGACCACGAGCGCCTGACCGCGCTGGCCGAGAAGCAGGCCGTCGGCGAGCACGGCCTGGTCGCGCTCGACTGGTTCGGCGGCAACCGCTCGGTGCTCGTGGACCACAACCTCTCCGGTGTGATCGTCGGCCAGACCCTGGCCACCAAGCCCGAGGACGTCTACCGGGCGCTCATCGAGTCCACCGCGTTCGGCGCCCGGATGATCGTGGAGACGTTCGAGCAGTCGGGCGTGCCGGTCGAGGAGTTCGTGGTCGCCGGCGGCCTGCTGAAGAACCGCTTCCTCATGCAGGTCTACGCCGACGTGCTGCGCCGCCCGCTGTCGGTCATCGGCTCCGACCAGGGGCCCGCGCTCGGCTCGGCCATCCACGCGGCCGTCGCCGCCGGCGCCTACCCGGGCATCGAGGAGGCCGCGGCGGCGATGGGCAAGCGCACCGAGGCCGCGTACGTGCCCGACGAGGCCAGGGCCGACGCCTACGACCGGCTCTACGCCGAGTACCGCAGGCTCCACGACTTCTTCGGAGACGGAAAGATGCTGCACACCCTCCGCGCGATCAGGAACGAGGCCCAGGCATGAGCGTGAGGAAGATCGTCGCCGACCTCCATGCCGAGCTGGTCCGTTACAACCTGGTGGTCTGGACGGCGGGCAACGTCTCGGGGCGGATCCCGGGCGAGGACCTGTTCGTCATCAAGCCCTCCGGCGTCTCCTACGACGAGCTGACGCCGGAGAACATGGTGGTGTGCGACCTCGACGGCAACCTCGTGGAGGGCGAGCACTCGCCGTCCAGCGACACCGCCGCGCACGCGTACGTCTACCGCAACATGCCCGACGTCGGCGGCGTCGTGCACACCCACTCCACCTACGCCTCGGCCTGGGCCGCGCGCGGTGAGGCCATCCCGTGCGTGCTGACCGCCATGGCGGACGAGTTCGGCGGCGAGATCCCGGTCGGCCCGTTCGCGCTGATCGGCGACGACTCGATCGGCCAGGGCATCGTCGAGACGCTCAAGGGCCACCGCTCCAAGGCCGTCCTCATGCAGAACCACGGCGTGTTCAGCATCGGCAAGGACGCTAAGGCGGCGGTGAAGGCCGCCGTGATGTGCGAGGACGTGGCCCGCACCGTCCATGTGGCCAGGCAGCTCGGTGAGCCGCTGCCCATCCCGCAGGACGACATCGACCGCCTGTACGACCGCTATCAGAACGTCTACGGACAGAGGAGCCCGCGTTGAAAATCTGGTTTCTGACCGGCAGCCAGGGGCTGTACGGCGAGGACACGTTGCGCCAGGTGGCCGAGCAGTCCCAGCGGATCGCCGAGCAGCTGCCCGTGGCCGTGGAGTGGAAGCCGGTGCTCACCGACGCCGCGGCGATCAGGCGGGTGATGCTGGAGGCCAACGCCGACGACGAGTGCGCCGGCGTGATCGCGTGGATGCACACGTTCTCCCCGGCCAAGATGTGGATCGCGGGGCTCGACGCGCTGCGCAAGCCGCTGCTGCACCTGCACACGCAGGCCAACGTGGAGCTCCCGTGGAGCTCCATCGACATGGACTTCATGAACCTCAACCAGGCCGCGCACGGCGACCGCGAGTTCGGCTTCGTGCAGACCCGCCTGGGCGTGCCGCGCAAGACCGTGGCCGGGCACGTCTCGGACCCGGCGGTGGGCGAGCGCATCCTGGCCTGGGAGCGCGCGGCCAAGGGCCTGGCCGAGGTCCGCACGCTGAAGCTGGCCCGCTTCGGCGACAACATGCGCGACGTGGCGGTCACCGAGGGCGACAAGGTCGAGGCGCAGCTCCGCTTCGGCGTCTCGGTGAACACCTACGGCGTGAACGACCTGGTCGAGGCCGTGGACGCGGCGTCCGACGCGGACGTGACGGCGCTGGTCAAGGAGTACGCGGAGCAGTACACCGTCGCTCCCGAGCTGCTCGGCGAGCGCAACGAGTCGCTGCGCTACGCGGCCAGGATCGAGCTGGGCCTGCGCGGCTTCCTCGAGGCGGGCGGCTTCAAGGCGTTCACCACGAACTTCGAGGACCTCGGCGGCCTGCGCCAGCTCCCCGGCCTGGCCGTTCAGCGGCTCATGGCCGACGGGTACGGCTTCGGCGGCGAGGGTGACTGGAAGACCTCAGTGCTGCTGCGCACGCTCAAGGCCATGACGCCGGGCGGCACGTCGTTCATGGAGGACTACACCTACGACCTGACGCCCGGCCAGGAGCTCATCCTGGGCGCGCACATGCTGGAGGTCTGTCCCTCGATCGCCTCCGGCACGCCGTCCTGCGAGATCCACCCGCTGGGCATCGGCAACAGGGAGGACCCGGTCCGGCTGGTGTTCGACGCCGCGCCCGGCCCCGGCATCGTGGTGGGCCTGGCCGACATGGGTGACAGGTTCCGGCTGGTGGCCAACGAGATCGACCTCGTGGCACCGCCCCAGCCGCTGCCCAAGCTGCCGGTCGCCCGCGCGGTCTGGACCCCCCGGCCCAACTTCCGGACGTCCACGGAGTCGTGGCTTACGGCGGGCGCGCCGCACCACACGGTGCTGTCCACGGCCGTCGGCCGCGAGGAGCTGACGGACCTGGCCGACATGCTCGGCGTGGAGCTGGTGGTCATCGACGCCGACACGACGACCGAGCGCTTCGCCAAGGAGCTGCGCTGGAACCAGGCGTACTACCGCCTGGCCCAGGGCTTCTAGCTCTCGGGAGGCTTCTTCGGGGCGTTCCTGCGCTGCTCCTCGGCGCGCTCGCGGCAGCGGCGCAGGAACTCCTCGTCGTCATCGGGATTGGTGGCGGCGATGCGGCCGGGACGGTCGTACTCGGGGAACGCGCTCGGCTGGGTGACCGACTGCGAGCGCTCCGGGCGCCCGGCCACCAGCCAGGCGACGGAGCCGATCAGCGGCAGGATCAGCACGATGACCACCCAGGCGATCTTCGGCAGGTTCCTGCAGAGAACGTCGGGCGTGGTGATCACGTCGAAGAGGCAGTACAGCCAGAGCACGAGCGTGACGAGGCTGATGGCCTCGGACAGGTAGAGCACGGCGCACCTCCGTCAGCGGCACTCGAACCTAGCGGCACCCGGGCGAGGCTGACAAGGTGGGCTATGGGAAGGTATGGCCGTGATGCTGACCAACTGGGCGGGAAACACCGCATTTCGGGCGCAAACTGTCCACCATCCGAGCTCGCTCGACGAGCTCCAGCGACTCGTCGCGGCCGGTTCCCGCGTGCGGGCGCTGGGGAGCGGTCACTCGTTCAACGATGTCGCGGACACCACCGGCGACCTCGTGGTGCTCGACCGGATGCCGGACGCGGTGGAGATCGACAGCGCGGCGGCCAAGGTGCGGGTGCCCGCGCGCATGACGTACGCGCGGCTCGCCCCGCTGGTGCACCAGGCCGGCTTCGCGCTGGCGAACATGGCCTCGCTGCCGCACATCTCCGTCGCCGGCTCGGTCGCCACGGGCACGCACGGCTCCGGTGACGCCGTGCCCAGCCTGGCCGCCGCCGTGTCCTCGCTCGACCTCGTCACCGCCGACGGCTCGATGCTGACGCTCTCCCGCGGCGACGCCGACTTCCCCGGCGCGGTGGTGGCGCTCGGCGCGCTCGGCGTCGTCACCTCGCTCACCCTCGACCTGGTGCCCGCCTTCGAGGTGCGCCAGTACGTACGCGAGGGCCTGTCCGTGGACGCGCTGGCCGACTTCGACGAGATCATGGCCGGCGGCTACAGCGTCAGCCTCTTCACCGACTGGCGCGACACCCGCGTCTGGCTGAAGCGCACGGAGGAGCTGACCAGTCCCGACTGGTACGGCACCACCCCGGCCGACGGCCCCCGCCACCCGCTGCCCGACATGCCCGCCGAGAGCTGCACGGTCCAGCTCGGCGTGCCGGGCCCCTGGTACGAGCGGCTGCCGCACTTCCGGCACGACGCCGAGCCGAGCGGCGCGGGCGACGAGCTGCAGTCGGAGCTCATCGTGCCCAGGGAGCACGCGGTCAAGGCGCTGCGCGAGCTGTACGCGATCGGCGACCGGATCCGGCCCGTCCTGCACATCTCCGAAGTCCGCTCGATCGCGGCCGACGACCTGTGGCTCAGCCCGTTCCACGGCCGCGACAGCGTGGGCATCCACTTCACCTGGGTGAGGGACGTCGCCGGGGTGCTGCCGGTGCTGGAGCTGGTGGAGGAGACGCTGGCGCCGTTCGAGCCGCGGCCGCACTGGGGCAAGCTGTTCACCCGGTGGCCCGCCTGCCCCGACCGCTTCCGCTCCCTGGCCCGGCGCCTCGACCCGCAGGGCAAGTTCGCCAACGACTTCACGCGGATACTGCTGGGGGAGTAGCCTCCCGCGCGGGCTTGCGCCCCCGGATGTAGCGCGCCACCGGCCCGGCGGACGATGTGCCGGGCCCGCGCGTCGGAGATCGTTGGTGGCATGACCACTCACCCGTTCAGGTTCGGCGCGGTCGCCGGACACGCCACCGACGCCGACGCGTGGACCGGCCTGGCCCGCCGGGCGGAGAGCCTCGGCTACTCGACGCTGCTGGTGCCCGACACGCTCCGCACGCTGTCGCCCTTCATCGCCGCCGCCGTCGCCGCGACGGCCACGACGACGCTGCGCGTGGGCACGTTCGTGCTGAGCGCCGCCAACCGCACGCCCGAGACCGTGGCCTGGGAGACCTCCACCCTGCGCACGCTCACCGGCGGCCGCTTCGAGCTGGGCCTGGGCGCCGGCCGCCCGGACGCGGAGCAGGACGCCGCGGCGCTCGGCGTGCGGTACGGGACACCGGGCGAGCGCATCGAGCGGCTCTCCGAGACCATCGACGCCGTCAAGGACGTGCGCGTGCTCGTCGCCGCCTCCGGGACCAGGCTGCTCAAGCTGGCCGCGCAGAAGGCCGACACGGTGGCGCTCGGCGTGCCGCGGCACTACACGGAGGACCAGGTGGCGGGGAAGCTGGACGAGCTGTACGAGCTGGCCGGCGACCGCTTCCACGACCTGGAGCTCAACATGAACCTCGTGGCCGCCGGCGCCGAGCCGCCCTCCTGGCTGTCCGTCCCGCCGGACGGCACCGGGGCCCTTTTGGGGACGGCGGACGAGATGGCGGAGACGCTCCGTAGGCGTAGGGACAGGCTCGGCGTCTCGTACGTGTCGGTCAACGCCCAGTACCTGGACGAGTTCGCCCCGGTGGTGGAGCGGCTCGCCGGTACCTGACCGGATCTGACAGGTACGCCCGGCATGATGAGGCACATGTTCGCCAAAGGAACCTTCGACACCGCCGGCTGGGACGCCAGGCCGCCCTTCGAGGAGCGTGACGGCGTCTCACTCGGGCTCGTGACCATGTCCAAGACCTTCCACGGGGACCTGACCGGCACCAGCGTCGTGCATCTGCTGGTGGCCGCGACGGAGGTGGAGGAGTCGAAGTCGTACGTGGCGCTGGAGCGCGTCGAGGGCACCCTGGACGGCCGCGCGGGGGCCTTCGTCGTGCAGCACAACGCGGTCAGCGACCGCGGGAAGCAGTCGCTGACCGTCTCGGTCGTCCCCGACTCGGGCACCGGGGAGCTGAGGGGACTCAGGGGCGAGATGACCATCGCCATCGGACCCGACGGGGGCCACTCCTACACCTTCGACTTCACCCTCTGAACCGCCACCAGCAGGAGAGCCAGCGCCGCCAGCCCGAACACGGTGTGGCTCACGAGGTCGAGCACGGGGGAGGAGGGCACCAGCGGGTGCGACAGGAACGCGTGCCAGGTGTAGGTCAGCAGCGCCCCGCCGGCCAGCGCCATCCGGTGCCTGCCGTCCCATCCCTCGCGCGCCGACCAGGTGAGCGCCAGCCAGGCCATGCCCGCCTCGGCCGCGACGAGCGAGACGATGGTCACCCAGACCGGCAGCCCGTCGATGACGGTCTGCAGCTCGAACACCGCCCCGGCCACCAGCGTCGCGCCGAGCACCAGCCACGGCGATGGCGCCCGCCCGGCGGCGCTCCAGCGCCGCGGCAGCCGGAACGCCGCCACCACGAGCAGGGCCACGATCACCACGATCGACACGAGCTGCGGCACGGACGCCAGGAAGTGCCCGTTGCCGTAGGAGAAGAGGGTCGTGGACGCGGCTCCCAGCACGGCCAGCGTGCCCGCCACGCCCAGGCCCACCTTGCCGAGCCACGGGGTGGTCCGCCGCTCCCGGGTGATCTCCTCCATCACCGCGATGGGCACGCTCACGCTCCACACCGTGTGCAGGGCCAGCACGAACAGCGTCCACGGCACCCCGATGCCGAGCGCGGGCAGGTAGCCGGGGTCGAGCAGCCGCTCCCCGGCGTAGTTGGGGTTGAAGAGCGACATCGTCATGATGCCCTCCTCGAACACGCCGTAGGCGAGGGCCAGCAGCACGATGCTCGGCCACGTGAGCCCTTTCCTCCGGGCCACCTCGCGGATCACCACCGTGGCGCCGCCGTACGTGGGGGCGAGCACGACCAGGAAGTACAGGTACGTGAGCGGGAAGTCGCCGAGCAGGAACTCGGCGACCAGCGGAGAGAGGAGGGCGAGCCCGAAGGCCGGGAGGATTCGTCGCATGCCACGATCTTCCGGCGGTTTCCCGGCCGCGACAGGTGCCGTCCATCCTGATGTCGGCATGACATTTGTCCTATGCCGCTGACCAAAAGAGAAAGCCCGGGCGCTGAGCCCGGGCTTCGTGTGGGTGGAGCTATGGGGATTCGAACCCCAGACCTCCTCCATGCCATGGAGGCGCGCTACCAACTGCGCTATAGCCCCTTGCTGCGTGTACGAGTGTAGCCGACTTCGCGACCCCCCAAGCACACCTTAAAAAGGTCGCATACGGAGAGTAAAAAGTTGCTACTATCCGTGGCGTGATCGGCTTCGACCCAGTACCCCTGACCTCGCGCTGCGCCCAGATCCTCGACGAGCGGGAGCATGCCGTCGTCGGCGTCAGCGCCCTCAACGGCTACTTCACCCCTCGGGCCATCAGGCACCTGCTCGACTGGGCGACCCGGACGTTCGCGCGGGTCCACGTCCTCGTGCCCGGCGTCGAGCTGGCGGGCACGCTGGTCGCGAGGGGGTGCCCGGCCGCCAAGGCGGGGGCCAAGGCGCGGGCGGCCGCCAACAACACGCGCAACCGGGTGATCCGCGCGCTCGACGCCCTCGACCCGTCGAACGCCACCGTGTCCGACTGGAACGAGCTGGCCGCCAACCGGGCCTACAGCGAGGCGCGCACGGACCTGGAGCGCCTGGTCGCCACCCATCCGGCCTTCGCGCAGCACTGCCTGGAGGCGGTGCGGCCCATCGTCGGGGTGCCGGAGCTCTCGCGCGAGCAGGCCGAGCAGGCCCTGCCCTTCCTCCTGGCCGAGCTGCCCCTCGTCATCGACACCCCGTCGATCCTCGGCACGGGCTCGTCGGTGTTCTGCTACCCCCGGCCGATGCCGATGGTCGACCTGCTCCACGCGGGCGCGCTGCCGGTCCATCCGGGCCCCACGCAGGGATTCGTGTCCACCGCGTTGACACAGGCCGTCCGGCCTGATCAGTATTTAAGTAACGTTCGGTAAATACATCGTCACCAGAGGTGGCCGTCATGGATGCACGTGCCCGAAATGTTGGTCATGCGTTCGACACCAGCGACATGGACCACGACGGCTACCTCGATCACCGGGACATGACCGTGGTCGCCACCGCGCTCTGCGAGCGGCTGGGGCTCTCCGAGCAGGGCAGCCGGCTGGTCAGGAACGCGTACGAGCGGGTCTGGCGGTATGCCGTCCGCCACATCGGCACCGATTCCCACGGCCGCATCAGCAGGGAGTCCTACATCGACTACGCGCTGGCTCCCGAGCGCGACCGGACGGAGTTCGTGGCCAACGTGGTCTGGCCGATCACCGACGCCCTCTGGGACGCGCTCGACGCCGACGGCGACGGGCGGCTCGACCGGGCCGAATACCTGCGCCTGTGGGCGGCGTACGATGTGGCGGCAGAGGCGTCACGGGAGTCCTACGATCGGCTGCGCGGCAAGAAGGTCTCGCACGTGTCGAAGACCGGGTTCGCCCAGGCGATGTACGACTACTACTATCGCTCCGCCACTGCCGCCCCCATACTCGGCGACGGCTAGCTCAGCCCACCGCTCCGGCCTTGCCGATGAGCGTGACCAGCTCCGACACCATCGGATCCTCCGACGCCGCCGCCAGCCGGGTCGCCTGCTCCCCGAGCTCGGGCAGGTCCATGCCGAACGCCTTGCGGTCGCGCAGATAGACCGCGAACGCGGCGACCACGACGTCCACCTGGAGCCGGACCGGCGCCTTGTCCCACACCGACGGGGCCAGCTCGTCGGCCTGCAGCGCCTTGCTCGCCTCCGAGGCGTTCCTGGTGTCGGGGTCCTGCCAGCGTACGGTGGCCTGGGCGAGCTGCCCCTTGGCGCCGGGCTTGAGGCGCAGTGAGTAGAGCGCGGTGACCGAGTGTCCGGGGCCGATCTCCCCGCCGTCGCGGCTGTCGTCGCGGAACTCCTCCGTGGCCAGCGCGCGGTTGTCGTACCCGATGAGCTGGTAGCTCTCCACCACCGACGGGTTGAAGACGACCTGCGCCTTGGCATCGCGCGCCCGCAGCTCGATGTTCGCGGGGAGCTGCGTGGCGAAGATCTTGTCGGCCTCCTCCTGGCTGCTCACGTACACGGCCATGCCGTCGCCGTTGTCGGCGAGCTGCTCCATCAGCTCGTCGCCGTAGTCACGGCCGACGCCGACGGTGAGCAGCGTGACCTGCCTGCCGGCGTACTCCTTGACCCGGTCGAGGATGGCCTGCCACTCGGTGCTGCCCTGGTTGGCCAGGCCGTCGGAGAGCAGGATGACCCGGTTCGTGGCGGCGGGGCGGAACGCCTTCGACGCCTCCTGGTAGCCCGTGACCAGGCCGCCCTCGAGGTTCGTGCCGCCGTTGACGGTCAGCTCGTCGATCGCCTCGCGCAGCTCGGCCCTGGCGGTCAGCGGGGTCATCGACGCCAGCACCTGGGCCTCGTCGCTGAACGACACGATCGAGACCTGGTCGCCGGGCGCGAGCTGGTCGAGCAGCTTGAGCAGGGCCGTCTTGACGAGGTCCAGGCGGCCGGGCTCGGCCATCGAGCCGGAGACGTCCACGACGAACGTGAGGTTGGCGGGCCGCCGCCCGGCCGCGTCCGACGCGCGTGTCTGCAGGCCGACGCGCAGGACCGCCTCGTCGCGTGACGGCAGCTTCGCGCCGTCCACGTGCACGGCGAACCCGTCGTCCTGCGGCTGCGCATAGTCCTGGCGGAACGCGTTGACCCACTCCTCGGGGCGGATCTCGGCGGGCGCGGGCCAGCGGCCCTCCTGGAGGGCACGGCGGGCGTAGCCGTACGACGCGGTGTCCACGTCCAGGGCGAACGTGGAGATCTGGGCCGTGGCCGTGTCCTGCTCGGCGTCCTCCTGCTGGCTGGGTGCTTGGGACGGGCGTACGGGCTGCTGATTGGCGCCGACCGGATCGGGGGCCCGGTCGGCGCTCGTCGAGCCACCGGAGCCGCCGCACGCGGACAGGGCCAGCAGCGCGACGAGTCCGGCACCCGCCGCTAAGGGGCGAATTCTCATGGCAACCACCTCCAAGCCGTACGACGGAACTTGATCTCCCGCAGGACGGGCCGGTGACGTAAGCGAGCGCAAACCGCGACCGAGGCGTGATCGCTTGTGGCGCAGGTGACAGGTGAGGTAGGCATGGAGGCCATGCGCGTCTATCTGGGTTTGGCCGCGAAGCGGCACGATGTCCCCGTCCGTGTCCTCGACAAGGTCCGATCCGTTATCGACCTGGCCTTCCCCGTGCCCGCCGAGGTCATTCGCGGGCGGGAGTGGCACGGCAGGGGCGTGTCGCTGTTCGGGTGGACGAACGAGCCGGACGACAGCAGGCAGCCGGAGCTGCTCCACGAGCACGGCGACCGGATCATCGGGCTGAACGGCCATCTGGCCGATCCCTCCGACGTGACGAGGCTGCCCGACGACTCCGTCGGCGGCTGCTTCTCGGCGTGGATCGCCCGCGACGGCGAGCTGACCGCGAGCACCGCGATCAACCGGGTCTGCCCCGTCTTCTACGCCGAGACCCCTGACCTGCACATCGTCGGGAGCCGCGCCCTGCTCGTGCACCTGGCCGCCCAGGAGGCGGACCGCGTCGACCACGACGTGCTCGCGCTCCAGACGATGATCCGGCAAGGGTTCTTCCTGTCAGACGAGACGCCGTACCGCGGAGTGTCGGCGCTGCGGCCCAGCTCACGGCTGGTGGTGCGGGACGGGAGGCGTACCGTCACCGAGACCCCGCTGCCGGAGGCGGCGCCCGCTCCCACCACGGGCCGGGCCAAGCGGGCGGCGATCGCCGAGCTGGCCGACGCGCTGCTCGCCACCGTGGCGCCGCTGCGCGACCTGGGCGAGCCGGTGAACCTGGCGCTGACCGGCGGGCGCGACACCCGCATCCTGGCGGCGCTGCTGCACGCGGCCCGGGTGCCGTTCCGGGTGACGACGAACGGCCTCGACACCCATCCTGACGTGATCATCGCGCGGCGGATCGCGGCCGAGCTGAAGGTGGAGCACACGGTCATCGCGCCCCCGCAGACGGCGCAGAAGGACGCGGTGCTGGTCGAGCACCCGCTGAGCCGGGCGTGGGAGACGCTGCGCACGTGCGAGGGCATGACTTCCGCGTACGAGTCGATCGTGAGCTACCTGCCCTACTCCGGCAGGCCGACCATGTCCGGGCAGAGCGGCGAGACGTTGCGCGCGGGCAGCCTGAACCTGCTCCAGACGGACCTCAGCGACAAGGCGCTGCTGCGGCGCATCAACAACACGTTCTCCAAGGACGAACGGCTGTTCACAGCGGAGGCCAACGAGCACGCCCGCGAGCTGGCCAAGCCCTGGCAGGCACGGGCGAACCGGCTGGAGGCGCTCGACCACATCTACATCTGGTACAAGGTGGGCCGCTGGCAGGCGAGCGCGCGTGCCGGGTCCCTGCGTCGCGGCGATCCCGTGCGGCCGTTCCTGGACAACCGGGTGGTACGGGCGGCGCTGAGCCTCGACCAGGGCTGGCGTCTCTCCGAAGAGGTGATTTATACCCTTATTTTGCGATTCGCTCCGAAGTTGCGGGATGTGCCGATCGAGGGGAAGCCGTGGCGGTTCGCCGACGGGGCGGCCAAGCGGTGGCCCTGGTCTCACGTGCCGCCGCCGTACATGCCGACTGCGAAGACGGGCGGCGGGTGGAGCTGGCGCACTAGCCCCGGCCCCGCGCTCACCGGCGTGCTGCGCGATCAGGTGCTCGGCAACCTCGACGTGCTCACACCCATCGTGAACCCGGACGAGGTGCGCGCGCTCTTCGCCGACCCCGTCGTCAAGAAGCCCGCCCTGGCCTGGCACCTCTACACGGTCAGCGCGCTGCTGACCGGCCTCTATCCGGGCAAGCGGCCCGAGGGGCTGGAGGAGATCAGGGTCTCCCGGCCGCAGTGATGAGCGCCGCGTTCTCGACGCGTACGCGGACGGTGAGCAGCACGGCGTTGGCGGCGGTGAAGCAGAGCGCGGTGAGCCAGGCCGTGTGCACCAGGGGCAGCGCGAGGCCCTCGGCGACGACGGCCACGTAGTTGGGATGCCGCAGCCACCGGTACGGCCCGCCGCGCACGAGCGGCATGTCCGGGACCACCACGACGCGGGTGTTCCACTGCCTGCCCAGCGTGCCGATGCACCACCAGCGCAGCCCCTGGGCGAGGAGGGCCACCGCCAGCATCGGCCAGCCCAGCAGCGGGACGAAGGGGCGGTCCAGCAGCCACACCTCGGCGGGCGCCGCTGCCAGGAGCGCGGCGTGGGCCACGACGATCCAGGGGTAGTGCCGCCTGCCGTACTCGACGCCGCCCCTGGACCTGGCCCAGGCCAGGTTGCGACGGGCCACCGTCAGCTCGGCTAGCCGCTCGAGGACGACCAGGCCGATGACGACGAGGTACGCGCTCACCAGTGCAGCAGCAGCAGCTCGGCGGAGAAGCCCGGCCCCAGGGCGAGGAGCACGGCGGGCGCGCCCGGCCGGCCCCGTGTCTCCTGGAGCACGTGGAGGACCGAGACCGAGGAGAGGTTGCCGTGCTCGCGCAGCGACCGCCAGGTCACCTCGACCGCCTTCGGCGGCAGGCCGAGGGTTTCCACGATCTTCTCGATGACCTTGGGGCCGCCCGGGTGGCAGATCCAGGTGGCGACCTGGTCGGGCGTCAGGCCGTAGTCCGCGAGGAACGTCTTGATGTCGCCGCCCAGCGCCTGCTCCACGAACCCGGTCAGGTCCGGATCCAGCACGATGCGGAAGCCGTGCTGCCCGACCTCCCAGCCCATGAGGTGCTCGGTGCCGGGATAGAGCCTGCTGCGGGTGGCGACGACCTCGGGCCCCTGGCCGCGCCCGGTCGCGACGACGGCCGCCGCGCCGTCCCCGAACAGGCCGCTGGCCACCAGGTTCGCGATCGAGGTGTCGTCCCGCTGGATCGTCAGCGAGCACAGCTCCACGCACACCAGCACCGCGACGTGGTCGGGCCAGCCGCGCAGGTAGTCGTGCAGGCGCGACAGCCCCGACGCGCCCGCCGCGCAGCCCAGGCCGAACACAGGCACCCGCTTGACGTCCGGCCGCAGCCCCACCCGCTGGGCCAGCCTGGCGTCCAGCGAGGGCGTCGCGATGCCGGTGGTGGAGCAGAGCAGCAGATGGTCGACCTTCTCGGGGCGGATGCCGGCCTTGCGCAGCGCGCCTCTCAGGGCCTGCTCGCCGAGGTCGAGAGCGACTTCGAGGTACATGTCGTTCGCGCGCTCGAAGGAGTCGAGCTTGGCGTAGTCGGCCAGCGGGAGCGCGAGGTTGCGGCCTTCCACGCCGGTGGCCGTGTGGAAGCGTCTCAGCAGGTCCTCGTCACAATCGGTCAGCCGGGAGAACGCTTCGGTGATCTCCGCCTGCGTGTAGCGGTGATCAGGCAGAACACTCTGTACTCCCGAGATGTGCATGCATCTCTCCTGCCGCTGAGAGGCCGCGGCTAACATCGGCCACCGGCGCGCGGGGCTTGGACGGCCGTCGGGTCAGACATCCCTGGACCTGGAATGTCAAGCGGCGAAGTCGTGTTGCCGGTGCGACCATGCGGTTGCTTGGTTGTAGGTGGTGTGGGTTTTC
>NZ_JBFAHJ010000045.1:0-77083 GCF_040654115.1 Nonomuraea sp. NPDC050786
CCCAGGTTGATCACGACGACGTTCGCCTGGTACCGGGTGAAGTCGTGGTCGACCGCACCGTCGGCGGCGCTGACCTTCACGAACCGGCGGTCCAGACCGACGCAGCCGTCGGCGGTGCTCACCAGGCAGGCGCCGCCCTGGGCGACCTGCATGTGGTCCACCCCCAGTTGCTCCCCGACCAGCCAGCCGTACGCGGTGAGCGCGTTCTTCGAGGTGGTGGTGCCGACGGTGATGGAGTCCCCGACGAACTCCACCATGCCGCGGGGTGGCGCGACGGGCAGGGTGCGCGCGCCGGAGTCGAGGACCAGCCCCTGGAACACCGCATCGCCGTGGTAGGAGCCGGCCACCACGCGGTAGGAGACCCGCAGGCTGTGGGTGCCCGACGGTAACGGGTTCGGGGTCAGGTTCACCGTGCCCCGCACGTTCTGCAGGTAGACGTCTGGGCCGCCGTCGATGCTGTAGTAGAGGTCGATGGTGTTGCGCTGCTTCAGCTTGACGGTGGTGCCGGTGAAAGCGGTCTTGAGGTAGGCGCCGGCCCAGCCCGGGACGTAGGCGGTGCTGTTGCGGGTGTCCCAGCGGCCGACGAAGCGGATGTTCGGATCGGTGGGCGAGCCGTCGCCGGTGGCGGCCAGGGCACCGGGCGGTGTCACGAGCATGGTCGCGACCATGGCCACCGCGGCGGCCACAGCGCCCGCGGCGGCGGCGAGACGTGTCAGCTTCATGATGATCCGTTTCTTGGCTGTGAGGGGGGCCGAGATCTCCGGGAGACCGGAGACTTCAGCGCAGGTAGACCCTGGGCTGGGCCGGGGTCGCCATGCCGGCGCCGATGAAGAAGCTCGGGTGCGGCGGCTGGTTGTAGGCGGTGTTCTGCCAGGCCAGGGCGGCGCGGTACTGCGGGTCGTGCAGCAGGGTGTGGATCTTGGTCGTGGTGACGGCCGCCCGTTCCGTACTTGTCGATGTGGGTGCCGTCGAGCAGCCGCCGACGGCCGCCGACCACGATTCCGCCCCAGGGCTGCCGGCCCAGATGTCGGCGGAGACGCCGCGGCCGTTGTCGCAGCCGCAGGAGGCGTTCTGCCAGATGATCCGCCCGGTGCGGACGTCGGCGAACCAGGCAGCGGGCTTGCTGCTGTCTTCGTCGACCTTGAACTCCTCCAGGCCCGGCCGGGACGGGTCGAGGTCGCCGACGTGCATGGCGTCGCCGTGGCCGTTGCGGGTGTTCCACAGCGGGGAGCCGTTGTCGTTGATCGCCATCGCACCGTAGACGATCTCGTTCTTGCCGTCGGCGTTGCGCGGACAGACGCCGAACGGGGCCGTCCGCCCGAGCTCGGGGAATCCGGGGGTCAACTCGTCCGCCACTGCTGGCCGGTCGCGCCGTTGCAGCCGTAGATCGTCGCCTGGGCGCCATGGGCCCGCTGAAACTTTCACGGCGTGGACGGGGCGCGGCCGGTCAGGCTGACCCACGCGCGGGGGCTCGGTCCACGTTGCCCACGGCCGGCAAAGCCCTGGTCTACCCATGTTTTCCTGCCAGACGGATCGACGCGGGAGGAGCAGGAACGGCGCGCTCTGGGAGCGTTCACAGAGTGTGGGAGATCGCGTTTGCTGCGTCAATGGCCGCTCACGTGGTTGTTGTGTGCGCTCTTCTGTGGGATTCATGTTGGAGACTGTCGGAACGGCTGTTGGTTCGTTACTGTGCACGTTCACAGTCCCCGTGCGCGAGCAATGGCCGTTCCTCTCCTGAGCGGAGGAATCATGAAAAGGCTCTGGGTGGCGCTGGTCCTCTTCGTCGCCGCGACCCTCGCCGCCGCGCAGCCGGCGCACGCCGCCACGCTGACCATGCTCGGCGCCGACGTCTCTTCCTTACAGCGCGCGCTCGACCTGGGTGCCACGTACTACGACGCGAGCGGCAACCAGAGAGATCCGCTGGACATCCTCAAGGGAGTCGGCGTCAACTATGCCCGCCTGCGGATCTGGAACGACCCGATCAGCGGTTACAACAACAAGGCCAAGGTGCTGCAGCAGGCCAGGGCGGTCAAGGCCAGGGGCCTGAGGCTGCTGGTCGACTTCCACTACTCCGACACCTGGGCCGACCCCGGCAAGCAGTACAAGCCCGCCGCCTGGGCCGGCCACGGCATCAGCCAGTTGCGGACGGATGTCTACAACTACACCTACGACGTGTGCACCAGTCTCAAGGCGCAGGGCACCACCCCGGACAGCGTGCAGATCGGCAACGAGATCAACACCGGCATGCTCTGGAACGACGGCAAGGTGGTCAACAACGACTTCACGAACCTGAGCCTGCTGCTCAAGGCCGGTTATGACGCGACGAAGGCGTGCAACGCCGGCACCCAGGTGATCATCCACACGGCGCTGGCGGAGAGCCTGTCCTCTGCCCGCTGGTTCTACGACGGGATCCGGGCCAAGGGCGTGCAGTGGGACATCACTGGCTTGTCGTACTACTGCATGTGGCACGGCACGCTGTCCAACCTGTCCAGCGTGATCTCGGACATGCGCTCTCGTTACGGCAAGAACGTGGTCATCGCCGAGACCGCGTACCCCTTCACCGCCGACAATGCCGACTCCACGCGGAACGCGGTCACGTCCGGGTGCTCGGGTTATGGCCTCACCTGGCAGGGACAGGGGGCCGAGTTCGCGGCGGTGCAGAGCACGGCCCGCAACGCGGGGGCGATCGGGATCTTCTACTGGGAGCCGACCTGGTACGCGGTGCCCGGGAACGGGTGGGACCCCGCGAACATCGGCTCCAGCGGCAACGGGTGGGACAACATGGCCATCTTCAACTGGACCGGGCGCATCAACCCCAACGTCCGGTGGACACCGTGACGCCTGCTGCGTGGTATCCGAGAGGAGACTGACCAGGTGGCAGGGCATGATGGCGATTCCCCGGCCGGGCTCTTCGACTCCGGCGGCAAGCTGACCTCGACGGCGCTGCACGTCAACGGCGTCGGCGTGGACCTGCCCGCGACGATGCGGCAGGTGGCGACGGCGCAGAACGCGCCGCTGATCGATCTGACCGCCAGAAGCAAGGCGCTGGTGGAGGGGCTCGGCCCGAGCGCCTCGGCCAAGATCTACCTCACGGCGGCGACGGACGGCGTGACCTGCGATAAGAGCGCGAGCTCCTGACCAAGGCCTTGACGCAAAAATGTGAACGTTCGTAGCCTTCGATCGATTAGATCGTTTCAACCACTACGGCGCCCCCGAGGAGCACCCCATCCGCCACATACGGTTAGCCCTCCTGATCCTGGCCACCCTGGCGTTCACCCTTCCGGCCACTCCCGCCGTCGCGGACGTCCGCATCACGATGGAGCGTCTCGATCGCGGACTGGTCGCCGCCACCGCCCCCAACGGTGTCTTCCTGAGCTGGCGTCTTCTCGGCACAGAGGTGACCGGAAGCGGCAGCCGCGGCATGGCCGGCCCGGACTTCCGCGTCTACCGCGACGGCCGCCCGATCGCCACGGTCACCGACAGCACGAACTACCTCGATCCCACGGGAAGCGCCACCGCCCGCTACAGCGTGGCGCCGATAGTACGCGGCAAGGAGGGCCGGCCGAGCGCCGCCATCCGGCCTTGGGGTGAAACGTTTTACGACCTACCCCTCCGCAAGCCCGCCGACGGCGTCACGTCGGCGGGCGAGGCCTACACCTACGCCGCCAACGACATGAGCGTCGGAGACGTGGACGGCGACGGCCGGTACGAGCTCGTCGTCAAGTGGGAGCCCTCCAACGCCAAGGACGTCTCCCAGCGCGGCTACACCGGTTCGACCTACCTGGACACCTACACGCTCGACGGCAGGCTGCTGTGGCGGCTGGACCTGGGCGTCAACATCAGGTCGGGCGCTCACTACACGCAGTTCCTCGTCTACGACTTCGACGGCGACGGCCGTTCGGAACTGATGGTCAAGACGGCGCCGGGCACCAGACAGATCCGCTACGACGCCGCCGGGAACGTGATCGGCGAGCGCTACATCACCATGCCGGAGCAGGACGTCAAGGCGGGCTACTCGCACACCGACGACTACCGGCTGAGCGCGGCCGGCTACTTCGAGCACGTCGTCCAGATGTTCATGAAGTGGCACGAGCACCCCGAAGTGGTCGCCGGGCACTGGCCCGCCACGCTGGAGCAGGCCTTCGGCATCGCGCCCACGCACAGCTACCCGCTCTCCGGCGAGTCCGCGGCCGAGCTCGCCGCCTACTTCGTCGACGTCTACGCGCCCGCCCGCAGCGGCAACAACCGCCTGCGGGAATTCGCCGGGTTCGTCCTCACGGGCCCCGAGTACCTGTCGGTGTTCGACGGCGCCACCGGCAGGGAGCTCCAGACGATCCCGTACAAGCCGGGACGCGGCGACGACGGCCTCCTGTGGGGCGACTACGCGATGGCCCGCATCGAGCCGGGCAACCGGGTCGACCGGTTCCTGTCCTCGGTGGCCTACCTCGACGGCAAGCGCCCGTCAGCGGTCTTCGCCCGTGGTTACTACACCCGCACCACCCTGGTCGCCTACACCTGGAACGGCCACAAGCTGAAGCAGGTCTGGTATGTCGACAGCGGCCACGCCCCGATGGCCAACCCCTTCAACGCCGGCCCGCACGGCGTCAACGGCGGCAACCCGGCCTACGCCACCCTCACCACCCAGGGCTTCCACTCGATGAGCGCCGCCGACGTGGACGGCGACGGCAAGCAGGAGATCGTGTACGGCGGGGCCACCATCGACGACGACGGCAGCCTGCTGTACTCCTCCTTCGACGTGGCCCCACCGGAGAGCAGCGTCCCGGGCCAGAACGTCCGGCTCGGCCACGGCGACGCCATGCACGTCGGCGACCTCGACCCCGACCGGCCCGGCCTGGAGATCTGGACCGTGCACGAGGGCGGAGCCTGGGCGCCGTACGGCTGGGCCATGCGGGACGCCGCCACCGGCAAGGTGCTCTTCGGCGGCTACAGCGGCCGGGACACCGGGCGCGGGATGGTCGGCGACATCGATCCCGCGATCCGCGGTCTGGAAGCCTGGTCCGCGATGCCCCCCAATCAGGAGATCGTCTCCGGCCTCTGGTCGGTCCGTGGCGACCACCTGGGCCGCGTCACCCCTGGCACCAACCAGAGCATCCGCTGGGCCGCCGACATGACCACCCAGCTCATCAACGGCACAGCCACCACCGAGCTCCAGACCCCCACGATCGACGACTGGAAGCGCGGCACGCTCCTGACCGCCACCGGCACACTCACCAACAACTGGACCAAGGGCAACCCCGGCCTGGTCGCCGACATCTTCGGCGACTGGCGCGAGGAGCTGGTCGTCCGCACCGCCGACAGCGGCGCGGCCCGCATCTACCTCAGCACCGAGGTGACCGACCGCAAGCTCTACACCTTGATGCACGATCCGCAGTACCGCGTCGAGGTGGCCAGGCAGCAGACGGGCTACAACCAGCCCGCCTACCCCAGCTTCTACCTCGCCTCCGACCTCGACTGGTCCAAGGTCCCGATCCCCAGGATCCGCTGACCCGGCCTCGACGAGGGCGCCGGCGATCCGGCCCAGAGACGCGCCCTCGGGCGGACGAGACGAGGCGTCGAACAGGAAACCCCAGCTCGGAATCTGCCGAGCTGGGGTTTCTCACCCGGCTACGGATGCTCGGCATCCTCCGCGCTCGGGTCACCAGAGCCAGGTCCACGCCGCTGGCCATAGACGACAACCCGGCGTTGTCGACCGGACGGTTCCGTTGTTGGCCCGGTCACCGCCTCACCTGCTGAACTGGCCACCGATTGGCCCTGCCACCGGCACCGCCAAGGAGGTACCCGCCGTGAAGGCTCTCGTTCCGACCGGAGATCCGCGGGAACACCCCATCAGCAAAGGAGCACGATCATGAACGCCACCGACCCCAGGACCGTCGTCGTCCGCTACGTCGAGGCCGTCCGCGACGGCGACGCCGACATCATCCGCGACAGCTTCGCCGAGGACGCGACCTGGCACTATCCCGGCGATCTGCCGATCTCGAAGGTATGGCGGGGCCGCGACGCGATCATCAACGACTTCCTCGGCGGCATGGGACCGATCCTCGTCCCCGGCACCATGAAGATCGAGCTCATCAGCACGATCGCCGAGGGCGACCGCGTGGTCGCCGAGTGGACCTCCAAGGCGCGGACCGTGTACGGCGGCGCCTACGACAACCGCTGCATCGGGATCTACACCGTCCGCAACGGCAAGATCACCTCGGTCGTGGAGTACGCCGACACCCGGCACGTGGCCGCGGCCCTCTTCCCGGACCACGCCGGCAGCGAGTAGCCCTCGCTTCCGGCGCGCAAGCGCCCGCTGCTCCAGCGACCCGCGTTCGTGCCGGCGACGCGCCAGGGCCGCTCTTTCTGCTCGTCGACGCGGTCACGGGGGCAGGCGAGGGCCAGGGCGGTGATGGCCTCGCGCGACATACTCCCTCTTTCTTCGGATTTCGTGGGATGTTGTCTACCGGCCCTCCGCCGGGAGGGGGCCCGGCGCAGGGCATGGACCACGGAAGGGGATTCGATGGCGGTGGACCGCGAGCGGAGCGTGGTGTTCGGAGAGGCGGTCGAGCAGTACGACTCGGCCAGACCCGACTATCCCGCCCAGCTCATCACCGACGTGCTGGAGTACGCGCCGGCCGGCCCCGCGCTGGAGGTGGGCGCGGGCACGGGCAAGGCCACGGCGGGCTTCGCCGCTCGCGGCGCCGAGCTGACCTGCGTCGAGCCCGACCCCAGGATGGCCGCCGCGCTGGCGGCGAAGTGCCCGGGCGCCCGGGTGGAGATCGGGTTCTTCGAGGAGTACGTCCCCGACAGGGCGTTCGCCCTGCTCTACTCCGCGCAGGCGTGGCACTGGATCGACGAGCGCAGGCGCTGGGACCTCGCCCATGCGGCCCTGGCGCCGTCCGGAGCGGTGGCGGTCTTCTGGAACCACTACGTCGTCACCGACCCCCGCCTGCGGGGCGCGCTCGCCGCGGTGGACAGCCACTACGGAGTGACCACCTCGAGCATGCACCGGGACGGCTCGACCCGGGGCAAGTGGTCCGAGCACGAGCTGGCGCACGACCCGCGCTACACCGATCTCGACCAGCGCCACTACACGCGCACCGACCGGTACGGAACCGGCCGCTACCTGGACCTGGCCCGCTCCGTCTCCGCCTACCGGATCCTGGACCCGGACACCCGCGAGGAGGTGATGGAGGAGTTCGCCGCCTTGCTGGGGGGCGACGGCGTGGACCTGACCTTCACCACCGACCTCACCCTGGCCCGCAGAGCACGCTGAGGCTCACGCCGTACGGGATGATCGCCACCGGGTGAAACGCAGGGTGCCGGCGCCCGCGGAATACACGAGCATGGCCACGATCGGCAGGCCGGTCAGCGTATGACCGCTCGGGCCGGTCACCGCGAGGGTGAGCAGCCCCGCCACCACGCCGGCGATGCCGAGGAAGGTGAGGACACCCGCCGTCACCCCGGCCGTCGCCCCCGCCGCGGGACGGGGACCGGCCCGCCGCTCGACGGGACCGAACACCATGACCAGCACGCCCAGGATCAGGGCCAGGGCGGCGAGCCAGGGCAGCCGCAGCAGCACCCACGTGGGCGTCCCCGGAGGCGCGGCCGGCAGCAGCCCGGTCGGATACAGCGCCAGCGCGCCGAGCACGACGGCGGTCATGTGCCACAGGAAGAGCGTCATGACGATCGAGTTGACCGCCACGACGGCGGTCCAGGGCCGCGGCCGCCGCAGCCACCGGCCGGCCGGGCCGTGGACCGACAGAGCCAGCCCGGTCTGCGTCGCGGCCAGCGCCAGCAGCGCCAGCGTGGGCGGGGAGGTGTTCTGGATGCCCTCCCCCGCGATCCCGACCATGCTGATCGGATAAGGCCCCACCACGGTGAGCCCGACCAGGGCCGCCAGCCCTGCGAACGCCAGCGGCAGCCCGACGCGGGGCCGGGCGGGCAGGCGCCCGTCCTGCCAGGCGAAGCCCAGCTGATGCACCGCCAGCCAGGCGAAGAGGAAGTTCCCCTGCCCCAGGGCGGGATCCCGCAGCGCCAACCGGGCCGCGTCGCCGAGGCCGACCAGCACGGTCAGCGCGATCGGCACGGCCAGGCCGTACCGACGGTGCAGGGCGTGCATCAGCGGGGTGAGGGCCACCACGGCCAGGTAGGCCACCAGGAACCAGAGCGGGATCCCGGCCACCCACACCCCGATGCCGATGAGCCCCGGACCGACGCCCAGCACCCGCGCCAGCAGCGCCGCCGCCGCCAGCACGGCCAGCAGCACGGTGGTAGGGCGGATGAGCCGGTCGGTACGGCGCAGCGTCCAGCAGGTGGCGTCACCGCCGAGGGCCCGGTGGGCGGCGAGCGAGGCGGCGTTGGCGTACCCGCCGACCAGGAAGAAGACGGGCATGACCTGGAAGAGCCAGGTCAGCGGGCGCGTCCACGGCACCAGCTCCAGCGCGCTGCCGCCGCGCAGGCCCCCGTCGTAGCTGACGTGCACCGCCAGCCAGTGGCCGACGACCACGGCCGTGATGGCGATGGCGCGGAGCAGGTCGACCGTGCGGTCGCGATGCGCGGGCGTACGCTCGGCCAGCCGCCGCATCTTCGCCCCCGTGACTAGCTCGACTTCACCGGACCGCATACCCAGGAGGAGCCGACGCCTCACCCGCGGGCGGTGAACGCGGCGAAGCCGCTGGTCTGCCAGGTGTGGCCGCGCGCGGTCACCGCGTACGCCTCCAGGCCGGGCTGCCCCTCGACCCAGTCCCGGGCGGCCTCGCCCATGGCGAACGCGGCGGTCGCGTACGCGTCGACGGCGGTCAGGCAGGCCCCGACGAGCGTGAGGGACACCAGGCCGGCGGCGGGGAGCCCGGTGTGCGGATCGATGATGTGCGGGCCGCGCTCGGCGCTGCCCGAGGTGGCCACGGCGAGGTCGTGGCCGGTGACCACGGCGGAGAGAGCGCCGGGCCGTAGGGGGTGGGCGATCCCGATCCGCCACGGGAAGGGGTCGGGACCGAGCTGGATGTCGCCGCCGCCGTTGACGCAGTGGCGGGGCGCGCCCGCCTCGGTGAGCAGCAGGGACGCCTGCTCGATCGCCCACCCCTTCACCAGGCCGGACGGGTCCAGACGGCCGCCGGGACACGCCGTGAAATAGCCGCCGGTCCGCCGTTCGGCCTCCGCGCACAGCGCGAGCACCTGTCGCACCTCGGGCGGGCAGTCGGCCGGCCCGAGCTCGCCCCGGGCCAGACGGCTGACCGGGCTGTCCGGCCGGTAGGTGGAGAAGACCGCGTCCACGTGGTGCAGCCAGGCGACGGCCCGCGCCACCGCGCCATCGGCGTCGGCGGCGGCGGCGTCGGCGGCGGCGTCGGCGGCGTGGCGCACATCGAACGAGAAGACCGTGCCCATCGCCTTCTCGACGTGGCGCGTCACAGCCCCGCCTGGTCGATGGCGCTCTGCAGGGAGCCCGTGTAGCCGTCGCTGGTGTACGTGGCCCCGGAGACGGAGTCGATCTGGGCGCTCTGGGCCGAGAGGGCCTCCTGCTGGAGGATGGGCAGCGCCCTGTTGTTGATCTCGATGTCACGCCGGTTCTCCTGCGGGGCCTGGAGCACCTGTACGTCGGTGATCTTGCTGCCGGAGACGACGATCCGTACCTGCACGGGTCCCCAGCGGGTGTCGACGGCATCCCCGTCGAAGGTCCGGCCGTCGGCAGACTCCATGGAGCCCTGCGGCGACGGCGAAGCCGAAGCCTGGGCGGGGGCGACGGCGGCGGGCGGCTGGGCGACGCCCGCCATGTCGTGTGGCTTGAACGACAGCAGCAGTACCAGGCCGATAGCGGTGACCAGCACCGCGAACAGCACCCTGCGCATGGCAGTGACCTCTCATAAGGTGAAAATTCGGAACTCAGAACTCGAACGACTCGTGATGGATCCGGCGATGGGGCACGCCCGCCGACCGCAGCGCCTTGATCGCCGCCTGCGTCATCTCGGGCGGCCCGCACACGTACACGTCGTGCTCGCGCAGATCGGGCAGCAGGCGCCCGAGACCGTCGAACAGGTCCGGGGACCTGGGCCCGGTCGAGAAGTACGCCGTGGCGTCGCCGCGGGCCGCGATGATCTGCTCGAGTTCGTCCTTGAAGAGCATCTCCTCGGGCGTGCGGGCCCGGTAGAGCAGCGTCACCCGTCCGGGCAGCGTCTCGAACAGGGCGCGCAGCGGGGTGATGCCGACGCCGCCCGCGATCAGCAGCGATCTGCCGCCCCGGCCGAGACGCGCGGTGAACCCGCCGTACGGCCCCTCGGCGAGCACCGGGGTGCCCGGCCGCAGCCGGGCGAGCGCCGCACTGTGGTCGCCCAGCGCCTTGACCGTGATGCGCAGCCCACCGGCGTCAGGAACCGCCGACAGCGAGTACGGATTGGCCGACCACCACAGCTCGCGGGTCAGGAACCGCCAGCGGAAGAACTGGCCCGGCTCGGCCCCCAGCCGCCGCAGCCCGCGCCCCGTGAGGTGGATGGAGACCACGCCGGGAGCGTCGGCGGTGACGCCGGCCACGCGGAGCCGGTGCCGCGCCCACAACCTGACCGGTCCCAGGAAGCGGTACCAGACCAGCAGCGCGGCCACCCCGAGGTAGAGGGCGTACCAGGCGAGTCGCGCCACGCGGTCGCCGGTGAACTGGGCGCCGGTCGCGAGCTGGTGCCCGAACGCCAGCCAGGCCGCCAGATAGGTGTAGAAGTGCAGGTAGAACCAGGTTTCGTAGCGCAGTCTCCGGCGCGCGGCACGGGCCGACACCACGGCGACGCCGAGCAGCAGCAGGCAGGCCGCCGTCGCCTTCAACACGTCGGGGAAGGACAGCACCATGGTCACCGTCTCGTCCACCACGCCGACGCGGTCGGCCACCGCGTACCCCCAGATGGTGGCCAGCACGTGCGCCGTGACGAGCCCGATGACGTACCTGCCGCCCATGGCGTGCCAGCGGGCCAGGCGGTCGCTGCCCACGCCGTGTTCCAGGGCCGGGACCCTGGCCATGAGCCCGAGCAGCACCGCCAGCCCGTACCCGGCCAGCAGGCCCGTGACGCGGCCGCTCTCGGTCAGCCAGCCGTCCAGTCCCGACACCGAGGGCGTGCTGTGCCACCACAGCGCGATGACCGCGACCCCGCCCGCCGCCACGGCCGCCAGCAGCGCCTCGGGCCGGAAGCGGCCGCGCCGCGGCATCGCCGACGTGCGGACTGCAGTGTGAACAGTCGTCATGAGGGACAAAGTGCCAGGCCAGTCTCTGTTTTTCCTCTCAAAGGTATCTTTAAGAGGATTTTCAGAGGAGGCTCCTATCGTCGAGAGGATGAGCACCCTGTCGCGCCCGGACGGCACGCCGATCCGCGTGCTCGTCGTGGATGACGAGCCCGACCTCCTGGAGGTGCTGGACAGGACGCTGTGCCAGGAGGGCTGGCAGGTCCGCGCGGTGGCGAGCGGGAGCGCCGCCGTCCAGGAGGCGGAGCGGTTCGCACCCGACGCGGCGATCCTGGACATCATGCTGCCCGACCTGAACGGGCTGGAGCTGATGCGCCGGCTCAGGGAGCGGACGCCCGAGTTGTGCGTGCTGTTCCTGACCGCGCGGGACGCCGTGGAGGACCGGATCGAGGGCATCACGGCGGGTGGCGACGACTACGTGACCAAGCCGTTCAGCCTGGAAGAGGTGCTCGCCCGCCTGCGCGGGCTGCTGCGCCGGGCCGGCATGGCCCGCCAGGGCGACGGCGACCGGCTCGTCGTGGGCGAGCTGTCCATGGATGAGGAGTCCCGGGAGGTGACCAGGGGCGGCACGCTGATCGACCTGACGCCGACGGAGTTCGAACTGCTGCGGCTGCTCATGTACAACCCGCGCAGGGTGCTGACCAAGGCGCAGATCCTCGACGACGTCTGGTCCTACGACTTCGGCGGCCAGGCGCACGTGGTGGAGCTCTACATCAGCTATCTGCGCAAGAAGATCGACGCGGGCCGCCGGCCGTTGATCCACACCGTCCGCGGCGTCGGATACGTGCTCAAGCCGTGAAGCTCATGCCACGCACGATCAGGGGCCGGATGATCGCCGGTCTGCTCGTGCTGCTGGCGCTCACGTGCGCGATCGTCGGCGTCGCCACGTTCCGGGCGATGGACAGTTTCCTGCTCGGCCGCGTCGACCAGCAGCTCGCCGGTTACGGGGTGCGGTTCGCCGCGAGCCTGGAGCACGGCGAGGACACCCGCGGGCAGGCCCCGGGCATGTTCGGCGCGCGACTGGTCGGCGGGAGGGTCACCCAGGCGGCGGTCGTGGCACGGGCGGACGCGCTCCCCGTGCGGCTGAGCCGCCAGGACGAGGAGACGCTGGCCGCGGTGCCGGTCGGCGGCCCCGCGCTGACCGTGGACCTGTCCGTCCTGGACGACTACCGGGTCCAGGCCGTCGCGGGCCGGGACGGTGACGTCCTGGTCGAGGGGCTCTCGCTGCACGGGGTGGAGGAGACCCTTGGCCGCCTGGCCCTGCTCGAGCTGGCGATGTTCACGGGCACGCTCGCCGTCGCCGGTGTCGCCGGCACCCTCTGGGTACGCCTGTCGCTGCGCCCCCTGCAACGCATCGCCACCACCGCTCGCAAGGTCAGCGAGCTGCCCTTGGCCAGCGGCGAGGTGAGCCTGGCCGAACGCGTCCCCGACACCGATCCGCGAACTGAGACGGGCCTGGTGGGCGCCGCGTTCAACCGCATGCTCGGCCACGTGGAGGCCGCTCTGGCCCGCAGGCACGCCGTCGAACAGCGGCTGCGCGCCTTCGCCGCCGACGCCAGCCACGAGCTGCGCACGCCGCTCGCGTCGATCCGCGGGCACGCCGAGCTCGCGCTGCGTGAGCGCGGGGCGATGTCCGGCGACGTACGGCACGCGCTGAACCGGATCGACGCCGAGTCCGGACGGATGAGCGAGCTCGTCGACGAACTGCTCCTGCTGGTCCGGCTGGACGAGGGGCGCCCGCTGGCCAGGGAGGAGGTGGACCTGACCCGCCTGGCCATCGAGGCCACGGGCGACGCGCGCGCCGCCGCCCCTGGCCACCGGTGGCGGCTGGAACTGCCGGAGGACCCCGTCACGGTGACCGGCGACCCGCTGCGGCTGCACCAGGTGCTCGCCAACCTGCTGAGCAACGCCGCGGTCCACACGCCGGACGGCACCACGGTCACGGTGGCCGTCCGCCGGTTGCCGGCCGACGCGGAAGCCCGCCGATTGCCGGCCGACGCGGAGGCCCGTGACGTCGAGGCCCGTGACGTCGAGGCCCGTGACGTCGAGGCCCGTGACGTCGAGGTCAGCGTCACGGATGACGGTCCCGGCATACCGGCCGGGCTCTCGGAGGGGATCTTCGAGCGGTTCTCCCGCGTGGACCCCGCCCGGTCGCGCGCCACCGGTGGAGCCGGGCTCGGCCTGGCCATCGTCCGCGCCGTCATGGCGGCCCACGGCGGCTCGGTGGACGTACGCAGCCGCCCCGGCCGGACCGAGTTCCGGCTGCTCCTGCCCGCCCGGTGACGGCCCCCGCACGCCACCGGCCAGCCAGGCGCGAACCGAAGACGGCCAGCCGGCGGTCGAAGGGCCGCACAGGCGCGGGACCGGTCAGTCCGCCGTGGTCGCGCGGAGCACCGCGACGCCCGCCGGCGGCAGGGTGACGGCGGAGACCTCCTCGCCCGACAGCGCGTCGCTCCACTCGCCGCCGACCGTGATGTCGTGCTTGTCATCGGTATGGTTCAGCAGGATCAGGAAGCGCCGACCACCCCCGGCGCGTACGCTCGCCTGAACCCCCCGAGGCAGGCCCTCGACCACGGGAGCCACCCCCGCGTCGGCCAGCGCCCGCGCCAGGACCGCCCGCATGGTGGGCTCGTCGAGCCGCGTCGAGAGGTAGCGCGCGGTCCCCGCGCCGTACTCGTGCCTGGTCACGGCCGGGCGGCCGGCCCAGTCGGGGGCGTCGAAGACGAGCTCGGGCTCGGCCCCCGCGAGCCGCAGGTCCTCCCGCCACAGATCGGCCACCCCTTCGAGCCGCGCGAACGCCCCGCACCCGCGTACGGCGAACGTCTCGTGCTCGGCGGCCGGGCAGAACTCCTCGACCCGCACCCCGAGGACCTCGCGCAGCGGCGCGGGGTAGCCGCCCAGGTGGACCCGGTCGTGCTCGTCGACGATCCCGCTGAAGAACGACACGACCAGCGCGCCGCCGCCGGACACGTACGACGACAGGCGCCCCGCGTCCTCGCTCGACAGCAGGTACAGGTTGGGCACGACGACGAGGGCGTAGCCCGTCAGGTCGGCCGAGGGCGGCACGACGTCCACGCCGGCGCCGAGGTCGAACAGCGGGCCGTAGTGGTCGAGCAGGCGGTCCTCCTGGCGCACGCCGTCCGACGGATGGGAGTCGAGCTCGAGTGCCCACCAGCTGTTCCAGTCGAGCAGGAGCGCCACCTGGTTGCTGACCCGCGTGCCGGGCAGGTCGGGGACCGAGGCCAGCTCCCGGCCGAGCGCCGCGATCTCGCGGTGGACCCTGCTGTCGGCGCCCGCGTGCGGCACCATGCCCGAGTGGAACTTCTCGGCGCCGCCGCGTGACTGCCGCCACTGGAAGTAGAGGATCGCGTCCGCACCCTGCGCGACCGCCTGCCAGCTCCACAGCCGCATCCGGCCCGGCTGCTTGATCGCGTTCCTGGCCCGCCAGTTGACCGCGCTCGGCGCCTGCTCCATCAGGATCCACGGGTCCCCTCCCCCGGCGCCGCGCATCGTGTCGTACACCAGGCCGGGGAGGAGATGCGGCCGCTCGTCGGCGGGGTCGGGGTAGCAGTCGACCGCCACGACGTCCACCCGCGGCGCCCAGCCGAAGACGTCCACCGCTTTGAGGCCGGCCAGGAAGTTCGTGGTGACCGGCACGTCGGGGGTGACGCGCCGCAGGATGCCGGCCTCCAGGTCGTAGCAGGCGCGCAGGGCCTCGTCGCTGAAGCGCGCGTAGTCGAGTTGCTGGGCCGGGTTGGGGTACGTGGGCGCCGCCCGGGGCGGCTGGATGTGCTCGAACCTCGCGTAGCGCTGCGACCAGAAGTCGGTCGACCAGGCGTCGTTGAGTGCCTCGATGTCGTCTCCGTACCGCTCCCGCAGCCAGCGCCGGAAGTCGGCCGCCGACACCTCGCAGTAGCAGGCGGGGATGTGGCAGCCGTACTCGTTGCCGACGTGCCACAGCCCGAGGGCCGGATGGCCGCGGTAGTGCTCGGCCAGCCGCTCCACCAGCAGCGCGGCCCGTTCCCTGTAGACGGGGCTGGACGGGCAGAAGTGCTGCCGCCCGCCGGGGCCCAGCACGGTCCCGTCCGCGGTGACCGGCAGGATCTCGGGGTGCTCGTACGCGAGCCACGGCGGCGGCGACGCCGTCATGGTGGCGAGGTCGGCGGTGATCCCGTGCGCGTGCAGGTCATCCAGGACCTGGTCGAAGAGGGAGAAGTCGTACGCGCCGCGGGCCGGCTCCACGCGGGCCCAGCCGAACACGCCTACGGTGACGAGGTTCACCCGGGCCTCGGCCATGAGGCGCAGGTCCTCGGCCCTGGTCTCGGCCGGCCACTGCTCGGGGTTGTAGTCGCCGCCGAAGGCCACGCCGCCGAGCCGGCGCCAGAACCGCTGGACCGGCATGGCATCAGGAGATACGGCGTTCATCGTCGGCGCGGCGGCCTCGGCAGGCGAGGGCGCCGCTCCTCCCTTCATGGGGTCGCAGGTCACGGGCGGCGAGATGGCGGTGGGGCGGTGCTCTGCCTGACGATCAGCTCAGGGGCGACGTACGCGGTGTCGGCGGGGGCCGGGCCGGCCTCGATCTGGTCGATCATGAGCGCCACGATCCGCTCCGCCACCACGTCGAAGTCCTGCCGGACGGTGGTGAGCGGCGGGGACAGGTAGGCCGACTCCTCGAGGTCGTCGAACCCGGCGATGCTGACGTCCTCGGGGATGCGGCGGCCCGCCTCGATCATGGCCCGCATCACGCCGAGGGCCATCTGGTCGTTGGCGGCGAAGACGGCCGTCACGCCGGGCCGCCGGGCCAGGACGCGGCCGGCCTCGTATCCGCTGGCGGCGCTCCAGTCGCCGAACAGCACCCCGGGCACCGCGGCCCCCGCCTCCTTGAGCGTGGCGTGCCAGGACTCCGCCCTGCGCTTGGCGGCGTAGGAGTCCTCAGGCCCGGCGACGTGCCAGACGGTCTCGTGGCCGAGGTCGAGCAGGTGGCGGGTGACGAGCCGGGCGCCCTGGGTCTGGTCGGTGTCGACCATGGGATGGCGGTGGCTGACGTCGCCGTCGGCCATCACGACCGGCACCCCGGGCGGCAGGCGGAGCGCCGGCGTGTCGAGGATCTGCGCCTCGATGAGCACGATGCCGTCGACCGCCTGCATGGTGAGCTGGTCGAACGCCGCGTGCACGGCCCGCTCGGTCTGCGACTCGATCGCGATCATGTTCACGGTGTAGCCGGCCCGCTGCGCCGCTCTCGTGACGGCGTCGACGGTGCGGGCGTTGCCGAAGCTGGCGAGCCCGAAGCTGATCAGGCCCAGGGCGCGGAACTGGCCGGTGACCAGGGCACGGGCGGCGGTGTTGGGCCGGTAGCCCAGCATGCGCATCGCCGACAGGACCCGCTGGCGGGTCTCCTCCTCCACGTTGCTCCGGTTGTTGACCACCCGGGAGACGGTCTGGCTGGAGACCCCGGCCAGCGCGGCGACATCGGCCATGGAGGGCCGCCTGCGGGTGCGCCGTCCCGGCGCCGTTTCCTGTGTCGCCCCGTCCACTGTCACCTCTGATCGTCCGATGCTCTCGGCCGATGTTTACGCAAACATGCCTTGTCCGTCAATGCAGGCCGCCAAACAGGTCCAAATCGCCACGGATGTTAACTCACGGTTACCTGTTGACATGATTCGGCAGCGGGTTCAGACTACGGGACACCTTCCATATGTTTACGTAAACATTCGATCATCGTGACTGCCGCGGCCAGCCGCGCGATATCCCCCGACCGTCCACGTCCCGGACAAGGAGAGTGCAGTGCCAGTCTTCGTGGCAGCGCGAACATCGCCCAGGAGCGCGGGATGACCGCCCAGGCCGCCGAAGCCGGGCGCCCCGGCCTCGCCCGGCCGCTCCTGCGCCTGCGCGTCGCCGGCTACGCGTTCTTCCTGCCGTTCTTCGTGGTCTTCCTGGTCACGGTGGTCGCGCCGCTGGCGTACGCGCTCTACCTCAGCCTCTTCCAGGACCGCCTGATCGGCGGCACGGTCTTCGCCGGCCTGGCCAACTACACGCGCGCCCTCGGCGACGCGCTGTTCGGGGCCGGGCTGCTGCGCGTGGCGCTCTTCCTGGTCGTGCAGGTGCCGATCATGCTGCTCCTCGCCCTGGGATGCGCGCTCGCCATCGACAGCGGCAGGCTGCGCTGGCCGTCCCTGTTCCGCATCACCATCTTCATGCCGTACGCGGTGCCCGCCGTGGTCGCGGCCCTCATGTGGGGCTACATGTACGGCGACCAGTTCGGCCTGGTCGGGCAGATCGGCCACGCGCTCGACGTCACCCTGCCCGACCTGCTGTCGCGCTCCTGGATGCTGACCTCCATCGGCAACATGGTGACCTGGGAGTACGTCGGCTACAACATGATCATCCTGTACGCCGCACTGCGGGCCATCCCCGAAGAGCTCTACGAGGCCGCCGAGATCGACGGGGCGGGCGCCATCCGCACCGCCTGGAGCATCAAGCTGCCCGCCCTGCGCCCCGCACTCCTCGTGGCGACGATCTTCTCGATCATCGGCAGCTTCCAGCTCTTCAACGAGCCGAACATCGTCCAGAAGCTCGCACCCGCGGTGATCAGCACGAGCTACACGCCCAACATGTACGCCTACAACCTCGCGTTCAACGGCCAGCAGATCAACTACTCGGCCGCCGTCGCCGTGCTGCTCGGCCTCGTCACCGTCGTCGTGGCGTACGCGGTGCAGCTCATCACCGCGAGAAGGGAGAAGACGCTGTGACGGCCGTCGCCGAGGCGGGCCCCGCCGTGGCCGCCCGCCACTCCCCCGCGGCCAGGCGCCGCCGGGGCAAGAGCCCCACCCTCACCGTGATCATGCTGGTGATGTTCGTGTACGCGGTCCTGCCGCTGTTCTGGCTGCTGGCCAACGCCAGCAAGAGCGGCGCGGACCTGTTCTCGACCTTCGGGCTCTGGTTCGGCGGGGACTTCCACCTGTTCGCCAACATCGGCGACACCCTGAGCTACCAGAACGGCATCTTCCTGCGCTGGTTCGGCAACACCGTGCTCTACTCCGTGGTGGGCGCGGGCGGGGCCGCCCTGCTGGCCACCATCGGCGGGTACGCGCTGGCGAAGTACGACTTCCCCGGCCGCAAGCTGCTGTTCGCGATGGTGCTCGGCGGGATCTCCATCCCGGGCACGGCCCTGGCGGTGCCGACGTACCTGCTCTTCAGCCGGGTCGGGATCGTCGACACGCCGTGGGCGGTGCTCATCCCGGCGCTGTGCAGCCCGTTCGGGCTCTACCTGATGCGGGTCTACGCGGCCGACGCGGTGCCCGACTCGATCCTGGAGTCGGCCCGCATCGACGGCGCGGGCGAGCTCCGGATCTTCCGGACCATCGCGCTGCGGCTGCTCGCCCCGGGCTTCGTCACCGTCCTGCTCTTCTCGCTGGTCGCGACCTGGAACAACTATTTCCTGCCGCTGATCGTGCTGAACACGCCGGACTGGTTCCCGCTCACCGTCGGGCTCAACCAGTGGAACGCCCAGGCCAACAGCGGCACCTCCGGCGCCGGTGACGCCACCTACCAGCTGATCCTGACCGGCAGCCTGCTGTCCATCGTGCCGTTGATCGTCGCCTTCCTGGTGCTCCAGCGGTTCTGGCAGTCGGGCCTGGCCACCGGAAGCGTCAAGCAGTAACCCCCCGTGAGTGAGGAAACGTCATGAGATCAATTGTGCGGACCGCAGGAGTGGCCGCGGCCCTGTCGGTGGCCCTGGCCGCGTGCGGCGGCAACTCCGGCGGCGGCGGTGGCGGGGGCGCCTCCGCCCCGGCCGCGGCCCCGAGCGCGTCGGCGGCGGTGCAGGACGCGCTGAGCAAGCCGGCCGAGCTGACGTTCTGGACGTGGGTCACCGGGATCGAGAAGACCGTCGCCCGCTTCCAGGCGAAATATCCGAACATCAAGGTCAATGTGGTGAACGCGGGCCAGTCCGCCGACCAGTACACCAAGTTGCAGACCGCGATCAAGGCCGGCTCCGGCGCGCCCGACGTGGCGCAGGTCGAGTACTTCGCGCTGCCTCAGTTCGCGCTCTCCAAGCAGGTCGTCAACCTGGCCGACTACGGCGCCGCCGCGCTGAAGGACAAGTTCGCCGCGTCGGCGTGGTCCCAGGTGGCGATCAACGGGGGCGTCTACGGCATCCCGCAGGACACCGGCCCGATGGCGATGTTCTACCGCAAGGACATCTTCGACAAGCTGAAGATCAAGCCCCCGACCACCTGGGCGGAGTTCACCGAGGCGGCCAGGAAGATCAAGGCCGACAACCCGGATTCGTTCATCACCACGATCGACCCCGGGGACGCCGGCGGCGTGGACAGCATGATCTGGCAGGCGGGCGGCACGCCGTTCAAGACCTCCGGCGAGAGCAACGTCAGCGTCACGCTCGCCTCCGACCCCGGCGTCAAGCAGTGGGTGAGCACCTTCAGCACCCTGCTCGGCGAGAAGCTGGTCGACCCGCAGCCCGGCTGGACGGACGAGTGGTGGAAGGGCATGGGCTCCGGCAAGTACGTGACCTGGCTCACCGGCGCCTGGGCCCCGAACGGCATCGTGAACTCCATCCCCAAGACGAAGGGCAAGTGGGCGGTCGCCCCCATGCCCCAGTACGACGCGGCCAAGCCGATGAACGCCGAGAACGGCGGCTCCTCGGTGGCGGTCATCCCGCAGAGCAAGAACATTCCGGCCGCCGTCGCCTTCGCCGAGTGGCTCAACTCCGACCCGGAGGCCGTCAAGTCGCTGAACTCCGAGGCCGGGCTCTTCCCCGCCACGAAGGCGCTGCTCGACGACCCGGCCTTCCGCGACGCGCCGCAGGATTTCTTCGGCGGCCAGAAGATCAACCAGGTTCTGGGCGACGCCTCGACCGCCGTCCGCCCCGGCTGGCAGTACCTGCCGTTCCAGGTGTACGCCAACAGCATCTTCAAGGACACCGTGGGCCAGGCCATCGACGGCGGCGGTGACCTGTCCGCGGCGCTGAAGTCCTGGCAGGACCGCATCACCGCCTTCGGCACCGAGCAGGGCTTCACCCTCAGCAGCGGCTGACCCCCCGACGGCCCCGGCCGGCGCACGCCGACCGGGGCCTGAACGGGGAACGTCAGCGCTTCATGAGCACGAACACGCCCCAGCCGAGCAGGGACCGCTCGTACCTGGTGTAGCGCAGCGGCTGGGCCGACAGCTCGGCCCTGAGCTCGGGGGCGAGCTCGTCGTCGGGGTTGGCGTCCAGCCAGGTGCGGACGTTCAGCCACTGGGCGGCGCGGTAACGGTCATAGCTGTCCTCGTCGGCCAGGACCATCTCGACGACGTCGTAGCCGAGGCGCTGGAAGAGCTCGACGAGTCCGGGCAGCGTCTCGTAGTCGTCGCGGGACCGGGCGTGGCACGCCTCGACGGCCTCCTGGCTGGGCGGCTCGGCCCGCCAGAAGGGCTCGCCGATCAGCATCACGCCGCCGGGGCGCAGGCTGCGCTCCAGCAGCGCGACGGTCCCGGGGACGCCCTGGCCGATCCAGGTCGCCCCGACGCACGCCGCCAGGTCCACGGGCTCCGCCGCCACGTGGGTGGCGGCGTCGCCGTGCACGAAGGTCACCCGGTCGGTGACGCCGAGCTCGGCGGCGCGCTCGCGCGCGGCGGCCAGGAAGACCGTGCTGATGTCCACGCCGGTGCCGGTGACGCCGTGGTCGCGGGCCCAGGTGGAGAGCAGCTCGCCCTTGCCGCAGCAGAGATCGAGCACGGAAGCGCCCGGGCGCAGCCCGATGGCGGCGCCCAGCGTGGCGAGCTTGTCCGGGGTGATCGGGTTGAGAACCCGGTGGCTGCTCTCCCGGATGGTGAAGCTACGTGACAGGTCCAAGGGAAGGAGTCCTTACGTGTGATGACGGGATTACCGAGGTGGGCTGGTAACGAACGTCATCGACACGCATAAAGCAACTCCTCCGTCACGAGATGATGATCGGGGACTCTAACCCTGGCCCGCGTGCGCGGCAACTGGTTTTCCCGCGTGGGGTGTGCGGCCGCGCGCGACTGCTCAAGCACGAGTAGTCGTACGGGAGCGACCCGCGTTATGCGCACACGTTGCGGTAGGGCACGTCCGGGAGGTAGCGGCGCCACTCGGCGGGCGAGAGGGTGCGCCCGGCCCGCGCGCACACCTTCCGGGCCACGAGCGCGTCGCCGACGGGCACTTCGTGCACGCCGCCCTCCACGCCGACGTACAGGATGTTCCCGTCGGCGCTGAAGGCCAGGGACGTGGCCTCGCTCTCCCTCAGCGTGTACGCGGTGCCGAGCCCGCCCTTGGCCGGGACGTCCCAGAACTGGAGCTCACCCTGCTGGGTGACCGTGGCGAGCGTCCTGCCGTCCGGCGAGAACGCCATGAGGGAGATGTCGCCGGCCGCGCGGGGCAGGGAGGGGCGCAGCGAGCGCTCGCCCTTGACGTCCCACAGGCCGACCCGACGAGTGAGGGGCTCGTACACGGCCATGAGACCGTCGCGGCTGAAGGCCAGCGCGGTGGTCGCGCCGAAGCCGGCGCCGACGGGCTTGCCGGTCGCCAGGTCGATGAACCTGCCGGCGTGCGAGGCGTACACCTGCCGTCCGGGGAGGAAGGGGCCGCCCTCAAACTGAGTCTTGTGGGTGGCCACCACGTGGCCGTCGGCGGCGTCCAGCACCACCTCCTTGACCGGGATCTGCCCGACAAGGGTCACGGCGATCCGGCGCCCATCGGGGCTGAAGTAGGCCTGCGAGGGGCTGAAGATGGTGTCTCCCACCCGCTTCGACCAGAGCTTCTTCCCCGTCGCGAGGTTCCACAACGTGATCCTGTCGGCGTCGACGGTGGCCAGCCTGGTGCTGGAGTCGTCGATGGCCTCGTTCATCTCGTGGTCCTCATCGACAGGTATGCGACCCGTGTCCCGGTGCGTCCGCATGTCGATCACGTGCAGGGCGGGTTCGTGCGGCTTGGTCACCACCCAGCGGCCGTCGCGGCTGAGCAGCGGGATGCCGGGCAGTGCGACCGCCGTGGTACGGGGCTCGAGGTCCACGCTGACGACGATGTCGTCGACGAGGTAGCGCAGCGTCCGGCCGTCGGGGTCGAAGCGCACGTCGCCGAGCTCGCCCTCGGCCCGGTAGGTCTGGATGTCCTGCTCGTCGGCGATCCGCGTGACCGTCAGGTCGCGGCCTGAGAAGGTGGCGAGGTATCGGCCGTCGGCGCTGAAGCGAATCTCGGTGCCGTACTTGCAGGGACCGCAGTCCAAGGACTTGCGCTTGCGCCCGGTGACGGCGTCCATGAGGACGATCTCGCTGTCCGCGCAGGCCAGCGTTCTGCCATCGGCGCTGTAGGCGGCCAGCACGTGGTGCTTGACGCAGGCCGGGAAAGGGCGTTCGGCGCTCCCGCCGGGCAGGGCGATCTGGTCGAACCGGGAGCCGGGCGCCAGCAGGTGCTTCCCGGTCGGGTCCACGAGCACCGGGTCGTCCGACCAGGTCCGGTCGTCATGGATCGGCCGCCCGTACCGCTTACCGGTGCTCACGTCGATGACGAACGGGGCCGTCTCGAACAGGGTGACGGCGAGCGTCGTCTCATGCTCGCCGAATGCGACGGCATAGCCGGCCCCGGTCTGTGGGAGGGGCCGCCTCACCAGCGCCTTGCCGGTTCTCAGGTCCCAGACGGCGAGCTCGTCCGAGGTGGATTCGGCGAGGAGGTGTCCGCTGCGGCTGAGCGAGGGGTCATGGATGATCACCCCCTTCAAGGTCATCTTCGGCCAGCTCGCCGTCCGCCGGCCGGTGCGCACGTCGTACACGTTGACGCCGCCCTCGCTGACGCTGACCAGCGTGCGCCCGTCGCGGCTCAGCACCCGCCGGCCCACGCCCTTGACCGGCGGATCGCGGAAGGCGGCCGTCTCCCGCTGCTGGAGCGCGCCCATCAGGCTGGAGCGCGCCTCCGGCTGCGGCGACATCCGGTAGGCGGCCACGCTGAGCAGCATGGCGAGGGTCGGATCGGCCGTACGCAGGCGGTCGGCCTCGGCCGCGACCTGCTTGGCGGTCAGGATGTCGAGCCGCTCGACGGCCTGCCCGCGCTGCCACACGGCCACCCCGCCCGCCGCCAGCGCCACCACCAGCAGGCCCGCCAGCGCCGTGGTGACCAGTTTCCTGCGCCGGCCGCGCCTCTTGGTCAGCTCGGTGCCCGCGCGCAGGAAATCGCGTTCGAACGGGGTCAGCGTCAGGTGCCTGCGGCCGGTCGCCGCCCAGCTCAGCGCCTCCTCCAGGCGGCTGCCCTGGAGCACGTCGCCGTCGCGCCGGCCGTGCTCGTCCCAGTGCCGCGCCGCCGCGTTGATCTCGCCGAGCACGGCCAGTCCGGTGCGGTCGGCCTCCACCCACATGCGCAGGCGCGGCCAGGCCCGCAGCAGTCCGGGGCGCGACAGGACGACCGAGTCGTCCTTGACGGCGACCACGTACGAGAACGCCTCCAGGACGCGGCGCACGGCCGCCGCCTCCTGTTCGGGGCGGCCGCCGAACAGCTCGTCGGGGGTGGCCCGGCGCAGCGTCTCCTGGCCGTCGGCGTTCACCGCGACCAGCCGCAGGAACACCTCGGCCGCCAGGTCGCGCTCCTCCGGGCCGAGCGCGCCGTAGACGTCCTCGGCGATCGTGCCCAGCGCGGGATCGCCCCGGTCCGGCCCCCGCACCCCCTCGGCGCTGCGGCTTCCGGCCGTCAGCAGGCCGCGCGTGTCGGACCCGTCGCCGCTGACCAGCGCCAGCAGCAGGTCGCGGGCGGTGGGCCGTACCGACGGGTCCTTCTCCATCGCGGCCTCGACCAGCGCGGCCAGCCGCGGCGGAAGGGCGCTCAGGTCGGGATGGTGGGTCAGCACGCGGTGCATGATGCCGCCCAGGTTCTCGCCGCCGAACGGGTCTGACCCGGTGGCCGCGAACACCATGATCGCGCCCCATGCGAAGACGTCGGCCGGTGCGCCCGCACGCTGCCCGGTCAGCACCTCGGGCGCCATGTAGGTGGGGGTGCCCGCCAGCTCGCCGGTCCTGGTCAGCGACATGTCCAGAGTTCTGGCGATACCGAAGTCGATCACGCGCGGCCCGTCCGGGCCGAGCAGCACGTTGTCCGGCTTGAGATCGCGGTGGACGACGCCCGCCTCGTGGATCGCGGTGAGCGCCGTGGCCACCGCCGTGGCCAGCCGGTGCAGGTCGTCCCCGGTGAAGCGCCGCCCGTCCCGTACGGCCTCGCGCAGGCTGGGGCCTGGGACGTACTCCGAGACCAGGTACGGCTTGCCGCCGTCCAGTTCGGCGGCCAGCAGCCGGGCGGTGCAGAACGAGGCCACCCGCTCCGCCGCGGCCGCCTCCTTGGCGAAGCGGCCGCGATCGCCCGCCGCGTGCAGCACCTTCACCGCGACCCGGCGGCCCTCAGGGTCGTAGGCGTCGTACACGACGCCCTGCCCTCCCGCGCCCAGGCGGCCGGCCAGCCAGTACTCCCCGATGCGCTGCGGGTCCCCCGCGATCAACGCCTCCACGGCGGATTAGATGCGGCCCGCCGCGCCGAAGTTGCCCGCTGAAGGTGAGGGTGGCGCTGCCGCGCTCACTCCCTCTCGCGGCGGCGGACGGGGCGCTGTCCGGAGGGCGCCCGGCGCGTCTCGCCTCTGGCGGGACGGCGGCGCGCGGCGACCGGCTCCTCCTCGCGCTCCTCTTCGGGCTCCTCTTCCTCCTCGTACTCTTCCTCTTCGGCCCGTTGCGGCTCTTCCTCCTCCTCGGGCTCCTCTTCTTCCTCTTCCTCCTCCTCGGGCTCCTCTTCTTCCTCCTCCTCGGCCCGTTCGCGCCCTGCTTCCTCGGGCCGCTCTTCCTCCTCCTCTTCCGGCTCCTCCTCTTCCGCCCGCTCGGGCTCTTCCTCCTCGTACGCTTCCTCTTCTGGCCGCTCTTCCTCTTCCTCGGCCTGCCTGGAGCGCTCCTCCTCCATCGCCGTCTCGTGGTCCTTGACGACCTGGCTGTCGCGGATCTCGCCGCGCCAGCCGTCGCCGACGTCCTCGGGCTTCAGCAGGAGGTGCGCCATCACGTGCCGCCTGAAGTGCTTGAGCTCCAGCCTCGCCCGCCGGCCCTGGGCGCGCCACAGGTTGCCGGTGCGCTCGAAGAGCCCCTGCGGGTGGTACTCCAGCACCAGCAGGACACGGGTCAGGTTGTCGGTGAGCTCGTGGAACGTCACGGCGCCGTCGACGTAGCCCTTGGCGCCCTCGGACCGCCAGATGATGTGCTGGTCCGGGATCTGCTCGACGATGTGCGACTTCCACGTCCGGTGGGACCAGAAGACCTGGGCCTTCCAGGAGAGCTTCTCGTCGCTTTCCTGATTGACCGTCTCCACCTTCTTCATGAAGGTCGGGAAGTCCTGGAAGTGGGTCCACTGGTCGTACACCAGGCGGCGTGGAGCGCCGATGTCGATCGACTCGACGATGTTGACGAGCTTCAGTTTGCCGCCCTTGCCGCCGGCCTTCCCGGTGAGCTTCTGCCAGACCCCCTTCACGCCTGCCTTCAGCCCGCCGGCGAGGCCGCCCTTGAGCCCGCCTTTGAGCCCGCCCTTGAGGGCGCCGCCCAGCACGCCGCCGGGGTTCTCCGAGCCGGTGACCGCGCTGAGGAGGCTCTTCCCGCCGTTCTCCGCGTAGTCGGTCAGCCGGTCGGTGAGGTCCTCGATCTTCTCCTCCGCGGTCTCGAGCAGGCGCTCGCTCGCCGCCTGGAGCAGGTTCTGGGCCTCCTGTACGAGCCGGCTGGTCGGCAGGTTCTCCATGATCGCGCCGCCGGCCTTCTTGACCGTCTCCGCCGCCGCGCCGGCCGCTCCTTGACCGACACTCCTGGCTGCGCCGGCCGCTCCTTGACCGGCGCTCCTCGCCGTACCGGCCGCTCCTTGACCGGCACTCTTGACCGTGCCTGCGACGCTCCTGGTCGTCCCCGTCAGTGCCCGACCGGTTCCCCGGACCGCCTGACCGGCTCCTCCAGCTCTCGTCTCAGTCACCCGAACTCACCTCCGCGACTGGCCGGTTCCCCGCACGGGACGGGCTCGCCGCTGCACCCTCCGAGGCGGGAGCTCCTGCTCTTCCTCGTAGTCCTCGCCCTCGTCCTCGTAATCCAGGTCCTCGTACTCCTCTTCCTCCTCCGGCTCCCTCGTGGGCCGGCGGGTCTCCCCCGCCGGCCCCTGCGTACGCAGGGACTCGGCGCGTTCGTGCAGCCTGTTGCTCAGTGCGTCGATCTGCCTGCTGGTCGCCGCCACCGCCGCCGCCTTGCCGACCTCCATCAGGTCCCCGCGGAGGCGGTCAGTGATCTCCTCGAACTCGACGGAGGAGCTCAGCGTCTTCAGGCCCTGCGACAGCAGGCCACCCTTGCCCATCCGCGCCCGACCGGCGAGCCCTGCCAGCGCCAGCGCCGCGGCCATGCGCAGCTTGCGGCGCCGTCCCAGGTAGTAGCCCGCGAGCACGGCAAAGGCTATCCGTGACGTGTTCGACATGATCAGTGCTCCTTGTTCTCGAAGCCTGCTGCCGTGGCCGAGGCACTTGCCGGAGGGCTGCCCTCAGATAGGACAAAGAACCAGGTCACGGTGAAAGTTGCTCAGACTTGGAGCGGCCGAGACCTGAGATTTGCGGTCGCGGCCACGACACCGATCCCCTCCCCCGCCGCGTGGCGCTCAGGCCGCCTCCGCAGCCTCCCCCACCTCGCGGAGGACGGCGAAGCGGTGCTGGCCGGCCAGGAAATGGCCGATGGCGACGATGCCCACGACCGGCCATTCCACGATCTCCAGCACTCCCAGCGCGAGGAGTGCCGCGTAGAAGGCGAGATGCTCGGGCTCCGGCAGAGTGACCGTGCCGAGCACGGGCAGCGCGACGTGTGGCCGGTCCTCGACGGTGGTGTGGCTGACGGCCATGGTCCACTCCTTCGATCGACGACTCACCGTCCCGCCTGCCCTCCGGCGAATCCGGTAACTCGCGACGGGGTAAAGCTTCCGGGGGCTGTCGCCACCTCCATGATGGGGCGGGTACACCGCCCGATCATGACTGATTGCTACTATTCGTGTTGTCCGGGTGACCGTCTCGGGCAGATCATCACGACTCCCCCCGAGGACCTCTCAAGGGGACGAGATGACAGACATGGAGCTCCCACCACCTTCCTCTTCCGTCATAGAGGCATGGATCGGCCAGGTTCTCCTGCTCGCCGGCGTGAGACCGCCCGCCGACGCATCGCTCCCGTGCCCGCGGCAGACCCCGCCGAAGGCGCCGCTGTCCCGCGCCCGCTCCGACGAGCCTTGAAAACGCAGGGCCACGAAATTCCCGGCCCATTACCGCGCGCGACCTGATTCTTCATCCATACGTAAATTAGTCGCCCGGTCCTGGCCTGGCAGCCCTCCATGAGGCCGTTGTTCGAGTTTATTGCCACGACATAACGGACAGCCATCACTCATGCCATGGGGGAAAACACGCAAGCGGCCGATGCGGCCATGATGTTCGCCCGCTCCGCAGGTCTCTGGCGACGACATGGCCGCGTCTCCTCGCGGGAAGGGTGCGGGGCCTCGGGCGTCGACGAGGCGTACCGGCACTGCGAGCAGATCATGCGCAGTCAGGCCCGTAACTTCTCGTACGGACTGCGGCTGCTGCCGGCCTCCAAGCGGCGCGCGCTGAGCGCGGTCTATGCGCTGGCCCGCAGGATCGACGACATCGCCGACGGGGACGGCCCGGTGAAGCAGCGGCTGGCCCGGCTCGACACGGTTCGCGGGCTGCTCGACGGGACCGCCCCCACGGCGCACGACCTCGTGCTGGTGGCGCTGCTCGAGGCCGCCGACCGCTATCCGATCCCGCTGGCGGCCTTCACCGACCTGGTCGACGGCTGTGCCGCCGACGTGCGCGGCCGGACGTACGCGACGTTCGCGGACCTGGAAGGCTACTGCCGGTGCGTCGCCGGATCGATCGGGCGGCTCTCGCTGGGCGTGTTCGGCGCGGACGACGCCGAGGCGGCCACGCCGCTCGCGGACGCACTCGGCGTGGCCCTGCAGATCACCAACATCCTCCGCGACCTGCGGGAGGACCGGCTGTCCGGGCGGATCTACCTGCCCGCCGAGGACCTCGAGCGGTTCGGCTGCACCCTGGACGTCGACCCGTCCGGCCGCTTCCGCGACCCGCCGGAGCGCCTGGCCGGACTCGTCCGGTTCGAGGCGGACCGGGCACGTGACTGGTTCGCCATCGGGATGCGCCTGCTGCCCATGCTGGACGCGCGGAGCGCCGCCTGCACGGCGACCATGGCCGGCATCTACCGCTGCCTGCTCGACCGCATCACCGCCGACCCCAGGCGGGCGCTGACCGCCCGGCTGTCCCTGACGACGAGGGAGAAGTCCATGGTCGCGGTGCACGCCCTCGCCCAGGTCCGCCGCGTGAGAGACCGTTCGGCCGATCGGACCGGGGCCCGTTGATCACTGCTGCGCTGCTGGCGGTGCTCGCGGCGCTGTGCAACGCCGTCTCGTCGGTCCTGCAGCGCCGCGCGGCCCGATCGGTGCCGCCGGAGCTCGGGTTGCGGCTGGGGCTGATCTGGGCGCTGGTCCGGCATCCGGTGTGGCTGTGGGGCATCGCGGGGCTGATCGCGGGCTTCGTCTTCCAGGCGGCCGCGCTGTCGATGGGCGGCATCGCCCTGGTCCAGCCGGTCCTGGTGGTCGAGCTGCCGTTCACCATGATCATTCTGTCGGTGGCGTTCGGCGCGGTCCTGGACAGGCGGTCGTGGCTGGCGATCGGCGCGCTGTCGGCCGGGCTGGCGACCTTCCTCACCGCGGCGGCCCCCGGCACCGGCCGGTGGACGCCGGACGCGACCAGATGGATCGTCGCCACCGTCGTGACCGCGGGCACCGTCGCCGTGCTGGTGGCGGTGGCCTCCCTGGCCAGGGGCGCCATCCGTCCCGCCGCGCTGGGAGTGGCGGGGGGACTCGGCTTTGCCTTCACGGCCACGCTCATCAAGGAGTGCACGTCGATCGCGCAGGAGGACTGGGGGGAGCTGCTGGTGTCCTGGCCGCTGTACGCGATGGTGGCGGCGGGCCTGTGCAGCCTGTTCCTGCTGCAGAACGCCCTGCACAGCGGCTCGCTGGTGGTCGCGCAGCCGGCGCTGACCATCAGCGACCCCATAGCGGGCATCCTGTACGGCGCGCTGATGTTCGGTGAGCCGATCCGCACCGGCCCGTGGATCGTGTACGAGGTGGCGGGCATCGGGCTCATGGTCTTCGGCGTCATCGAGCTGACCAGGTCACCGCTCATCCAGGGCCACGGCGTGACCACCTCGACAGGGAAATGAGGCCGGCCTGCACCGGCATCGCGGAGAACAGCGCGGAGGCCCTGTCCGTCTGGCGCTTGCGCGACCGCGCGTCCTCGAGCAGGTCCAGCGCCGCCAGCAGCGCGGACGCGGTGCCGGTGTGCAGGCTCACCCCGGCCCTGGCCATCGCCCGTGCGCCGTCGCGGCCGTGACCGGGGATCGGCCGGTGGATGACGACCGGCAGCCCCGCCGCGAAAGCCTCCTCGCAGGTCAGCCCGGCGCCGTTGTCGACCAGCGCGTACGCGGCCGCCATGAGCTCCGGCACGTCGTCGCGCCAGCCGAGCGCGGGTCCCAGCCCGGCCTCCCGCAGGCCCTGCCGCAGGCCGGCGTTGCCGCCGCACAGGACGAGGGGCGTGTACCGCCCCGACCCCGCCAGGGCGCGCGCGGTCGCGACGATCTCCCCGACCCCCCATGACCCGCCCGACACCAGCACGAGCCGAGCGCCGGGGTCCACGCCGAGACCGGCGGCCACCCGTCCGGGATCGGCCACCGCCCGCGCGAACTCCGGGCGTACGACCGGGGCGCAGCGGAGCACGGGCCGGCGGGTGAGGGCGGCGATCTGCCGGACGATGTCGGGATTCGGGCACAGGTACCGGTCGTTGCCGCGATGGACCCACAGCCGGTGCACCGCGAAGTCCGTGACCAGCACCGTGCTCGGGCAGGGCAGCGCGCCGCGCTCGCGCAGCCGTCCCGTGAGCTGCGCGGCCAGGTGGAAGGTCGAGACGACCTCGTCGGGCCGGCGGGCGGCGACGAGCCGGCGGAGGCGGGCGGCGGCGAGCACCGTGAGCGGGGACGTCGCCGGCGCCCGTTTGCCGATGAAGAAGACCTGGTAGATGAGTTCGTAGAGCCAGGGGGCACGCAGGATCATCCAGCGGTACCCGCAGCGCAGCGCCGATCCCAGCCGGAGCGGGAAGAGGCGGAGGACATCGATGATCTCTGAATCCGCATTCTCGGCGGCGAGCCGGGCGGCCAGCTCGGCCGCCACGCCGTCATGGCCCGTGCCCATCGACGCGCTGAGGATGAGCACCCGCCGACGGCGGCGCGGCCAGGCGCTCATGACCGGACACCTCGGGCGGTAGGACGATGAGCCGTCTCGCCCTGCCTCTCCGGCTGCCTCCGGGGCTGCCTCCGGGGCTGCGTTTCGCCCTGCCTTTCGGGCTGGCCTGCCTGGCGTTGGCGCACGCGGGCCCGGCCGCCACCTGGCTGCCCTCGGTCCGGCGACGCGTGCCCGCACTCGCCGGCGCCGGCGACCCCGGCCACGTGGCGCTCACCTTCGACGACGGACCCCACCCCGGCTCGACGCCGAGCTTCCTGGACGAGCTGGGGCGGCTCGGCTGTCAGGCCACCTTCTTCGTCCTCGGCGAGCTGCTCGAACGCCACCAGTGGCTGGGCCGCCGCATCGTGGCCGAGGGGCACGAGCTGGCCGTGCACGGCTGGCGGCACGGCAACGCCCTGATCGCCCCGCCGGGCCGGCTGACGGCCGAGATCGGCCGGACCGCCGACCTGGTGAGGGCGGTCGGCGGGGTCAGGCCGGCGTGGTACCGCCCGCCCTACGGGGCGCTGAGCCTCGAAGCGCTGCTCGCGGCCCGCATGCGAGGGCTGCGCCCCGTGCTGTGGACCGTCTGGGGCAGGGACTGGGAGGAGGCGGCCACGCCGGACTCGGTGCTGGCCACCGTGGCGGCCGGGCTGCGCGGCGGGGCGACCGTCCTGCTCCATGACTCCGACCACGCCTCCGTTCCGGGTGCCTGGCGATCGGCGCTCGACGCCCTGCCCGCGCTCGTGGAGCGCTGCCGGCTCATGGGCCTGAGAGTGGGGCCGCTGCGCGACCACGGCGTGCCGGCCCCGGTATTTCCATAAAGGCCACTCCCCTTTTCCCGCGCATTCAAACGCCTATTTCCGGGACCCGCCGCCGCGTAAATGCCGGGCCAATGAAATGGAAACAGAATATAGCGGCGAGGCCGTCGGGTTTGCGCGGCCCCGCGGCGGATAATTTCCCTGTCGTGCTGTCACAGAGGGGCCATTCGCGGGAGCTGGCGGAAAAGGCGTGCCGGGAGAACTTCCCGGTGGCCTCGCGGCTGCTGCCGCGCCGGCACCGCGACCACCTCATGGCCGTCTACGGCTTCGCCCGGTCGGTGGACGACGTGGGTGACGAGGAGCGTCCCGAGGACCGCCTGCGACTGCTGGCGGAGTTCGAGGCCGATCTGGCCCGCCTGTACGACGGCCGGGTCCCCAGGCTGGGACCGGTCGGGGCGCTGGCCCGCACCGTGCGGGAGTGCTCGATTCCCGCCGAGCCGTTCCAGCACCTCATCGAGGCCAACCGGCGCGACCAGACGGTGACCCGCTACGAGACGTTCGACGACCTCCTCGGCTACTGCGCGTTGTCGGCCAACCCGGTCGGCCGGATCGTGCTGCACGTGTTCGGGGAGGCGAGCGGCGCCCGCCAGGCCCTGTCGGACCGGGTGTGCTCGGCGTTGCAGGTCATCGAGCACTGCCAGGACGTGGGCGAGGACTACCGGCGGGGGCGCGTCTACCTGCCTCAGGAGGATCTGCGGCGGGCGGGCTGCCCGGTCGCCCAGCTGGCGGCGGCGGCCGCGTCACCCGGGCTGCGTGAGGCGGTCGCGGTGCAGGCCGCGCGGGCCGGGAGACTGCTGGCGGAGGGCGAGCCGATCGTCGCCTCGCTGTCCGGCTTCGCCCGTACGGCGGTCGCGGGCTACGTCGCGGGCGGCCACGCGACCCTGGCGGCGCTGAGAAGGGCCCGCTACGACGTTCTGGGCCGTCCTGTCCGGCCGCGCCGCGCACGCCTGCTCGCGGAGTGGACACGTGTCCTCACGACCATGGGGTGGCCCGGTGCCGGTCTCCAACGCCTGCCGTCGGCCTGAGAGCCGGGCGCCGGTCATGGCGCGGGTCATGGCGCAGGTCATGGCGCAGGTCATGGCGCAGGTCATGGCGCGGGCCTCCGGCGAGCACCAGGACAGACCCGCGAGGAGCCTCCGATGAGCATCACGCCAGAGCCGCGCAGGGCCGCTCCTGCGATGGACATCGCTCCGGTGGCGGTCGTCGGCGGCGGCCTGGCCGGCATCTCCGCGGCCATCGCCCTCGCCGAGGCCGGCTGCCCCGTGACGCTGTACGAGGCCCGTCCGAGGCTGGGCGGCGCCACGTACTCGTTCCAGCGCGGCGGGCTGACGGTGGACAACGGCCAGCACGTCTTCCTCCGCTGCTGCACGGCCTACCGGGGACTCCTGGAACGGATCGGCGGCACCGCGCTGGTGGAGCTGCAGAGCCGGTTCGACGTGCGGGTGCTCGGCGGGCCGGGCCGGGCGGGGCGGCTGCGCCGCGCCGCGCTGCCGGGGCCGCTCCACTTCATGCCCGCGCTCGCGGGCTACCGCCTGCTCGGGCCGGGCGACCGGATCCAGGCCCTGCGCGGCTCGATCGCGCTGGGCCGGCTCGATCCGGCCGATCCGCTGCTCGACACGGTGACGTTCGGGCGCTGGCTGGCGGCGCACGGCCAGCGGGCCCCGGTGCGTCAGGCGCTCTGGGAGCTGCTCGCGGTGGCGGCCCTGAACACGGGGGTCGACGACGCGGCGCTCGGCCCGGCGGTGAAGGTCTTCAAGACCGCCCTGCTCGGCCGGCCGGACGCCGCGGACCTGGGCATCCCCCTGGTCCCGCTCGGCGAGCTGCACGACACCGCCGCCAGGGCCGCCATTACGCGGCGCGGCGGCACCGTACGGCTGTCGGCGAAGGTCACGGCCATCGAGCCGGGCCCCGCCGTCATCGTGGACGGCGCCAGGGTCGAGGCGTCGGCGGTCGTCGTGGCCACGCGCCACGAGCAGGCCGCCAAGCTGGTCCCGCCGGGGGCGGCGCCCGGCCAGGACAGGTGGAGCGGCCTGGACGCGAGCCCGATCATCAACGTCCACGCGGTCTACGACCGGCCGGTCATGCGGGTGCCGTTCGTCGCGGTCACCGGCTCGCCGGTGCAGTGGGTGTTCGACAAGACCCGCGTCGCGGGGCTGCGCGAGGGGCAGTACCTGGCGGTGTCCGTGTCGGTCGCGGACACCTGGATCGACCGGCCGACCGCGGACCTCCGCAAGGTCTTCGTCCCGGCGCTGCAGTCGGTTTTCCCGGCCGCGCGGCAGGCCCGGATGACGGACTTCTTCGTCACCAGGGAACGGCGCGCGACGTTCCGCCAGGCCCCCGGCAGCGGGGCGCTCCGCCCGCGGAGCGCCACCGGGTGGCCCGGCCTCTACCTCGCCGGCGCGTGGACCGACACCGGCTGGCCCGACACGATGGAGGGGGCCGTGCGCAGCGGACTCCACGCGGCTCGCCTGGTCAGGCGGCACATACGAGATCAGGAGAGCGCGCCATGACCCTGACCCTGCCACCCGCCGAGGCGGCACGCGAGCTCGTCGAGCCGGTGCTGCGCGAGGCCGTCGGCCGCCTCGACCCGCACACCGCGCACGTCGCCCGCTACCACTTCGGCTGGATCGACGACTCCGGGCAGCCCCGCGCCGGCGGCGGCAAGGCGCTGCGACCCATGCTCGCGGTGCTGTCAGGCCGGGCGGCCGGCGCGGACATCGCGCGGTGCCTGCCCGCCGCCGCCGCGGTGGAGCTGGTGCACGCGTTCTCGCTGCTGCACGACGACGTCATGGACGACGACCCGGTACGCCGGCACCGCCCGGCCGCCTGGACCGTCTTCGGCCGCTCGGCGGCGATCCTCTGCGGCAACGCCCTGCTGGCGCTGGCCGGGGACCTGCTGCTGGAGCAGGGGACCCCCGGCTACGTGGCGGCGGCCCGCGCGCTCAACCTGGCCACGCTCTCGCTCATCGCGGGCCAGGCCCAGGATCTGGCGTTCCAGGACCGCGACGACGTGACGAGGGAGGAGTGCCTGCGGATGTCGCGGCGCAAGACCGCCGCGCTGCTGGCCTGCGCCTGCTCGATCGGCGTCACGGCGGTCGAGGGCCCCGCCGGTCTGGCCGCCTCCCTGGCCGCGTTCGGCACCGAGGCGGGGCTGGCGTTCCAGCTGGCCGACGACCTCCTCGGCATCTGGGGCAGGACCGAGGCGACGGGCAAGCCGGTGCTGTCGGACCTGCGGACCCGTAAGAAGAGCCTGCCCGTGGTCGCCGCGCTCACCGGCCCGACCGAGGCCGGACGCCGCCTCGCCGAGTTGCTGGCCCGGCCGGAGCCGCTGACGGAGCCCGACCTGTACGACGCCGCCCGCCTGATCGAGCAGGCCGGCGGCCGGGCGTGGGCCGAGCTGGAGGCCGGGCGGCGCCTCGACGCCGCGGCCCGGCACCTCGCCGACGCGGACATGCCCGCGGACGTACGGGACTCCTTTCTGCACATCGCCCGTTTCCTCGCATCCAGGGACCACTGACATGACCACCCTCGAGACCCGGAGTCCGCTCACCGGCGTCGAGCACGCCCTCGAGTCCGCCTGCGACCACCTGATCGGCCTGCGGTCGCCGGAGGGCTGGTGGAAGGGCGAGCTGCAGACCAACGTGACCATGGACGCGGAGGACCTGCTGCTGCGGGAGTTCCTCGGCATCCGCACCGAGCAGGAGACGGCCGAGGCCGCCCGGTGGATCCGTTCCGAGCAGCGGGCCGACGGCACATGGGCCAACTTCCACGAAGGGCCCCCCGACCTGTCCACCTCCGTCGAGGCGTACACCGCCCTGCGGCTCACGGGCGACCCGCCCGACGCGGCCCACATGCGTGCCGCCGCCGGGCACATCCGGGCCATGGGCGGCATCGAGGCGAGCCGGGTGTTCACCCGGGTCTGGCTGGCGCTGTTCGGCGAGTGGCCGTGGCGGGACCTGCCCGTCATGCCTCCCGAGATGATGTTCCTTCCGTCGTGGTTCCCGCTCAACATCTACGACTGGGCCTGCTGGGCCAGGCAGACGATCGTGCCGCTGACCGTCGTGACCGCGTACCGGCCGGTGCGGCGGCTGCCGTTCGAGCTGTCCGAGCTGCGGACCGGGCGGGCGCCGCGCCGCGCCGCGCGAGGCGGCTGGGAGGCGGCCTTCGGCGCGCTGGACAAGGCGCTGCACCGGTACGAGCGGCGCCCGTCGCCGGCCCTGCGCCGGGCCGCTCTGCGGCGCGCCGTCGAGTGGATCGTCGCACGTCAGGAGGCCGACGGATCCTGGGGCGGCATCCAGCCCCCGTGGGTGTACTCGATGATCGCGCTCCACCTCGCCGGCTACCACGTCGACCATCCGGTGATGCGCCGCGCGATCCGGGGGCTCGACCGGTTCACGATCCACGACGAGAGGGGGCGCCGGCTGGAGGCGTGCCAGTCTCCCGTCTGGGACACCGCGCTGGCGGTCAACGCCCTGCTGGACGCGGGCACCCCCGCCGATCATCCGGCCATCACGGGGGCCGCCGACTGGCTGCTGCGCGAGGAGGTCACGAGGGCGGGCGACTGGGCCGTGCGCAAGCCGGGGCTTCCGCCCGGCGGCTGGGCGTTCGAGTTCGACAACGACGGCTATCCCGACACCGACGACACCGCGGAGGTCATCCTGGCGCTGCGCCGGCTGGACCGTCCCGGCGTACGGCCGGCGGTCGAGCGGGGGCTCCGCTGGATGGCCGGCATGGCGAGCCGCGACGGCGGCTTCGCGGCGTTCGACGCCGACAACGACCGCGCGCTCTGCACCAGGCTGCCCTTCTGCGACTTCGGCGCGGTGATCGACCCTCCGTCCGCCGACGTCACCGCCCACGTCGTCGAGGCCCTGGCCAAGGAGCGGCCCCACTCCCCCGTGCTGCGCAGAGCCGTCGTCTGGCTGCTCAAGGCGCAGGAGCAGGACGGATCGTGGTTCGGCCGCTGGGGCGCCAACCACGTCTACGGCACCGGGGCCGTGCTGCCCGCCCTCGTCGCCGCCGGGGTCCGTCCGGGGCATTCGTCCGTACGGCGGGCCGTGGCCTGGCTGGAACGGCACCAGAACCGCGACGGCGGCTGGGGAGAGGACCTGCGCTCCTACCGCGACGCCACCTGGATCGGCCGCGGCGCCTCCACCCCGTCGCAGACGGCCTGGGCGCTGCTGGCCCTGCTCGCCGCCGGCGAGCGGTCACCGGCGGTGGAGGGCGGGGTGCGCTGGCTGGTGGAGCGGCAGCGGCCGGACGGGACGTGGGACGAGCCGCACTTCACGGGCACCGGCTTTCCCGGCGACTTCTACATCAACTACCACCTCTACCGGCTGGTCTTCCCGATCACCGCCCTGGGACGTTACCTGCGCCGCGAGGGATCCCCGGCGACCGAGCCGCCTGCACGGAGTGCAGGCCATGAGCACAGCGACGGATCCCGGCTGCCGAGCCGCCTCCACGGCGCCGCGACCATCAGCGGGGAGTCGTCATGACCGCTCTGCTCATCTGTGCCGCGCTCGGCATCGAGGCGCGCGCGATCAGGCGCGGCCTGCCCGCTCGCCTCACCGGCATCAGGGTGATCGTCACCGGGATCGGCCCACGGCGGGCGGCCCGCGCGGCGGCCCGCCTGGGCGGCCAAGAGGCGACGGCCGTGGCCGGTCACCTGGGTGCGCAGGAGACGGCGGGCTGCAGCGCGCTCGCCACCCGCCTGAGCGCGCAGGACACGGCGGGCGGCGGCGCGGTCGTCTCCCGCCTGGGCGTGCGGGAGGCGGTGGCCGTGGTCGGGTTCGGCGGCTCGGTCGGTGGGGGTCTGCGGCCGGGCGACGTTCTGGTGGCGAGCGAGGTGCGGTTCCGGGGGCGGGTGCATCCCTGTCCGTCGGCCGCCCTGCTGGCGGGCGAGCTGGCCCGCGCCGGGCTGCCGGTCAAGGTCGGGCCGCTGGTGACCGCCGATCGCCTCGTCAGGGGCGCCGAGCGCCGGCGCCTGGCCGCCGTGGGCGCGTACGGCGTGGACATGGAGACCGGACCCCTGGCTCGCGCCGCCGCAGGGCGGCCGCTGGCCGCCGTGCGGGTCATCGTCGACACCCCGCGGGCGCCGCTGCTCAGCCCGGCGACGCTCGCCCGCGGCTTCGCCGCCCGCCGCACGCTCCGCGCGCTCGGCCCCGTCCTGGTCCGCTGGGCGGCGGCGATCACCCCGGAGACCGTGCCGTTCCCGCTACCGGAGGAGTCGCTGCCATGACGATCCCGCTTAGGCAGAGCCTGCGCATCGGCGGCTACATCCTCGGCCAGCGCCTCCGGGGACGGACGAAGTTCCCGCTGCTGGTGGAGCTGGAGCCGCTGTTCGCGTGCAATCTCAAATGCGCCGGCTGCGGCAAGATCCAGCATCCCGCCGACGTGCTGAAGCGGCGCATGCCGGTGGAGCAGGCCGTCGCGGCCATCCAGGAGTGCGGCGCCCCCATGGTCTCGATCGCCGGCGGGGAGCCGCTCATGCACCCGCAGATCGGCGAGCTGGTCCGCCGCCTCGTGGCCATGAAGAAGTACGTCTTCCTCTGCACGAACGCGCTGCTGATCCCCAAGAAGATCGACGAGTTCCAGCCCTCGCGGTACTTCACCTGGACCGTGCACATCGACGGCGTCCGCGAGCGCCACGACGCCGCGGTGTGCAAGGAGGGGGTCTTCGACGAGGCGGTCGCCGCCGTTCGGGAGTGCCGGCGGCGCGGCTTCCGGATCACCACGAACACGACGTTCTTCTCCACCGACAGCCCGCAGACCGTCATCGAGGTGCTCGACTACCTCAACGACGAGCTCGCCGTCGACCAGATGATGGTCTCCCCCGCCTACGCGTACGACAAGGCGCCCGTCCAGGACCGGTTCATGGGCGTGCGGGAGACGCGCGCCCTGTTCCGCGCGGCCTTCGCCGGCGGGCGGCGGCGCCGCTGGCGGTTCAACCACTCGCCGCTCTTCCTGGACTTCCTGGAGGGCCGGATCGAGCTGCCCTGCACGGCCTGGGCCATCCCGTCGTACTCGCTGTTCGGCTGGCAGCGGCCCTGCTACCTGATGGCGGACGGGTACGCGCGGACGTACCGCGAGCTGATCGAGGAGACCGACTGGTCGGCGTACGGCCGGGGCCGCGACCCGCGGTGCGACAACTGCATGGCGCACTGCGGCTACGAGCCGACCGCCGTCCTGGCCACGCTCGGCTCCCTGAAGGAGTCACTGCGGGCCATCAGGAGCGGCTGATCCCTGGGCGCTTCCGAAGCGCCGCGCCAGCGCCCGGAACGGGCCGGGTGCCGCTCCGCGCAGCCGGGCCGGCACCCGCAGCCAGCCCGGCACGAAGGACTCCGGCCGGCCGTGGCGGATCGCCGCCACGATCGCCCGCGCCGCCCGCTCCGGCGCGATCGGCGCCGGCCAGCCGCGCGTGTACGGGGCGCCGCGCCGTACGAAGAAGGGCGTGTCCACCACGCCCGGCAGCAGGACGGACACGCCGACGCCCGGCACGTGGTGCAGCTCGTGGCCCAGGGCCTCCGCGAAGGTCAGCAGCCCCGCCTTCGTCGCCGAGTAGACCGCCTCCTGCGCCACGCCCACGGCCCCGGCGATGGAGGCCACGAACACGACGTGTCCCCGGCCCGCCGCCACCATGCCCGGCAGCAGCAGCCGCGTGAGCGCGATCGGCGCCGCGAGGTTGACGGCCAGCAGCTGCTCGGCGCTGCCCGCGGGCATCCGCAGGAACGGCCCGGCCCATCCCACGCCCGCGTTGTTGACCAGGACGTCGACGTGGCCGGCCCGGGTGGCGAGATCGTCGGCCTGGGTGGCGACGTCGCACACCAGCACGCGCCCGCCCGTCGCCGCGGCGACCGCCGCCAGGCGTTCGCGATCGCGCCCGGCCAGGGTCAGCCGCGCGCCGGCGCCCGCCAGCGCCCGCGCGGTGGCCGCCCCGATCCCGGACGAGGCCCCGGTGACCAGCACATGGGCATCCGCGAGCCTCATGGCGTCGGTTCGCAGGCAAGCATCGGCCACCTATCCGCAGGATCTCGGCGTACAGTCGTGTGCCTTTCCACTCCCGGGGCGTCCCAACCACCCGCCGCCGGACCGCCCCGGCATAGAGAAGTCGCAGGTGGGCAGTTCGCTCCCACGGAGCATGTGGGGGCGTCATGGTCATGTCGCGAAGCGTCTTCAGGCGCAAGCCGGTGGAGCAGATCGCCACCGAGCACGAGGGGGAGCTGTCCAGATCGCTCGGCCTGTGGCAGCTCACCGCCATCGGGGTGGGCGGCATCATCGGCGCGGGCATCTTCGCCCTGGCCGGCGCGGTCGCCAACGAGACCGCGGGGCCGGCCGTGCTCGTGTCGTTCCTCATCGCGGGGATCGCCAGCGCCGCCGCCGCGTTCTCCTACGCCGAGTTCGCGGGCCTGATCCCGAAGGCCGGGTCCGCCTACACCTACGGGTACGCGGTCCTGGGAGAGATCGTCGGCTGGTTCATCGGCTGGGACCTGCTGCTGGAGTACACCGCCATCGTCGCGGTCGTGGCGATCGGCATCTCCGGCTACTTCGGCTTCCTCGTCCAGCAGCTCGGCTTCACGCTGCCCGCGTGGATGCTCGGCGCGCCCGGCACCGGCCATGGGCACGTGGTGGACCTGTTCGCGGTGCTGCTGTGCCTGCTCATCGCCTTCATGCTGAACCTCGGGATCCGCGCCGCGGCCCGGTTCGAGACGTTCGTGGTGGCCGTGAAGGTCGCCGTGGTGCTGCTGGTGATCGGGGTCGGCTTCTTCCACATCAACACGGCCAACTACACGCCGTTCTTCCCGTACGGGATCAGCGGCGCGATCACCGGGGCCGCCACCGTGTTCTTCGCCGTGTTCGGCTACGACGCGATGAGCACCGCGGCCGAGGAGTCGCGGGACGCGCGGCGGCACATGCCGAAGGCGATCGTGTACTCGCTGATCATCTCCATGGTCCTGTACGTGCTGGCGACGCTCGTGCTCACCGGCATGCAGAACTACCGGCAGATCGACCCGGAGAGCGGCTTCGCCTCGGCGTTCGCCGCCGTCGGGCTGTCCGGGCTGGCCAGCCTGATCGCGGCCGGGGCCGTGATCGGCATCCTCACGGTGATGTTCACGTTCATGCTCGGCGTCACCCGCGTCTGGTTCTCGATGAGCCGCGACGGGCTGCTGCCGCAGTGGTTCGCCAAGCTCCACCCGGTACGGCGGGTGCCCTCGCGGGTCACGTGGATCGTGGGCGTCGCGTCGGCGGCGATCGCCGGATTCCTGCCCATCCGTGAGGCGGCCGAGCTGACGAACATCGGGATCCTGCTGGCGTTCGTGGTCGTGTGCGTGGCGGTGATCGTGCTCCGCTACCGGCAGCCGGACCTGCCGCGTTCGTTCCGGGCGCCGGGGATGCCGGTGGTGCCGGGCCTCGGGGCGCTCTTCTCGCTCTGGTTGATCACGTTCCTGAACCCGGTGACGTGGCTGCGCTTCGCCGTGTGGTTCCTGATCGGGCTGATCATCTACTTCGCCTACAGCCGCCGGCACTCGACGCTGGCATAGCTCCAGCGGTCCGCTGCGGACGGCAAAATTTGCCGTCCTCTTTTGCCCCATGAGTCCCGACAAATCACCATTTGCTCATGTTTGACCACTTATCAGCCGTCGTTGACTACTCTTTGCTTCTTTATGTGCATATGTAGGAGTGGTCACGTGAAGAAACCTGGACCGGCGACCGGCACCGCCCTCGCCCTGGCTGCGACGGTGGGAGCGCTCTGCCTCACCCCTCTGTCCCCGGCCTACGCCTCCCCTGGTGTCCCGGCCGGGTCCCCGGTCGCCGACCCGCAGTCCGACCAGCTCGTCAGGCCCTTGAAGTATCAGCTCAGCCTGGACGCCCAGCGGCAGCAGACCAACTACTTCTGCGTGCCCGCCTCGTCGTCGATGAGCCTGGCGAGCTTCGGCATCATGGTCAACCAGGCGACCCTTGCCAAGAAGATGAAGACCGCCCCGCCTTACGGCACCGAGGGGGTGGACGCCGTACCGGTGATCAACACCTACATCAACTTCCTCGGCTACAAGGTCACGATGCCCACCGACGCCGACGGCAACCCGGCCGTGCTCATGAAACGGGTCGCCAAGGACATCGGCGAGCTGCACCGGGCACCGGTGCTCACGGTGTGGATGGACCAGTTGCCCTGGAACAAGGGCAAGGTCAAGGGCCACAGGATCGGCCACGCGATCCTCGCGTACGGCTACGACAAGTCGGCCCGCACCATCACCGTCTACGACCCGTGGAAGCCGACCGGCGGCACCCACGTCATCAGCGCCTCCGCCCTGGCCGACGTCCTGCAGCCGGCCGGCAACATGTACTACGTCTCCAAGCTCTGACCCGTCGCCGCACCGGGCCCGCGTACTGAACGCCGGAGCGACGCCACGCGTATCCCCACGTGAAGTCGGCCAGTGAAGCAGGACTTCGCGAGGAGGCATCGTGGTGACCGTGCCGAGATGGCTCGGGCGGACAGCGGCGGCCGTGACCCTGACCTCGGCCGCGCTGGCAGCCGCCCCGGGCGCCGCCGTGGCCGAGCCGTCGCCGGCCCAGGCCAGGGCCAGGCTGGTGAAGCTGAACGAGCGGGCCGATCAGGTGGTCGAGCGCTTCAACCAGGCCACGGAGACGTACAAGAAGGCGAAGACGAAGTACGACGCCCTCGACGTCGAGCTCGGCCGCAAGGACGCCTCGGCGGGCGCCCTGCGCGAGGACGTCGTCAGGGTGGCGGTCGGCGACTACCAGCTCGGCCCCTTCCGGGGGTGGGAGCGCCTCGCCGGCCAGGGCGACCCTGAGGCGATCATGGGCGGCATGGCCTCGCTCCAGGAGATCGCCGAGGCCAGGGCGGCGAAGGTGCGTGCGTATGAGGCGGCCACCAAGGAGCTGCGCGATCGGCGCGACGAGGCCAGGAGAGCCCTGGCGGAGGCGGAGGCAGCACGTGACGAGGTACGCGACGAGCAGGCCAGGATCGAGAAGCTGATCGCCGAGCAGACCAAGCTCCTGCGCGGGCTGGGTACGTTCAAGACCGGGAACCCCGACAGCACGGGCATCCCGTACACCGGCCCGGCCTCCGGCAGCGCCCGCACGGCGCTCCGGTTCGCCTTCGCTCAGGTGGGCAAGCCGTACCGGTACGGCGGCACCGGGCCCGGCTCGTACGACTGCTCCGGCCTGACCCAGGCCGCCTGGCGCGCGGCGGGAGTCCGGCTGCCCCGCACGACCTGGACGCAGTGGAGCTGGGGAGCGAACCGCCGCGTCCCGCTCGACCGGCTGGAGCCCGGGGACCTGCTCTTCAGCAAGGGGCTGGGGCACATGGGCATGTACGCAGGCGACGGCAAGATGGTCCACGCCCCGCAGACCGGGGACGTCATCAAGATCGTCGACCTGGACGACTACTGGCGCAACCGCCTCGCCGGCGCGATCCGCCCCTGACGCTCCAGCGCCCTACGACCGTGCGAATGCCCGGCCACTGACGCGCGATCGCCGAGGCCACAGAGAACAGGCACCACGCCCCGGCACACGCCACGGCCCCACGCCGCCGCCCAAAGCGCCGCGCGCCTCGACAGCCGGCCCACCGGGTCGCCGCACCCATCCAGGCGCCGGGGGATAGACGATCGTCGCCGGCCGGTGGCGTGGCCCCACGCGGACGGCCACGCCACTGCCCGCCCCGAGCAGGACGCTCAGGAGGTCGAGACCGGAAGGCTGGTCAGGCCGTGCATGAGCAGGCCCGGCCGCCAGGCGAGGCGGTCCTCGGGGACGGCGAGCCGGAGGCCGGGGAAGCGTTCGAGCAGGTGGCCGAAGGCGACCGCGCCCTCGGTGCGGGCCAGCGGCGCGCCGAGGCAGTAGTGGATGCCGTGCCCGAAGGCGACGTGCTGGCCGGGCGCGCGGGTGACGTCGAAACGGTCGGGGTCGTCGAACTGCGCCGCGTCCCGGTTGGCGGACAGGAAGGACACGAGGACCAGCTGGCCCTGCGGGATCTCCGTACCGCCGATGGTGACGGGTTCCTTGGTGAACCTGAGGGTGGACGTGCTGACCGGCCCGTCGAAACGGAGGAACTCCTCGATCGCGCCAGGCAGCAGCCCCGGGTCCGCGCGCAGCGCGGCGAACTGCTCCGGATGGCGCAGCAGCGCCAGCATGCCGTTGCAGATCAGGTGCACGGTCGTCTCGTGGCCGGCGACCGTGAGCAGGAACGCGGTGTCGACCAGCTCCCTCTGACTCAGCGCGCCCGCCTCGTCCTGGGCCTGCACCAGGGCGCTGAGCAGGTCGCCGGTCGGCTCGGCCCGCCTGGCCTCGCAGAGCTCGCCGAGATAGGTGGTGAAGTCGACGGCGGCCCGTACGACGTCCTCCGGGTCCAGCACGGCCCCCTCGATGGTGGTGTTGGACCATTCGATGAGCCGCGGCCAGTCGCTCTCCGGGATGCCGAGCAGCTCCCCGATCACCATGGCGGGCAGCGGCACGGCGTAGTCGCGCAGCAGGTCGAACTCCGGGCCCACCTTGTCGAGGAGACCGGCGCTGATCTCCTCGACGCGCGGGCGGAGCGCCTGCACGCGGCCGGCGGTGAACACCTTGCCCACCAGCCTGCGCAGCCGCGCGTGGTCGGGCGGGTCGACGAAGAGCATGTTGTGGGGCACCACGGCCTCGTAACCGCTGCTGTCGCCGCCCTCCAGCTCGTTCGCCTTGATCAGATGCGGGTTGTTCGTGAAGTCCTTGCTGAGGCGCGGGTCGGTGCAGGCCGCCTTGACGTCCTCGTAGCGGCTCACCACCCAGACCCGTACGCCCTGCGGTGTCGCGGTCTGGAAGACGGGCCGTTCCGCGCGGAGCCGCGCGTAGACCGGATGCGGGTCACGCAGATAGTCCTCGTCGAACAACGTCTCGATCATCATCGCCCTTTCACGTGCGTTACGGATCTCCTGATCACTGGAGTACATGGGCGGTCATCTGACCAGGGCCTGCCAGGAGGGCGGCATGTTGCGGCTGACCTCGATCCCGGAGAACACCGACGGCTCCTGCGGCCCGTGCTTCTTCGCCCAGGCGGCCATCTGCGCGAGCCCCTCCTCCAGCGGCACCGAGTCCGCGCCCACGCCCAGGATCTCCCTGGCCTTGTCGTGCGAGGAGAAGGCGTGGACCACCTCGTGCCTGGCCTCCAGATGCCGTACCCGCAGCGGCGCGCCCATCGCCTCCGCGACGGCCCCGGCCAGCTCGTTGACGGTGTAGGGGGTGTCGCCGCCGATGTTGAAGACCTCGCCGTAGGCGCGCGGGTTGCCGATCGAGCGGGCGATCGGCAGCGCCACGTCGTCGATGTGGCTGAAGGCACGGGTCTGCTCGCCGTCACCGAAGACGGTGCACTCCTCGCCGCGCAGGATCTGGTTCATGAAGATGCCGATGACGTTGCGGTAGCGGTCGCCGATGTTCTGCCGCTCGCCGTAGACGTTGTGCGGCCGGAAGATGATGTACGGCAGGCCGAACATCTCGTGGCTGACCTTCAGCTCCTGCTCGACCGCGTACTTGGCGATGCCGTACGGGTCCACCGGCGCGGGCGTCAGGTCCTCGGTCATGGGCGGGCTGGCGTGGCCGTAGACGGCGATGGAGGAGGTGAAGACGAAGCAGCGCACGGTCCCGGCGTTGACGGACGCGTTGATCAGGTTCACGCTGCCGATCACGTTGTTGGTGTAGTTGTAGCGCTTGATGAAGTGGCTGAGCCCTTCGGCGGCGTACGCGGCCAGGTGGAAGACGTAGTCGAACCGCCACGTCGCGAAGAGCTCGTCCACGGTCTCCGGATCGCACACGCTGCCCTCGTGGAAGTGGGCGCCCTCGGGCACGTTGGCCGCGTCCCCGCCCGACAGGTCGTCGAGCACCACCACGCGGTGTCCGGCGCGGAGCAGGTCGGCCGCGACGTGGGAGCCGATGAACCCGGCGCCCCCGGTGACGAGTGAGGTGGAGGTCATGAAAGTCGTTCCTTTCCGCTGATGGTGACGCCGCTTGTGGCGGCGTCGTGCTGCTCCGGCCCGGATGCGGGCCCGGCGGGGTTGTAGAGCTTGAGCAGGCGGAGCGCGGGCACCGTCATCACGGTCGTGACGAGTGCCATCACGACGAGCATGGCGAAGGCGCCGTCGCTGATGACGCCGACGCTCAGCCCGGTGCTGAGCACGACGATCTCGGTGACGCCGCGGGCGTTCATGAGCACGCCGAGGCCGAGCGCGAGCCGCCTGGGCATGCCTCCGGCCAGCGCGACCACGGAGGCGGTGCCGAGCTTGCCGAGCACGGCGACGGCGAGCAGCACCGCCCCGCCGATCAGCACGGCCGGATGGTCGACGGCCAGCCGGACGTTCGTCTGCAGCCCGATGGAGGCGAAGAAGACCGGCAGCAGCATGGCCCGGTTGAGCGTCCCGAGCCGTTCCGGCACGGTGCCAAGTAGGGCGGAGTCGCGTGGCAGCACGACCCCGGCCAGGAAGGCCCCGAAGATGGCGTGCACGCCGATGGCGTCCGTGGCCGCGGCCAGCGCGAAGATCAGTCCGAGTACGAGGGCCAGGCCAGCGGGCGTCGGCAGGCTCGCCCCGGCGTGGCGGGCGGCGAGGGCGCGCAGCGCGGGGCGTACGACGAGCAGGACGAACAGCACCAGCCCGGCCGTCAGGGCGACCGCGGTCAGCACCCCGGCCGGGCTGCCCGCCGTGGTGATCGCCAGCACCACGGCCAGCGCGCACCAGGCGAGCACGTCCGCGACGCCCGCGCAGACCATGGCCAGCGAGCCCAGCCTGGTGCCGGAGAGCCCCGACTCCTGCACGATCCGGGCGAGCACGGGGAAGGCGGTGACGCTGAGCGCGGTGCCGACGAAGAGCACGTACGCGGTCATCCCGGCCTCCGGCCCGGCCATCGTGGCGGCGAACGGGACCGCGGCGACCACGCCCAGCGCGAACGGCACCGCCATCATCGCCACGCTGGCCGCCCCGATGACGCTCCGCTGGCGGCCGAGCACTCCAGGATCGAACTCCATGCCCACGGTGAACATGAAGATCGCCAACGCGGCCTGGGCGATCAGGCTCAGGTCGGGCTTGATCCAGTCCGGCGTGATGAGGTTCATCGCGCCGGGTGCCAGCGCGCCCAGCGCCGACGGCCCGAGCAGCAGCCCGGCCACCATCTGCCCCACCACGGTCGGCTGGCCGAGCCTGCGGGCCAGCACCCCGCCCAGCGAGGCCAGCCCGCTGATCGCCCCCACCGCGATGAACAGCCGCAGCGCGAACTCGGCCCGCGTCACCTCCTCCGCGCCCGCCCCCGCGACCGCCTGCCCCGAGCCCCCCACGGCGCCGCCGAAGGCCACGAGGACCAGCGCCACGGCGGCCCCGGTCAGCACGAGAGCCAGGACCAGGCCGCGGGCCGGCGCCGGCAGCAGCCGCTGCTCGGTCTCCTCCATCGGTCTCTCAACGCGCATGTTCCACCCCTGTGAGTTGGCGAGAGTGCGGTCCGAGCCAGCGGAGGATCGCCCCCGCGTGGATGAGCTCACCGAAGGCGATCAGGATCACCGCGCCGAACGCCCCCGCCCACGGCACGACGACGAACGCCAGCACCCCGATCACCGCCAGCGACAGGGCCGCCCCTACCGCGGTCGCGTGCAGCGCCTCGCGGGTGGCGTTCTCCATCACGTAGTTGGCGCTGCCGACGGCGAAGATGACGGGGACGCAGGCGATGTAGAGGATCACGACCCCGGCGTCCCCGTGCGGCCGCAGCACGGTCAGCGCCACCACCAGCACGCCCAGCACGTACGGCGTGCCGGTCAGCATCAGCAGGCGCAGCCAGCGTGACAGCCGCCGGTAGGCGGCGGTCAGGTCCCGCTGGTGCAGCGCCCTGGACACGTCGGGCTGCAGGATGCGCAGCAGGTAGGAGAAGGCGTTGAGCAGGGTCGAGGAGGCGGTGGAGGCCATGTAGAGCCCGGTGCTCTCGGCCTGCGCGCCGGCCACGGACAGGGCCAGGAACATCAGGCTCATCGTCATCCCGCCGGCCAGGTCGGGCACGGCCATCCGCAGCGACGTCCCGATCGCGGCCCGCTTGAGCGTGCGGCGGCGCAGCCCGCGGAAGTCGGGCCGCAGCCCGGCCAGCAGCGCGAGGCTGAGCAGCGCCACCGTGCCCGAGTACAGCGCCAGGAACGTCACCGGCGTGATCTTCAGCACCAGCGCCGCCACGGTGCAGCCGGCCAGTGCCGCCGAGAGCACGAGGTGGTTGGCCACGTCGCGCGCGGGCTTGCCGATGGCCCTGGTGAGCCCGACGAGCACCTGGTTGAGCCCGACGCCGATCTGGCTCAGCCCGGCGAGCGCGGCCAGCGGCCACGGACCGTTGCGCCCGAGCGCCAGCATGCCGCCCAGGACGGCGAGCGCCGCCACGAGCAGCAGCCCGGCGAGCGCCACGAAGACGCCGACCAGCGCGGGGACGGTGTAGCGCAGCCGGGGGATCAGCTTGAGCGCGCACTTCTCGATCCCGGTGGAGGCGATCAGGGCCAGGACGGCCGCGCCGCCCATGGCCTGCGCGTATCCCGCGTAGACCGGCGAGCCCCAGGCCGCCAGCAGCGTCACGTTGGCCAGCAGCAGCGTCCCGCGGAACGCCGCCCGGCCGCCGACCAGCGCCGCCAGCCGCCTGGTGGAGGCCGGTGCGGGGAGTTTCATGCGGGGTAATCGGAGGTGACGAACCTGCCCTTGCCGCCCGGCGTGATGAGCACGGACTCCGCCCGCACCACCTCCAGCGGGAACTCCCCTCCGGCCAGCCCGAACAGCTTCTCCCGCGCGGTCGCGAACACCCGCTCGGCCTCCTCCTCGCCGCTCGGCACGACGTGCAGCCGTACCAGCCCGTCGGCCTCCTGGTGGACGAAGCACTCGCTGATGCCGGGGTGGGTGGCCGCCAGGTGCAGGAACGCGTCCGGGTAGAGCCGCTCCCCCGACGGCAGCGTGACGTAGTCGTTGCTGCGTCCCGTGGTCAGGCGCAGGGTGCGGAAGCGGCGGCCGCAGGGGCAGCGGTGCGGCTCGATGAGGCCGATGTCGCCCAGGCTGTAGCGCAGCAGCGGCATCGCCCGTTCGAGGAACGAGGTGACCACCACCCGGCCGGGCTCGCCGTCCGGCACCGGCTTGCCGCGGTCGTCCACGATCTCGGCGTACACGCGGTCCTCGCCCAGGTGGGCGCGGCCGTGGCGGCAGTCGTAGGCTACGTTGAGCACCTCGAAGGCCGAGTACTCGTCGAAGACCGGCGCCGCGAACTGCGTGGCGAACATGGCGCGGTGCTCGGGCAGCAGCAGCTCCGACTCGGTCATCACGATCCGCAGCGTCCGCCGCAGCCGCGCCAGCTCGTCCGGGGTCAGCGAGCGCAGCAGGGCCCGCAGGTGGACGGGGTAGCCGATCAGCACCTTGGGGCGGTTGGCCAGCAGCTCCGCCTTGATCTCCGCCATGGGCCGGTGCGAGAGGATGACGTGCCGCCTGAACAGGCCGAACCGCTCGAACATGCGGGCGGGCGGCGCGAACGGCCGGATGTGGCTGAGCCGGTCGGTGGGCAGGTAGCGGTCGGTGGCCAGGAACCTGCGCACGCACGCGGCCATGTGGTAGTCGTGGCTGTCCTGGTCGTGCAGGATCCTGACCCGCCGCCCGGTGCTGCCGCTGGTCTGGAACGACAGGCACCGCTCCGGGTCCACGCCGTCGGCGAGCATGCGCTCCAGTGGCTGCTCGCGCAGCACCTGCTTGTCCAGCACCGGCAGCTCGGCCAGCTCGGCGAGGGAGCGCAGCGGCCCCCTGGCGTAGCGCGGGTCGTCGCGGTAGTACGGCACCCGGGTGCGGGCGAGCTCCAGCACCCGGTTGAGCCCGCGGAGCTGGCGGCGGCGCAGGGCCGCCGCGCTGCCGTACTGCCGCGCGATGGTGAGCGGCACGTACGCCGCCTCGCGCACGAGCATCGCTACGCGCTCTCGGTCCGGGTCCGGACGAAGCGCAGCCTGAGCCCGTCCCACCAGCGCTGCGGGGTGAAGAAGACCGCCAGCGCCAGCACCACGTGGACGATGATGAACGCGTACGCCTCGTACTTGGTGGGCGGGTGGCCGAGGAAGACCGTCATGTGCGAGGCCCAGTCCCACACGTCGGGGATGGTGGCGTAGGCGGGGTCGGTGTGGTCGTTGACCGTGAGGAAGGCGAGGTCCTCCAGGCCGGAGAGCATCAGCAGCAGCATGCCGTAGGAGAGCCTGCGCACCAGCGACGCCGAGCCGCCGCCCAGCCGGAAGGCCAGCACCATGGCCAGGATGAGGAACGGCGTCACCGTCAGGACGTGGTAGTACAGGCCGTAGAACGCCTCGCGGCTGCGCTCCTCCACTCCGCCGAAGAAGAAGATCTTCGGCACGAAGTAGAGGAAGTACAGCAGGAACGCGGGCGGCACCGTCCACAGCGCGAGCCTGATCCGCTTGGCCCACTCGACGTCCAGCCTGGCCAGGGCCTCGGTGGCGAAGACGAACGGGAGCAGCTTCACCAGAAAGACGCCGAGCGACTTCACCTCCCGGTCATGGGGCAGGCCGAACCAGACGAACGCCGCGGCGGCGACGGCGAGCGCCAGGAAGATCAGGAAGCCGAGCGGCTTACGGGGGATCATGGGGAACCTTTCACATCGGGCTCGATCTTGAATTGGAGCGTGCGCAGGGCCCGGTCCAGCGCGTCCTCCAGCAGCTCCCGCGTGTCGGCGACCAGGACCAGGTAGCCGAGCTTGTGCCCGGCCTGCGTGTAGGCGCGTACGTGGTCGCCGGGAGACTTGAACACCTGCACGTCCACCACCTCGGGCATCCGCCTCAGCTCGGCGAGCCCCTCGACGGCGGTGAGCACGCCGTCGGCCTCGGCGGCCAGGATGCGCAGCGCGGCGGTGCGCCGGTGGGCGACGTCGATGGTCAGCGGCTCGCCCAGGGCCAGCCGGATGGCCGCCTCGACCGTGTTCAGGCCGAAGGCGTGCCGGACCATCAGCGGCATGCCGTTGCCGCCCAGCCTGGCGCCCATCTCGATGAAGCACAGGTCGCCGCCGGGGGTGAGCACGAAGTCGAAGTTGACCGGCCCGTGCCGGTGCCCGACCTCGGCGCAGATGGCGCTGACCGCCTCGCTCAGCCGCGCGTACACGGACGGGTCGAGGGCGGCGGGCACCACGTGGGCCAGGCTGATCATCGCCGGCGGCCCGGTGATGACGCGGTCGGTGACGGCCATGAACGCCAGCCGCCCGTCGGCGAAGAACGACTCCACCGCGCCGTGGCTGCCCTCGATCAGCTGCTCCAGGATCACCTGGCGGGAGAAGGAGTTCTTGCGGGCGTGCTCGATCGCGCCCGCCAGGTCGGACGGGTCGTGCAGCACGGTGATGCCCTTGCTGCCCGACGAGTCGGCCGGCTTGACGATCAGCGGGTAGCCCAGGTCCGCCGCCGCCGCGGTCAGCTTCTCGATGTCGTCGTCCTGCGCGTAGCGGTACGCGGGCAGCCCCAGCCGGTCGATGACCTGCCGGAAGAAGCCCTTGTCCACCGTGCAGCGCAGGGCGTCGGGCGCGGTCTGGTGCGGCGTGCGGTAGATCCGGCGCAGCTCGGCCACCGCCTCCTGGGCCGCGTCGCTGGCCGGGGAGATGACGGCCGCGACGTCGATCGGGCCCAGGGCGCGGGCGATGCCCTCCGGATCCCTGCTGGTCATGCAGAGGAACTGGTCGGCCTCCGCGGCGCCGAGCGCGTCGGGGCGCTGGTCCACGCCGATCACCCGGTAGCCGAGCCTGCGCCCCTCCCGGTAGGCGGGGATCTGGTCCTCGCCTCCGCCGAGCACGATGAGGTTTCTCAACTGACGTTCTCCCAGACTTCGGCGACGACATACGGGGTTTCGTGGCCGTACAGGGCCTCGTCCGCCCGGATCGGGATGTTGGCCTCGCGGATCTGGTAGCGCGGCACGCCGATCGCCTGCACGCGCATCACCCGTACGAGGTAACGCGCGACCACGGCGAGCAGGACGAGGGTCACCAGGGCGGTGAGCAGCGCCGCCAGGTCGACCGCGATCGGGGCGACGCGCCCGGCCAGCGCCAGCGCCGCGATCGCGATCCCCCCGGCCACCGCCACGCCGGCCAGGCCGATGAGCCAGGCCAGCGGCCGGAACGAGAACCCGACGAACAGCTCGACGGCGTGCGTGAACAGCTTGCGCAGGTTCCACTTGCCGGCCCCGTCCACCCTCGGCTGGTGCGCCGTGGGCAGCGTGGTGTAGCGGGCGCCGAGCAGCGGGGCGGTGGCGATGAAGTACGGCGTGGACAGCTTGCTGTCCACCACCTTGCGCGCCACGCTGGTCCGGACGATCCGGAACACCGACGCGCCCTGCGGCAGCTCGATGCCGAGCCAGCGCTGGGCGATCGTCTGGTGCGCCCAGGTGCCGAGCTTGCGGTACCACGCGTCCTGGCGGTTCTCGCGCACGGCGAAGACCACGTCGTAGCCCTCCATCGCCTTGGCCACGAGCCGGTGCATCTCGCGCGGCGGCGACTGCAGGTCGGCGTCGAACTGCACCGTCCAGGCCTTGGAGGCGTACTTGAAGCCGGCGGAGAAGGCCGCCTCCAGCCCGAAGTTCCTGGCGAAGGAGATGTACTTCACCCGGGGGTCGACGGCGGCGAAGCCCTTGATCGCCTCCAGGGTGCCGTCGGTGCTGCCGTCGTCGATGAAGAGCAGCTCGACGTCGTCGTACCTGCTCAGCTCCGCCTGGATCTCCTGGTACGCGCGCTCGACACAGGCGATCTCGTTGTAGCACGGGATGATCGCGGTGATGCCGGGGGGTGGCATGCGGACGTCCTTCGTGCCCGCATGCGCCCCTGTCTGATGAATTAACTCGGACATCTGTCAGTCGAACATCGCGTGCATGGTCTCGTGAGTCGCTTCCTTCTTGGCGTCCGACTCACTGGCCCAGCAGGTGTTCAGGATGATGCGCGTCTGGTCGGCGTTCAGCGGGATCGTGCGGTGCAGGGTGGTGTCCGAACGCAGGAAGTACAGGTCGCCGGTGACGTGGCCCCAGGTCCTGATCGGGTGCTCCTGCAGGTACTCCTCGACGCGCGGGTCCTGCTTGTTCCAGTCGGTGTGCGGGACGGTCTGGAGCTGGCCGCCGTACTTGGCCTCCGGTGCCTCGATGATCCAGATCACCGTGAAGCTGAAGTCGCCCCAGTGCCAGCCGTGCGTGTCGCCCTTCTTGTGCTGGCGGATGGCGATGTACTTCTCCTCCTCCCACGGGCAGAGCACGACGGGCTGCGCCGCCAGCCGCGACAGGAAGCCCATGAGGGCCTGCGACTCGTAGATGGCCGGGATCAGCTCGCTGTCCTTGGCGATGGCCTGCTGGCTGATCGTGCTCATGTAGCGGGGCGAGTTGCCGGTCTCGGCCAGGTGGATGTCGATCCGCTTCTCGTGCAGGTCGAGCAGTCGGTGGACCTCGTCGGTGACCTCCGTGAACAGCGACTGCGGGACCAACTCGGGCAGCTTCACGTAGCCCTCGCGGCGGAAGTGCTGCGACAGCTTGCGGACGGCGTGGTCATCGGTGTACGTGCTCTGGAGGTGCTCGGCGATGCGCTGGTCGATGGTTGCTTTCAGCGACATGTGGCAGTGACCTTTCTTAGGTTGTGGACGAGTCACCGGAAAGCACGGGGTCTCCGTGGACTTTCACGATCTTGATCTTTCCGTTGGCTTCCGGGGCGATGTGGGTCGCCGTCCGTACGGTGGCCTCCAGGCCGGGCGCCCTGCGGCGGAGCGCCTGCTCGATGTCGGTCGTAAGGTCGTGGCGGGCGTCCGCCGTGGGCACGACCACCACCTCGATCGCCCCCGGACGGTGCTGGATCAGCTGCATCCGGGTCACCTCGGGGAAGTCCTGGACCACGTACGTGAGGAAGTCCCCGTAGTAGCGCCGGCCGTCGGCGTCGGCGATGCGGTCCTCGCTGCGGCCCAGCACCTCGCGCACGATGGGCGTGCGGGCTGCTCCGCAGGCGCAGTCGTTCGGGGTGATGTGCACCCGGTCGCCGAGCCGGTAGCGGATCAGCGGCATGGCCTGGCCGCGCAGCCTGGTGAGGAGGATCTCTCCCCGGCCGTCCTCGACCGAGACGGTGCCGTCGTCGTGCTCGACCTCGACGACCAGGTCGGAGGTGCGCAGGTGCAGGCTGCCCCGGGGGCAGGCGCGGGCGATGGTGAACGTCTCGACGCAGGCGTACACCTCCTGGTGGGCCGCGCCGAAGTAGTCGAGGATGTGCGCGCGGGCGACCGGAGTCAGCCGCTCGCCGCCGAACAGCACGGTCCTGACGCCGTCGTAGGCGATGCCGCGCCGCTTGAGCTCGTCCACCACGCTGCCGATGACGTTGGGGAAGCCGACGAGGAACGTCGGCCTGGCCGCCAGGAACGCGGCCACCTGCTCGTCCAGCGACCTGTCGGTCGGGACGTGGAAGTTGCGCAGCACTCCCAGGCGTTCGAGCGGATGGCGCAGGAACGGTCTGACCCGGAAATAGGCGATCCGGTCGGTGGGACGCAGGCCGCTGGAGAGCATGTCCTGCAGGTAGGTGGCGCGCAGGTAGCCGAGGTCGCGTTCGGAGTTGCGGATGGTGATCGGGATGCCGGAGGAGCCGCTGGTCGTGGCGGAGCGGGTGTCGGCCTCGGTGAACCCGTCCGCGAGCAGGGCGGCTCCGTGGTGGTGCAGGTCCATGCGGTCCAGCACCGGGAAGCCGGCCAGGTCGTGCGCGGTACGCAGTGCTTCGACCCGGGCGGGGTCGTACGTGCGCCGGTAGTAGGGGACGTTGGCGTAGGCGTGCCGTACGAGGGCGCGCAGCCGCTGGGCCTGGAGCCGCAGCTGCGCCTCGTGGCCGAGACGTTCCCTGCGGCGGATGCCGGCCAGGTGATAGGCGACCGGCGCGAGGCTGAACGTGGACCCTCTCACGCGGCAACCGCCTCGCGGGCGGCCAGCACGGGGGTGCCGTGCCGGGCGCAGCGCTCCACGGCGAGGTGGGCGGTGCCCGGCACGCTGATGCCCACCAGGGTCGGCCGGCGCCGTCGCAGCAGGGTGAAGAGCGGTCCCGCCGGGGTCTGGCGGACGTGGACGCGCCGCCAGTTCACGTGGACCCGGCCGCAGCCCCGGTCCCGGCCCCCGAGATAACCCAGGTGGCCGTCGTGCACCACATGCCCGTGCACTTCCTGCCCGTGCACTTCCTGCCCGTGCACTTCCTGCCCGTGGGCGCCGTGCTCGTGGGCGCCGTGCTCGTGGGCGCCGTGCTCACTGACGGCGGGGTCCGTGAGGGGCAGGCGGACGAGCAGGCGTGCCCCGCCCGGGTGGTCGGGCAGCTCGGCGAGCTGGCCCGGGTCGCCCAGCAGGGCGGGCTCGCGCGCGGCGCGCAGGGCGCGCAGCCCGGCCGCCCTGGTCTCGGGGTCGGCCGCCTCGGCGTCCGCGCTGAGCACGACGTGGTAGCGCGCCCTGCCGACCCGCCGCCAGTCCAGCAGGGCCCGGCGCACCTCGAACAGCGGCCGCTCACCCCGGTACGCCCCGGTCAGCCGCAGCGCCTCCAGCAGCTCGGCGGGCTCGCCGATCCAGCCCGGCTCCTCCCGCCGCCGCTCGTACGGCGCGCCCAGCGGGTACAGCGCGGCCAGCACCTCCTCCAGCCGCGTCACCGGCGTCGGCGCCGGGTCCTCCCGCCGCGCGCCCGCCTCGGCCCACATCTCGCGGTAGTACGGCACGGTGCCGAACGCCTGTGCCACCGCGGCCCGGTACGCCTGGTCCCAGGCTCGCTCGGAGAACCCCGATCCGGCCATCTCAGCAGAAGGTGTTCTGGTCGTGGACGAGGAGCCACCGCCCGTCGGTCCTGGTGAAGTACAGGGTGAGGTAGTAGACCTTCTGGTACGGCTTGCCCTCCGGGTCCAGGTCGTCGTACTCCACCGACAGCAGGGCGAAGGCGGCCTCCCCGAGGGTCTCCACCCGTACGGTCTCGGCCCGCAGCGACCAGTCCGGGTCGCCGAACCAGGCGGTGTGGAACTCGGCGATCGCCTCCTTGCCGCGCAGCAGCGTCCCGTTCGGCAGGATCACCGAGGCGTCCTGGTGGACGGTGGCCAGGTACGCCTCCAGGTCGCGGGCCTCTATCGCCTTCAGGTGCGCGTCGAGCGCCTGTGAGAACTCCACGGTCGTTCGCCTCTCAAGATGTCGGATGGTCACCACGCGGCCAGCACCGCGGTCTGGGGAATCAGCTCGCACCCGAACCGCTGCTTCAGCTCGGCCATCCCCTTGCCGAACTCGCACCCCTCGCGGCCGTGCCCGATCATGTAGTCGATCTCGCGCAGGTAGAGGTCGAAGTAGAGGTTGCGGCGGCCTCCGTCGCGCACGTCCAGCGCCCCGGTCACCGTGGTGACCAGCCGCCGGCCGTCGTCGAAGGCCAGGTCGAAGCAGAGCAGCCGGTCCCCGTCCAGGTGGCCGAAGTACCGCACGCCTTCCTCGCCGCCGAGCACGTGGAAGTAGCGGGCGGGCAGGGGCGCGTCGGAGCTGCCGTGCTTGCGCAGCGTGGCCCGGGCCAGCGTGCCGGCCTGCGCGGGGTCGATCTCGCCCGCGCCCGCCAGCACCCGCGTGCTCTCTCCTGCCTCGGCGTGGATCTTGCGTAGCCGGCGCCGCCGGTCGCGCGGCAGGTCGGCGAAGTACGCGTCCATGTCGCTCCAGCGGTTGCGCAGCAGCGTGTTGGGCGCGGTCGTGAGCCGGGGCCGGGACCGCCGCGCCACCACGGGCAGCAGGTCCGCGGTGACCTGCCGGTAGACGATGCCCAGGCAGCGCCGGCCCAGCACGCGGCGCAGCGCCTTCTCGAACGCGGCGAGCACGGCGGCCCTGTCCCGCTCGGACAGCTCGGCGGCGAAGGAGAACCCGCTGGTGAAGCCGATGGGCAGGCGGCAGTTGAACCACCCGGCCGGCGGCAGCGCCCCGGGTTCGGCGTATCTGCCCCGGCGGGGCGGCAGCCCGGCCACCTCGCCGGTGAACAGGGCGACCACCTGGCCTCCGTCCCGCACGATCCCCAGCCGGATCGAGCGGGTGGAGCACCAGGCGACCGTGGTCAGCGCGTCCGCCTGCCAGGCCGCGATCAGGCCCTGCTGCTTGCGGAAGAGCTCCCAGTCGGCGGGCACCGGCTGCACCGTGGGGTCGACGATCTCAACCCGCATCGGCATCACCCGGCCTGAGCTGTGCCAGCACCCGGTCACGGAGCGGGCGCTCGCCGCGGTCGGCGTAGGCGCGCACGGCGGCGACGAGCCCGGCCCGGCCGAAGATCTCCTCCAGCCGCCGCAGCGGCGGCCCCGACTCGGTGCCGAACAGGGTCAGGTAGAGCGTCCGGTACGACGCGCGGGTCCAGCGTTCCGGCAGGTCCCCGTCCACGAGCAGGGCCTCGGGCTCGGCCTCGGAGGTCCGGTCGATCCAGTGGCGGCTGTCGCGGGCCAGCCAGGCGTGGGCGTGGCGCACCCGTTCGGCGGCGGCCGGCCCGAGCAGGGCGATGACGCGTTCCACGTCGTAGCAGTGGGACTGGAGCAGCCCGAGCACGTGCCGCATCCCCGGCAGCGGGCCGGTCTCCTCACCCTCGCCGGCGATGAGTTCGTGCAGCGCCGTCGCCCGCCGCTCCCCCGCCCGCACCTGGGCCAGGAAGCGGTCATAGGCGGCGTAGGCGGCGACGAAGGGGGCGAAGTCCAGGCTGATGCGGAAGTCGGACAGGCAGTTGGGCCTGCCGTACAGGAAGAGGATCAGCCGGGGCGGCATCACCCGCATGAGGTCGGCGAGCGTCATGCCGCCGCCGCGCGAGCCCGATACCTTCCCGCTGTCGCTCGACTGGCGGACCAGGCCGTACGGCACGATCACCGGCTGGTGCGCGCGCAGGTACTCGCGGTAGATCGCCCGGGTGCGGTCCATCGTGCTGCCCGCGCTGCAGTGATCCTGGCCCGCCGGCTCGCAGTCGATGCGCTCGTGGGTGACGCGCAGCGTCCAGTCGAGCGCCCACGCCGGCTTGACCAGCTCGGTGCGCCGCGTGGTGGTGAGGGCGCCGCAGGAGTCGCAGGCGTAGCGCACCCCGCCGCGGCCGAGCTTGAGCGTACGGGTGCCGCCCCGGCCGCACTGCTCGCAGTAGACGCTGAACAGGTGCTCGGGCGCCTGCCCGAGGAGCTTGCCGAGCTTGCCCGCGGCACGGAGGTAGCGCCGCTGGAGCGGCACGTACGTGCCGGCGAGGTAGCGTCCGTGCTGGTAGTGGGTCTGCCAGTCGGAGTCCGGCGGGGTGCGGCCGTCGGCGTCCGCCTCCGCCGGGCAGATGCCCATGCGCTTCAACTCGGCGATGTAGCGGCGGCAGATCCGCCTGCTGCGCTCGGTGGCCGCGCCCAGCGGGCGGGCGCCGTACCCGGCCAGCTCGGGCTCGCGCGCGGCCTGGCTGGGACGGATGGGGTCGTAATCGTCGAAGCTGAGCAGGATCAGCGAGTCCCGCCCCAGCCGCCGCAGCGCCCGGTGGACCAGGTACGCGCAGGCCGTGTCGCGGAAGTTGCCGACGTGGAACCACCCGCTGGGCGACATGCTGGTCTGGATCACCACGCGCCGCTCCGGCCCGTGCCGCTCCATCAGGCGCCGCGCGTAGTCGTAGGCCCAATGCGGCTGGGAACGGTCCTGTCTGAACAGGTCGGTGTAGCCGACCCCCGCAGTGGTGCTCATGTGCGTCGTCCGCCGCCCGTCGTCTCAGGAGGCCGTGCGTGCCAGGTTGCCGGCGGTCCAGAGCTGCGGATGCTCCTGGAACCAGGCAATGGTGTGCCGCAGCCCGTCCTCGATGAGCGTCTTCGGCGACCAGCCCAGACGGGTGGTCGCGAGCGTGATGTCGGGACGGCGGATCTTGGGGTCGTCCTGTGGCCGCGGCACGAACGTGATCTCCGATGCGGAGCCGGTGAGCTCTTTGATCCACTCGGCCAGGGCGAGCATGGAGATCTCATGCGGATTGCCCAGGTTGATGGGTCCGTCCAGGTCCGAGTTGAAGACCCGGAAGACGCCCTCGACCAGGTCGTCCACGTAGCAGATCGACCGGGTCTGGCTGCCGTCGCCCGACACGGTGATCGGCTCGCCGAGCAGCGCCTGCCTGATGAACGTCGGGATCGCGCGGCCGTCGAACGGCCGCATCCTGGGGCCGAACGTGTTGAAGATCCGCAGGATCGCGGTGTCGACGCCGCAGGCCCGCCGGAAGGCCATGGTCATGGCCTCCGCGAAGCGCTTGGCCTCGTCGTAGACGCCGCGCGGGCCGACCGGGTTCACGTTGCCCCAGTAGGTCTCCGGCTGCGGGTGGACCAGCGGGTCGCCGTACGTCTCCGACGTGGAGGCCAGGACGAACCGGGCGCCCTTCTCCTTGGCCAGCTCGAGGGCGTTGAAGGTGCCGCTGGAGCCGACTCTGAGCGTGTCGATGGGCAGCCGGAGGTAGTCGGTGGGCGAGGCCGGCGAGGCGAAGTGGAGGACGGCGTCGACCGGATCCGCCAGCACCAGGTGCTGGGACACGTCGGTGCGGATCAGCCGGAAGCGGTCGTCGGCCATGAGGTGCTCGACATTGGCGACCGCGCTCGTGAGGAAATTGTCGACACAGTAAATGCGGTAACCTTCGGCCATAAACCGCTCACAAAGATGGGACCCGAGAAAACCGGCGCCGCCGGTAATGGCCACTGCGGGGCGCCTCATATGGTCTTCCCACTATCTTTTACACGTTTGACGACAGCCGAAAAGAACACCTATAGCCCCCCGCATTGACAACCTTCCGAGCGCCCCCCCGGATCGCTCAGGAAGATCAGCTTCGATGCACCCGCAGGCTACGACGGCCGCCTCGCCACCGTCAATACTCACTTACTGCCATAAGCGGGTATATATCAGACAGACCACCATCAATGGGAATGACTGAAACATAAACCAATTGGCGCACTAAGCGTTATGAGCTGCCGTTTTGTCGTTCGGTCAGCACGCGACTCATTTCTCCCAGTCAGCGCCTGTGAAGACGCGGTGCAGCACTTTCAGTGCTTCTCCGACCACACGCGGTCGAGGAAGCCCGCGATGAGCGGAGCGATCTCGGCCAGATGGGTCTCCAGGGCGAAATGGCCGGTTTCGAAAAGGTGGAGTTCGGCGCCGGGCACGTCGCGCAGGTAAGCGCGGGCTCCGGGCTCGGGGAAGAACGGATCGCCGGTGCCCCAGGCGATGAGGGTGGGCGGCGTGTGCCGGCGCAGCCACGCCTGCCAGCGGTCGTAGCTCTCGACGTTGGTGTGATAGTCGAACGCCAGGGCCACCTGGGCCTCCTTGCGTCCGGGCAGGTCCAGGAAGTGCTGGTCGAGGCTCCATCCGTCGGGGGCCAGGAGTTCGGGGTCGGCGACGCCGCTCTCGTACTGGAAGCGGGTGCCGGACGGCGTGAGCAGGTCGCGGATCGTCTTCTCGGCGCCGGGCATGTCGGGGCGCAGCGCGATGAAGTCGCGGGCCCCCTGCGACAGGCCCTCGGCGTAGGCATTGCCGTTCTGGACGACCAGGCCCGCGATCCACTCGGGGTGCCGCTCGGCGAGGCGGAACCCGACGGGGGCGCCGAAGTCGAAGACGTACATGGCGAACCGGCTCAGGCCGAGCCGCTGGACGAAGCCCTCCATGACGTCGGCGAGGCGGTCGAAAGAGTAGGTGAAGCCCTCGGGGGCCTGGGTGTGGCCGAAGCCGGGGTAGTCGGGGGCGATCAGCCGGTAGCGGCTGCCGAGGGCGTCGATGAGGCGGCGGAACTGGTGCGAGGCGGACGGGAAGCCGTGCAGGAGCAGCAGCACGGGCGCGTCGTCCCGGTCGGGCAGCGACTCCCGGTAGAAGACGCGGACGTCGCCGACGTCGAGGTGACGGTGGACGATACGGGCGATCGACATCTCTAATGCCTTTCAATCAAGAAGATGCATTAGATATAGCCCATCTCTTCCTAATGGGTCAACCCGGCTTGGTACCATTAGAGACATGAGCGATCCCGTCCCCCTCACCGGGGAGCCGCTGGCGCTGGACCTGGTCAACACCCGCCCGGCCACCGGCGACCTCCTGGCCACGCCCGACGACCTGCGCGCCTGGCTGGGCCTGCAGGCCGACCGGCTCCCCGAGGCCCGAGAGCTCGCCGCCGCCGAGCTCACCGCCGCCGATCTGGCCGCGGTCCACGCCGTACGCGAGCACATCGCCGGCGCCGTCGAGCACGCCCGCACCGCCGGCCGGCCCCCCGCGGGCCATCTGGAGTTCCTGAACCGGGCCCAGCGCGACGCGCCCGCCATCAGCGAGCTGGCCTGGAACGGCGAGGCGGTCACGGTGACCCCGCGCCGCACCGGCTCCCCCGGGGCCCGGCTGGCGGCGTGGCTGGCCGAGGCCGCCGCCGGCCTGCTGGCCGACCCGGCGGTCACCCGGGTCCGCCAGTGCGAGGCCCACGACTGCGTGCTGCTGTTCCTGCCCACCCATCCGCGCCGCCGCTGGTGCTCGGCCGCCCGCTGCGGCAACCGCACCCGCGTCGCCCGCCACTACCAGCGCCACAAGCCGACCTGACCACCGGCGTTGACTATGACCCGGTCGCCAGTTCTCCCCGACCGCAGGTCCCGGATCTTCTATCCGGCGCGCAGAAGCGGAGCGTGTTCGATCTGCTACATGCTGTGATCGAAGCTGCTCAGGCGGCTCTCCCGTACCGCACGAACACGAGGAGACACGGCAATGAGGTCGACGACACGCGGCATGCGGATCGCAACGGGCGCCGGCGCCATCGCGCTCGCCATGGTGGCCTGCGCCCCACCGGCCACGGCGGCCGCCCCCGCCTCCAGGGCGTCCGGTGACATCTGCCTGTGGAGCGGGCGGGACTACTCCGGCGCGTCGTGGTGCTGGAGCCCCGACCACGGCTACGTGGACGTGCCGCCGGCGCTCCACGACAACGTGGGCTCCTTCATCGCCCACGCCGATGGCTGCTTCATCAACTGGATCAGCGTCCCCGACAGGAAGGAGACCCGCGTCGTCCGTGACGGCGACTACCGCAGGGTGTACAAGGACGACTTCGGCGGCAAGATCGACGCCGTGGCACCCACCTGCTAGATCCCCGGACGCCGAGTGAGACGACGGGCTCTGGGCGGTCGCAGCGCGAACAGAGCCCGTCCCCGGCGGGTCGGGCCGGCGGCGAAGCCGGCCACACAACTTGGTGCGCAAAGTTGTGACATATCACTTTTGTGCCGTCTTAGGCGAAATGTAACTTGTGTGTTCTCAACGGCCCCCGAAACTGGAGAAGGACCCAGGCGAGAGCCCGGGACCGATCGAAAACGGGGGGATCACAGTGAAACGAGTGCTTCTCGCGGCGGCGCTGGCGCTGACCGCCAGCACCGCCGGCACCGTCGCCCATGCTTACGTCCGTACGCCCACGCCGGAACCGACGGATACGTCCATGCCGGAAACCTCGCCGGCGCCGGAGGAGACCACCAGCATGCCCGAGGTCTCACCGGCGCCTGGAGAGGTGTCGCCGAGCGCCAGCGCGACCCCGTCCGGGCCCGGCTGCTCCGCGATGGAGAGCGAACTGTCCGGCATCGCGGACAAGCCGGTCGGCACCGCCCTTTCGCAGATCACCGAGCTCTCCACGCTCTCGGAGGCGGTGAAGAAGGCCGGGCTGGAGGAGAAGCTGAACTCCGCCAAGGACATCACGGTCTTCGCGCCTGACAACAAGGCGTTCGACGCGATCCCGAAGGAAGCCCGGGACAAGGTCATGGCCGACAAGGAGAAACTGGCCAAGGCCCTCAGCTACCACGTGGTGGAGGGCAAGAAGGAGCCGGCCGACCTGTCGGGTGCCACGCTCAAGACCCTGCAGGGCGGCGAGCTGACCGTGAAGGGTTCCGGTGAGGACCTCACGATCAACGGCGCCAAGATCGTCTGTGGCGGCATCCACACGAGCAACGCCGTCGTCTACGTGGTCGACAAGGTCCTGATGCCCCAGTGAGGGACACGGGCCCCGGCCCGGACGGAGAGCACGATCGCCAGGCGACGACCCCGGCGACCGTGCTCTCGCCGCGTCCGGCCCGGAGTCCACGGCTGGGGGATCACATGCGGCGAACAAGAACGTGGGAACCTGCGTCTAATTCCTACACCTGACCGATCTTGATCGCCTCGCGGAGATTTGTGTCGATGCGTACCCCCCGAACGACGGTCCTCCTGCTCGCCGCCGCGGTGCTCTGCGCGTGCGGAGCTCACCCGCAGACCGCCGGGAACCGGACCGCGACTGCGACGACGCCCCCGCAGCAGCCCGCGTCCCCGCCGGCCTCGCCCTCCGCGGCCGCCGGCTCGCCGACGGCGAGCTCGGCCCCTGCCGGAACCCTCGTACGGGAAGGGCTGGTCGGCCTGCACGGCTCGAACCCGTTCAAGGTGGAGGTCAAGGCGCTCGAGCGCAACAGCGACCTCACCGTGCTCAAGATGGAGATCACGGCCACCGGCGAGGGCGGCTCCAGCGGCGACTTCGGCTACGACGGGTTACCCACGCAGAGCGTGAGCTTCGGCAGGTTCCGGCTGTTCGACCCGGTCGGCAGGAAGGTCTACTTCACGCTGCGGGAGAACGACGCCGACGGCAGGGCGTTCGGCACCCGCCACAGCACGCCCACCACGGAGAACTATCCCGACGACTTCCGCGCCGGCGTGCGGTACCCCGTCGAGGTGTACTTCCCGCCGCTGCCGGCCGGGGTCCGGCAGGTCTCGATCGTGCCGGACATGGCCATGGCCCCGTTCACCGGTGTCCCGGTCACCGACGGCGCCGCGCCGCCCGTCGCCAGGCAGCGCGACGAGACGGACACGCCCGCTGCCGGCTCGACGTTCCAGTGGCCCGTGGTGCCGCCGTCGGGCCAGATCTGGTCCGAAATCTCCGACGTGAACGAACTGATCGAGACTCCCCAGAAGACGACGGAGCAGCAGGGCACCCAGGAGACGATCGGGCTGCGCACAGACGTGCTGTTCCGCTTCGACAAGGCGGATCTGTCGGACAAGGCCGCCGCCGTGCTGGACGAGGTGGTCGAGGAGACCCGGGTGCGGGCCGACCCGGCCAAGCCGCCGATCCTCATCGAGGGGCACACCGACAGCAAGGGCGAGCCCGCCTACAACCAGGACCTCTCGGTGAAGCGGGCGGAGGCGGTGCGCCGGTACCTCGCCGGCAAGCTCGGCGACGCCTACGTCTACAGGGCCGCGGGCAAGGGCGAGAGCGAGCCGATCGCCGACAACACCAAGACGGACGGCAGCGACAACCCCGAGGGCCGCGCCCGCAACCGCCGCGTCGAGATCTCCTACCGGATCAAGCAGGACCTGCCCGGCACGACCGCCACGACCGGCCCGTCGGCGGACAAGGTGCGCGGTTCGGTACGCGGCCCCGCCCCCTTCCGCGCCGACGCGGGTCCGGTGGTGGGCTCGCTGAGCGCGAAGCACTTCAACGACCGGCTACGGGTGGACGTCCACCCGTTCTACCGCGACGGCGCCTATCTGGTGGCGGCCTTCGACGTCGTGCTGGAGAGCTCGGAGTTGTTCGTCCCGGTGCCGGGGCCGTTCAGCGGCGGGTCGCACTCGTTCTCCTCGGGCTCCGACTACGGCAGGTTCAGCCTGCTCGACCCGGCGACGCAGGCCCGGTACCTGCCGTTGAAGATGAGCACCGAATTCGTGGAGAACTCCGTGCTCACCCTGGACAAGGGCGAGGTCAACAGGAGCTACGTCTACTTCCCCGCGCCCGCCGACTCGGCGCGGTCGATCACCCTGGAGGCGGAGGGCCTCGGCACCGTGCCCGACGTCCCGATCTCGTGAACCGGGAGGCGCCTGTGCCCGGACCCGCCCACCGTCCCGTCATCACGGTCGCCTCCGTTCCGCCGCTTGCCTGAGGCGGCTCCCCGCGGGTCCTCACGACGCGAGTTCGGCAGGCGTGAGACTCATCACATACACTCTGTCCAGCGGTTTCGCGGCGGGCCGGCTCGTACCGGCCACCCGTCTGGCCTCGGTGGAGCATCAGGCGGCCGGCTACGACACCGGCGCGACCGCGGCCCTCGTCGGCACCCTGCGGCGCAGGGCAGGAACCAACAAGAAGAAAGATCATGCGAATTCTCGCGACTCTCATAGTCGGTGCCGCGTTCGGCCTCGCTGCCTGCGGTACGTCCGCCGGCCGTGAGCCTTCGGGAGACCTCCATATCGGGATGGCCGTGTCGACGCTGAACAACCCCTACTTCGTTCAGTTCCGAGACGGCGCGGAGGCGGCTGCCCAGAACTTCGGGGTCAAGCTGACCGTCACCGACGCCCACAACGACCCCGCCCAGCAGGCCGACCAGATCAAGAGCTTCGCCGGTCAGAAGGTGAAGGCGATCATCGTCAACCCGGTCGACTCCGACACGATCGGCCCGGCGGTCAAGGCCGCCGGGCAGCTCAGCATCCCCGTGATCGCGGCCGACCGCACCGTCAACGGCGCCGACGTGGCCCAGACCCTGACCTCCGACAACGTGACCGGTGGCAAGCTGGGCGCGCAGGAGCTGGCCAAGCAGCTCGGCGGGAAGGGCGAGGTGGTCGTGCTCGAGGGCACCGCCGGCACCTCCGCCTCCCGCGACCGCAGCCAGGGCTTCGCCCAGGGCATCGCCGCGTACCCGGACATCAAAATCGTCGCCAAGCAGCGGGCCGACTTCCACCGGGAGAAGGGCCGTCAGGCCATGGCGAGCCTGATCGGGAGTCATCCCGGCATCACGGGGGTGTTCGCGGAGAACGACGAGATGGCGCTGGGCGCTGCCCAGGCCCTGGGGCCGAAGGCGGGGCAGCAGGTCAAGGTGGTCGGCTTCGACGGCACGCCGGACGGCATCAAGGCGGTGCAGGCGGGCACGCTGACCGCCACGGTCGCCCAGCAGCCGCGGATGCTGGGCTGGCAGGCGGTGGACGGCGCCATCAAGGCGGCGAGGGGCCAGATCATCGCCAAGTCGGTGGCGATCCCCGTCAAAGTCGCGACCAAGGAGAACGCCCGTCAGTTCTGGACTTTCTAAAATTCTCGCACCGCATGACGGCGGCGAGCCGGTGATCAGCGGGTCCAGGCGTTCGACGCTGGGCATGGGTAGGTAGTCGTCCTCGCCGGGCCCCGTCGTCCTCGATCCGCAGCAGTGACAGCAGGCGGCGCAGCTCGCGCGCGATGCGTACCCGCTCCTGGATGATCGCCTGCCGCTCGCGTTCGCGCTGCTTCTGCCGGAGCTCCACGGCCAGCTCGACCTCGGGGTGCAGGATCCGGAGTGCGTCCACAGCGCGAGCACCACGCCCGCCCCCGACAGCGCCTCGCCGAGCGGCTTGCGCACCGCGACGGTGTAGCAGGCCAGCAGGGGCCCAAGGTGCACCCGCCGCAGCCGGGCGCGGTCGGCGGAAGCACGGTCCACGGAATAACCTGGGTGGTGAATGCTGTGCGAGCTCGGGTTCGACTCGCGGCCTGGGGCGGCGACCAGGGGGATCGCCTTGCCGGGAGCTCTTTATGACGCTTTTGACGGATAAATCGACGTTTGTCGGGCGGAGGCACGAGCTGGCCGCGGCGCGAAAGGCGCTGTCAAGGGCGCGGCTGCTCACCTTGACCGGCACGGGCGGGGTCGGCAAGACCCGGCTGGCGCTCCGGATGGCCGAGCTCCTGCGGGACAGGTACCGCGACGGCGTCGAGGTGGTCGAGCTCGGCCCCCTGGAGACCGGCGACCTGCTGGAACCCGCGGTCGCCGCGGCCCTGGGCCTGCGGGACGCGAGCCCCGACCTCACGGGCGTGCTGGTGGACTTCCTGGCGGCCAAGCGCATGCTGCTGATCATGGACAACTGCGAGCACGTGGGCGAGGCCTGCGCCCGCTTCGTACAGCGGCTGCTGCGGAGCGCGCCCCATGTGCAGGTCCTGGTGACCAGCAGGCAGCTCCTGGGCGTGTACGGCGAGCAGGTGCTGAAAGTCCCGCCGCTGTCCGTTCCCGGCCCCGGCCCCGGCCCCACACTCCCGGAAACCGGCGACGGCCGGACGGAGGCGCCGGGCACCGGCCGCACTGCCCAAGAAGCCGGCCGCGCCCCGGACGGCCGGACAGGGGCGTCGGGCACCGGCCGCACTGTCCGGGAGGCCGTCCGGCACGGCGCGGTCCGCCTGTTCCTGGAGCGCGCGGCGAAGGTCGTGCCGGGTTTCGCGCTGGACGCGGGGAACGTGGAGCGCGTGGTGCGGCTGGTGCGGCGCCTCGAGGGGCTCCCGCTGGCGATCGAGCTGGCCGCGGCGCGGCTGCGTACCCTGTCGCTGGAGCGGCTGGCGGACGAGCTGGACGAGCGCTTCGACGTGCTGGCCGCCGGCGCCCCCACCGCGTTGCCGCGGCACCAGACGCTGCGCGCGACCATGGACTGGAGCTTCCGGCTCTGCTCGGCCGAGGAGCAGCGGCTGTGGGCGCGGCTGTCGATGTTCCCCGGCGGAGCCGATCTGGACACCGCCGAGGAGGTCTGCTCCGGTGCGGGCATCGACCGGCTCGACGTGCTCGACCTCCTGGGCGGGCTGGTGGACAAGTCGGTACTGGTCCGGGAGGAGACCGGCTTCCGCATGCCGGAGAGCCTGCGCGCGTACGGCTCCGAACAGCTGACGCCCGACGAGCGGCAGCTGATGCGCGGGCGTTTCGTCGGCCATTACCGGGAGCTGGCGGAGACGCACCGGGTCGACCAGCTGGTCCCCGACCAGCTGGAGCGGTACTGGTTGCTCCGGCACGAGCTGCCCAACGTGCGCGGGGCCCTCGAGACGTGCCTGAGCGAGCCGCCGCTGGCCTGCACCGGGCTGGAGACCGCGTCGGCGCTGTGGTGCTTCTGGCTGGTCTCCGGCGCGCTCACCGAGGGCCGCTACTGGATTGAGCGCGGCCTGGACGCGGTGCCGGAAGCCGGCCGCGCCCGGGCGACGGCACTGTGGGTGGACAGCATGCTCGCCCTGCGCCAGGGCGACGTCGACGCGGCCCTGCCGCTGCTGGAGGAGTGCCACATGATCGCCCGGCGGCCGGGGAACGAGGACATCTTGCCGTACGCCATACGGACCGCCGGTGTGGCGGCCTTCTCCAGCGGCGACAGCCGGCGCGGTCTCGCGCTGCTCCGGGAGTCCCTCGCCCTCCACCGGGCCCTGCACGACATGGACGGGGTCATGTTCAGCCTTTACTTCGCCGCCGCGTACAGCTCGGGCGAGGAACCCGGCCTGGCCGCGGAGTTCGGCGAGGAGATGCTGGACCTGTGCGAGTCCCATCACTCCCTGGTGTCCCGCTCGTACGCCCAGCTCGTCCTCGGCATGGCGTGGTGGAACCTGGGCGACTGCGCGCGGGCCGAGGCCGTGGTGACGGCGGCCACGGAGTTCGCCGGGGCGAGCAACGACCGGTGGTGCCTCGTCCAGTGCCTGGAGGTGCTGGCCTGGTGCGCCGGCGCCCGGCAGGAGCACGAGAGGGCCGCCGAGCTGCTGGGGGCGGCGCACGCGCTGTGGCAGGCGGCGGGCGCCTCGCCCGAGCGGCTCTGCTATCACGCGGCATCGCACGTACGGTGCGCGAGCCAGGCCCGCCGCGCTCTCGGGAGAGCGGCGTTCGCGTCGGCCTTCCGCCAAGGGGCGCGGCTCGGGACCGGCCGCGCCGTCATGTACGCGGTCCGGCCCGCGCGGGCCCGCCCCGCGTCCTGAGACCCGTCCCAGCCCTGTGCTAGCCCCGCCAGATCCGCAGGTAGGCCTCGCGGTAGCCGCGCGGGTCCCAGGACGTGGCGCCGTTCACGTTCTCCGTCGTGGTCAGGTGCACCGGCGACACGTAGCCGCTCGGCGGGCGACCGGCGAACGCGCGGTTCAGCTCGTCGACGATCTGGCTGCCCTGCGCGTTCAACGGCTCCGGCACGGTCGCCTGCTGGAACTGGCGGTCGCGGATCCGCTGGAACGCCGACGGATCGCCGTCCCCGGCGCCGATCGAGTAGGGCGGCCCGCCGCCCGGCCGGCCGGCGTCGCGCAGCGCCGGAGCGGCGTCGGCGAGGTAGAGGTCGTTGATCGCGACCGAGTGCGTCCAGCGGTCGCCGAACCGGGCCAGCAGGGACGAGACCGCCTGCGGCATGCGGCTGCCCGCGTCGGGGAGCGGGATGTTCTCGTAGGAGAGCAGCTTGACGCCGGAGCAGCTCAGCAGGGTCTTAGCGATGAGCTGGGACTTGTTCTCCGCGAACGGGATCGAGGAGTCGGTGAAGACGACGACGCCGGCGGCGCCGTTCGACCTGGCGATGATCCAGTACGCGCTGATCCTCGCGACGTCCTCCACCCTGCTCGTGACGTTGGTGAACAGCTTGGGACGCGCGCTGGGGCCGGGCGACTTGGTCGCGTGCCAGCCCACGAGCGGGATGCCGGCGGCGTTGGCCTGCCTGACCTGCAGGGCCACGGAGTTGGGGTCGAACCCGCCGATGACGATCCCCGACGGCCGGAGCGCGATCGCCTGCCCCATCGCCCCCCGGATCCCGGCGGGGGTGCCCTGGCCGTCGATCGCCCGGAAACTCCATCGTACGGAGCGCGCGGCGTCCCGTATCCCGCCGGCGACGCCGGCCACGCCGGGGTTGGTCATGGTCGACGCGACGAACACGACGCTCTTGCCGGGAACGGCCCGCGGCCCGCTCGTGGGGCCGGTCCAGGGCACGTCCACCGCTTCGGCCCGCGCGACCTCCCGCGCGGCGGCGCCGGCCACGCCGGGGCACGGGCTCGCCGAGGGGGTCCGGCCCGGGGCGGGATGCTCCGAGGCGCGCGAGCAGCCGCCCGCGACCACGGCGGCCAGTGCCAGCGCCGCGGCGGCCCGGAGGAGGTTCATGAGCCGCCTCCTCACTGGGTACGGGCGTGCGCCCGCCGCCGCGCGGAGTAGCCGGCCAGCCCGACCGCGATCAGCAGGGTGATGCCGTTGAACAGGGGGGTCACCCAGAAGTCGGCCCCCAGCTGGCTGATGCCGGACAGCCCGATGGCCAGGACCGCGACGGCGACGACCGTGCCCCACGGGTTCGGCCGCCCGGGCCTGATCGTGGTGGAGCCGAGCAGGGCGGCCACGAACGCCGGCAGCAGGTAGTCCAGCCCGACGCTCGGGTTGCCGATCTGCTGCTGGGCGGCGAGCAGGATCCCGGCGAAGCCGGTCACCAGGCCGGAGATCGCGAAGGCGAGGATGACGTAGTGGCGGATCGGGATCCCGACCAGTTCCGCCGCTCGCGGGTTCGAGCCGATCACGTAGAGGTAGCGGCCCACGGCGAGGCGTTCCAGCATGAGCCAGAGCACGGCGGCCAGGGCGAGGACGTAGAAGGCGGGCAGGGGCACGTCGAGGAAGGTCGACTCGTACAGGCCGGTCAGGCCCGCCGGCAGGCCCTGGGGGCCCGGGAAGATCCGGGCGCCATGGGTCACCCAGCCCGTGATCGCGTACAGGACGCTGCCGGTGCCGAGCGTCGCGACGAACGAGTCGATGCGGACGAACTCCACCAGCAGGCCGTTGGTCATGCCGACCACGACTCCGCCGGCGAGCACGGCCAGGCAGGTCTGGGGCCACGGCCATCCGGCGTTGACGACGAGGAGCAGGGTCATGACATGCCCCAGCCCCAGGCCGTACCCGATGGACAGGTCGAAGTGTCCCGTGACGATGGGGATCATCGCGCCCAGCGCCAGGATCGCGGTGATCGAATAGGCGGAGACGATGGCCGTCAGGTTGGCCATGGTGGGGAACGTGTCCGGCAGCGCGAGCGCGAACACGGCGAACAGGACGGCGGCCAGCACGAGCAGTCCGTAGCCGCCGATCAGCCGGTCGGCGGAGAACCGGCGCCGGCGCGCGGGATCGTTGATCAGCAACGGCCCGTCCCGTAGGTCGTGGCCGCGCGGGCGAGGGCGGAGGCGGTGAGGGCGGCACCGCTCAGCTCGGCGGTCACCGCTCCCCGCGCGAACACCAGGGCGCGGTCGCACATGTTCACGACTTCCTCGAAGTCGGCCGAGACGAGGAGCGCGGCCATCCCGCCCGCCAGGGCCTCGTCGAGCAGCCGGTGGATCTCCGCCTTGGCGCCCACGTCGACGCCGGCCGTGGGCTCCTCGAGGACCAGGAGACGGGGGCGGTCCCTGAGCCCGCGCCCGATCAGCACCTTCTGCTGGTTGCCGCCTGACAGATCGCCGAAGGACGCCTCCGCGTCCGCCGGGCGGACGTGCAGGCGCGCCATGAGCTCGGCCGTCTCGGCGCGCTCGCGGCGCGGGCTCAGCGGGCTCAGCGGCGATCGGCCGCGCGTCCCTGGGTTGGCCAGGAAGTTCTCCCGTACGCTCAGGTTCTCCGCGGCCCCTTCCTCGTGCCGGTTGCCGGTGACGAGGCCGACGCCCGCGCGGGCGGCGGCCGCGATCGAGGCCGGCCGGTACGGGCGGCCGCCGAGCAGCATGCGGCCGGACAGCATGGGGCGGGCGCCGGCCGGCACGCGCCCGATCTCCCAGTGCCCGGCGCCCGCGAGCCCGACGAGGCCGAGCACCTCGCCGCCCCGGAGGGCGAATCCGACCGGGCCGGCCTGGCCGGTGCGCACGTCCTCCAGGCGGAGGAGGACCTCCCGTGGTGTGCGGAGGTGGCGCCGGTGGCGGGTGCCCTCCGGTCCGACGATGTCGCGTACGAGGCCGGCCGGATCGCGCCCGGCGAGCGGGCCCTGGCTGACGAGGCGGCCGTCGCGCAGGACGGCGACCCGGTCGGCGATCCGGTAGACCTCGTCGAGCCGGTGGGTGACGTAGAGGATGCCGTGACCGCGGTCGCGGAGCCTGCGCAGGACGTCGAAGAGCCGGCCGCGCTCCGCGACGGGCAGGGAGGCGGTCGGCTCGTCCAGCACGACGATCCTGGCGTCCGTGGCCAGCGCGCGGGCGATGGCCACGAGCGAGCGCTCCGCGCGCGTCAGGTGAGCGACCGGCTCGTCCGGGTCGAGGTGACAGGCGACGATCCGGAGGGCGTCCAGGCAGCGGTCGTCCACCGCGCGCCAGGATATGAGGCCGCCGCGCCGGGCGTATCCGGCGCCGAGTGCGACGTTCTCCGCGACGGTCATCCACGCCACGAGGCCGAGATCCTGGTGGATGAACGCCATGCGAGCGGCGGCGGCCCGGCTGCCCAGCGGGTGGCCGGCCACGGTCACCTCTCCGCCGTCGGCCGGGTGGATCCCGGCCAGGATCTTGATCAGTGTCGACTTGCCGGCGCCGTTCGCGCCGAGCAGGGCCAGGATGTCGCCGCGGTGGAGTTCGAGATCGACGCCGTCCAGCGCGCGGATGCCGCCGAAGTGCTTGCGCAGCCCCCTGATCCGGATGAGCGGATCGGGGACGCTCGCCGAGCCCGGCCTGGTCATCACGGCGCCTCAACCGGCCTGGCGCGCGGTCCACGTCTTGGCCACCTGCGACCTGGACGTGAAGTTCAGCTTGCGCAGGATGTTCTCCACATGGCACTCGGCGGTGCGCTGCGAGATGACCAGGGCGTCGGCGATCTGCTTGTTGCTCAGGCCCTGGGCGACGAGTTCGGCGATCTCCCGCTCTCTGCGGGTGAGGATCGAGGTGACGTCGGACTCGGGCTGGAGGGCTTCCGCGGGCCGGGTGAGCTTCTCGTCCAGCGCGCACGCGGCGGCCTGGTCGAGACTGAACTCCGAGCCGCGGTCGAAGGCCGCCTTGAACGCCGCGTCCTTGAGGTGCTGCCGGACGACGGCCTCGCACCGGTCGTGCAGGCCCGCCAGGTGGCCGAGCCCCGGCAGTGACGTCCCGATCGACCGCCAGACCATGTGGGCCGCGCCCAGCATCTGCGCGGCCTGCTCGTGCTGCCCGTCGTCGGCCAGGATCCAGGCCAGCCCCTCCAGGCACTGGGCGAGGCCCAGGTGGTCATTGCAGCGCAGCTTCAGCCGGACGGCGTCCCGCATCATGCCCAGGGCCGGCCGGTACGCGCCCTGCCGCCATCGGTCCAGAGCCACGACCCAGAGCCCGTACGAGACCGACCATTCGGCGTTCGCCTGCTCGGCCCGCTCCAGGACCTCCTCGCAGAGCTTTCCGGAACGCCGATCGCCCATGAGGACGGCGGTCATGGCCAGCTGGAAGAGCGCCACCCAGGCGTTGCCCCGATGGCCCAGGGCGCGCCGCCGGGCCAGGGCCTCTTCCAGGAGCTCGAAGGCCCGGGCGAAGTCGCCGGCCAGCAACGTGGCGAACCCCGTGATGTGGACCGCGCCGGCGAGCTGGGCCTCGTCGCCCAGCCGGGCCGCCAGCTCCCGGCACTCTTCCAGCAGCGGCTTGGCCGCCTCCGCCTCCCCGCGCAGCAGCACGAGCCACGCGTCCACCCACAGGGCCTTGGCCCGTACGCTGCCGGCGTCGGCCTCCTGTGCCAGCGCCCGCTCCAGCCAGTGATGGCCTTCGCTCGGGGAGCTCCACGAAAGCCGGTGGCTCCACATCGCGCCGGCGATCTCGAGCGCGGCCCATGCCTCCCCCGGCTCGCTCAGGCAGAACTCCAGCGCGGTCCGCACGTTCCCCTGTTCCTCCCTGAGGCGGCCCAGCCAGTCCATCTGGTGCTCGCCGAACCACTCGGCCTCGGCCTGCGCGGCCAGCCCGCGGCACCAGTCGCGGTGGCGCAGCCGGAGTGGTCTGTCCTGGCCGGAAGCGGCGAGCCGCTCCAGCCCGTACTGGCGCAGGGTGTCCAGCATCCCGAAACGGTCCCGCCCGCGGCGCTGCACGATCGACTTGTCCACCAGCCGGCCGAGCACGTCGAGCACGCCTTCGGGGGCGATCCCGTCCCCCGAGCACACATGCTCGATCGCTTCCAGGCGGCAGCCGCCGGAGAAGACCGACAGCCGCTCCCACAGCGCCCGTTCCTCGGCGGAGCACAGGTCATAGCTCCAGTCCAGCAGCGCCCGCAACGTCTTCTGCCGCGGCGGCGCGGTGGTGGGCCCGGTCGTCAGCAGGCGGAACCGGTTGGCGAGGCGCTCGAGGATCTGCTCCACGGACAGGATCTGCACGCGCACCGCGGCGAGCTCGATGGCCAGAGGGATGCCCTCCAGCCGCCGGCACAGCTCCGCCACCGTCGCGCCGTTGGCGTCGTTGACCCGGAAGTCGTGCACGACGGAGGTGGCGCGATCCTCGAACAGCCTCACGGCCTCGTTCTGCAGGACGTCGTCCATCGTCGCCTCGGCCGCCTCCGGCACGGTCAGCGGCGGGACGTCGAGGATCCGCTCCCCCGTGAGGTGCAGCGCCTGCCGGCTCGTGGCCAGGATGCGTAGGCCGGGGGCCATGGCCAGCAGGTCGCCCGCCAGGGCGGCGCACTGGCCGAGCAGGTGCTCGCAGTTGTCCAGCACGAGCAACGACCGCTTGTCATGCAGGTACTCGGCGAGCGAGGCCAGGTCCGGCTGGGGGCATCCGACGACGTCGGCGACGGTGTCCGCGAGGAGGTCCCCCGCCGTCAGCGGGGCCAGGTCGACCAGCCAGATCCCGTCAGGGAACTCCCGCGACATCTCCGCGGCGATCCGGCGCGCCAGGCGGGTCTTGCCCACTCCGCCCACACCGGTGAGCGTCACCATCCGGCCGGTCGCGAGCAGGCGCTTGCCCTCGGCTATTTCGTGCCTGCGACCGACGAAGCTGGTGAGCTCGAGCGGGAGGTTCCCCGCACGAGATCGGGTCATCGCCTCCATAGCATCCAGTTCACCTGACTCAAGGAAGTCGCCGATGATGCGTTACGTAATCTTTCGGCTTTTTGACCTGGCTATCGGGATGGCACGCATGGCCACCGCCGCATTCCCCGCGACATGGTTACTTACCCGTGGCGGGTAATGCCATGGCACCGCAGGTGTAAATGCTGCTCTAGTCAAGCTCCTGAGTTGTCGTACGACAGGCCGGCCACCGACTGGAAGACCCAGACGACGGCGATAATCAGAGGGAAGAGTCATCTCCCACGTAGATGGCCGGGAGGGCGTTTGGATCTGCGGCAGATGGAGGTGGCCGTCGCGGTCGCCGAGGAGGGCGGGTTCACGGCGGCGGCGCAGCGTCTGCACGTCGTCCAGTCGGCCGTCTCGAGCACGATACGCGCGCTCGAACGCGACCTGGGGACTCCCCTGTTCGACCGCACCACCCACCGCGTGGCCCTGACCCCGGCGGGCGAGGCGTTCATCCCGGCGGCGCGGGCGGCGCTGCGGGCGGCCGAGCAGGCCAGGGCGGCGGTCGACGGCGTACGGGGCCAGCTCCGGGGACGGGTCACGGTCGGCACGATGCAGGGCGTCTGGGCCGGCCTGCATCGTGCGCTGGCCGGGTTGCGCGAGGAGCATCCCGGCGTCGTGGTCCGTCTGCGCCAGGCGGCGGTCGTCGACATCCGGCAGGCACTGCGGGAGGGCGCCGTGGACCTGGCGGTGGTCGCGCTCGACCGCCAGCAGCAGCGGGGCCTGGAGACCCGGCTGCTGTCCCGGGAGGAGATGGTGCTGGTGGCCTCGGCCGGGCGCCAGTTCGCCGGGCCGGTGACGCTGGCCGACGCGGCCCGGCTGCCCCTGGTCGACTTCTCGCCCGGCTGGGCGATCCGGCACTCGGTCGATCAGGCGTTCCGCGCGGCCCTGGTCGAGCGCACCACCACGTTCGAGGTGAACGACATCGTGGCGGCGTCCGAGCTCGTACGCCACGACCTGGGGGTGTGCATCATGCCGGAGTCGATCGCGGCGAGATTCCCGGACCTGGCCGTCCACCGCTTCGCCCAGCACGCGCCCCGCTGGAAGGTCATGGTCGTCCGGCCCCGGGGAGAGGCGCCGCCGGCGGTAGCGGCGCTGCTCCGGCACATCACCTGACGCCCGTCGCAAGCGGCACGTCAGGCCGCGGTGGCCCGGACCGCCTCGAGGGTCAGGCCGGCCACGTCCTTGGGACGGGAGACCGCGACGGCGTGGGAGGCGCCTTCGACCTCGACGGCGCTCGCGCCCACCCTGGGCTCCTTGATCAGGGGTACGCGCGGTTCGGATGGTTGGATTCCGGGCTCAGGAGCGCAGGGCGTCGCGGAGGAACTCGCCGCCCTGCTGGGTGGCCGCCTTCGCGGCGTACGTGTCGGCATCGCGTTGACCGTGCCGCCGCGAGCGGTGGTCTTACCGGCCCTCCACAGGCATTTCGTCTCTCCGCCCGTCCGGCGGCGAGAATGTTGATCGCGGCGTTGACATCCCGATCATGGACGGCGCCACACGGGCAGGACCATTCTGCTCGGCGATCTCTCGGTTGCGAAGCCTTTGTGCCGCCAGCCGTACGATCTGGCGCTACTGCGCGGTGAGTTCGACCGCATCCAGGATGTGTTCAGCACCCTAATGCGCAAGTTACTGGTGCTTTGGGGTTTTTTCGGTCGCCCAGTAGAGCAGGGCGAGGACGGGGAGCACCGCGCCCAGGACGGCCACGCCGGTCCAGCCGTAGGCGTGGAAGATGATCGACCCGGCCTGGGAGCCGATGGCCCCTCCGGCGAAGAACGTGGCGATGTAGACGCTGTTGAGCCGGGCCCGCGCGCCCTCGTCCAGCCGGTAGATGGTGTGCTGGCCCAGGATGAGGGTGGTCTGCACCGCCATGTCGAGCAGGACGGCGGCGACGGCCAGCAGGATGACGCTGTGCCCGCCGAGTCCGGCCAGGGCGGACGCCAGCGCGGCGGCGGCGAACGCCACGCCGGTCATCGGGCGCACCAGCCCACGGTCGGCCCAATGTCCCGCGAACGGCGCCACCCCCGCTCCGGCCGCCCCGACCAGCGCGAACATGCCCACGCCGAACCCGGAGTAGTGGAAGCCGGGGCCCGTCAGCACGAACGACACCGTGGTCCAGAACGCGCTGAACACGCCGAACATGACCGCCTGGTACAGGCCGCGCCGCACCAGCTGCGGGTGGGTGCGCACCAGCCGTGCGGTGGAGTGCAGCAGCCGCCCGTACGACACATCCGTGCTCGGGGCGTGGCGGGGCAGGGCCGAGCGCAGCGCCAGGGCCAGCACGGCCATCAGGACGGCCGAGCCCAGGAAGACGACGCGCCACCCGGCGACCTGGGAGACCAGGCTGCTCAGGGTGCGGGACAGCAGGATGCCGGTGAGCAGGCCGCTCATCACCCGGCCGACGACGCGCCCGCGGGCGTGGTCGGGGGCGAGGCCGGCCGCGAACGGGACGAGGATCTGGGCGACGACCGACGTCCCTCCGGCGATCAAGGAGGCGGCAAGGAGGACGGGGAACGCGGTGGCGGTGCCCGCCATCACCAGCGCCAGCGCGGTGACCGACAGCAAGGTCACGACCAGCCGGCGCTTCTCGATGCGGTCGCCGAGCGGGACGAGCAGCAGCATGCCCGCCACATAGCCGACCTGGGTCGCGGTGATGAGCCCGCCGGCGGCTGCCGTGCCGATCCCGAAGCAGGCGCTCAACGAGGAGAGCAGGGGCTGCGCGTAGTACAGGTTCGCGACGGTCATCCCGGTGGCGACGGCCAGGAGCAGGACGAGCCGGCCGGACAGCGCGGCTTGCCGGGGAGTCCGCAGATCAACGGAGGAAGTCATAGGTGCCTCTCAGAGCCGGTTCGACGCCGGGTTCTCCGGTCGTCGAGGGCTTGCAACGGCGTGCGGGCGCCCGCTCTTCCTCTCTTGAAGCGATGATCAGCGATGACTGTCATCTCTATCAGAGATGGGTCAGACATCCCTGGACCTGGAATGTCAAGCGGCGAAGTCGTGTTGCCGGTGCGACCATGCGGTTGCTTGGTTGTAGGTGGTGTGGGTTTTCA